>JABSQW010000440.1 GCA_013215605.1 Myxococcales bacterium
CTGGTGGTGAGTCAACTCATCAAGATCGACGAGACGGCGCCCGACGAATTCGAAACGATCGACCAACTGGCCACGCCGACGCTCGAAATCCGCGAAGACGGCACCTACCTGGCGGGCACCGACACGCTGATCAACTCCAACACGGAGGTTCCCCCCGCCATCGCCGTCCCGGAACCCCACCCCATGCTTCAGCTGTTTGCCGGTATCGTGGGCCTGCTCGCCCTGGGGCGCTTGCGAGCCAGAAAGCCCAGAGGACCCGGCTGAGTCCACCCCGCGGACCGTGCTGTGAAGTACTTCACAGCCACGGTTCCATGGACACCCCACCCTGGACCCGTGAAATCCCGCCCGCGACGGCTGGGGACCCGGAGAACCCTCGTGATCGAAATCACCTCCAACGCCCCGGCCTCCACGATCGCGTGGGCCCGGCGCGTCGGCGCAGGATCTCTGCGCTCCTGTCTCATCGCGGGGCTGTCTCTGGCCCTGGCGACCCTCCCTCTCAACGCCCAGGCACAGGACATGACGCCCTCGGCGGACTGGGACAGCGTCACCACACGGATCGAGACCGACGGCAGCCTGGGCCCGGCCCAGACCCTTTCGCCGGACAGCTTCGACGTCTACACCGTCGGCGAGGATCTCGGGAAGCGGGCCGGCAGCAACCTCTTCCACAGCTTCTCGACCTTCGATCTCGGCGCGGGGGACACCGCGCGCTTCACCGCCACCCAGTCCACCGACAACGTCGTGAGCCGCATCACCGGGGGCGAGCCTTCCCACCTGAACGGCACGCTCGCCTCCGAGATCGAGGGCGCCGACTTCTACTTCCTGAACCCGAACGGCGTCCTCTTCGGGCCGAACGCCACGCTCGACATTCCCGCCGCCTTCCACGTCAGCACCGCCAGAGACCTCGGCTTCGAAGACGGCGTCCGCTTCTCCACGAGTTGGAGTGCCGGCGACGCCAGCGTTCTCTCGATGGCGGCCCCTGCGGACTTCGGCTTCCTCGGTGACTCGAGCCAACGCATCGTCTTCGACAGAACTGCTGTGCTCTCCGGACATGTCGATGGGGACTTGCGGCTGCACGCGGGCGGAGTCGATCTGCGAAGGGGCGCGGTCCTCGTTGTGAAAGACTACGGGGTGGAGATCGTCGCGACGGGCAGCATCACGTTGTCGGGCAAGGACCCCTCGGATGGTCGGGGATCCGAGATCGCCGTGATCAACAGCTTTGCCAATCAGCCGCAACCTCCCGCCGGTGGAGACATCCTGCTCGAAGCCGATTCCGTGCATCTGAGCGACGGCGCTGCGATCGCGATCCTGAACAACAACGGCGCCATGACACAGGGTGGCGCACTGACGATCCGCGCAACAGATCACATCCTTCTGGACGGAACCGACGACCAGGAGGTCGAGCCCACTTCGGGGAGCGACCTGCAACTCGGATCGGTTGACCTCTTCACCCGGACCGTTGGCGGTGGCGATGGGGTCGGCGGGATTACGCTCGAAGCGCCCAACGTCTCGATTCTCGACGGAGCGGACGTAACGACGTTGCGGTTCGCAGGCAACGGCAGCAGGGTTGGAAACATCGAGATCCGCGCCGATCAACAGCTCGAACTCGCGGGGATCGGCGGCGACGGCCACGGTTCCAGAGTCCGGGCCGTGAACCTCGATGACCTTCCGAGCGGTGCCTCGGGAGGATCCGTCCGCGTCGAAGCCGGCACGCTGCTGCTGCACGACGGCGGCACCATGGCGTCGAATACTGGGGGCAAGGCCGCGGGCGGCGACGTCTCGGTGCGTGCCACCCGTCTCGTCTCGATCGCGGGGCACGACCTGAGCGGGGGCAAGGATGGGGCGCCGCAACCTTCGACCCTGCAGGCGGCCCAGACCAGCAGCACGGGCAGCGGAGCGGGTGGCACGGTCAGCGTCGAAGCCCCGCGCATCGAGTTGACGGAGGGCGGCCAGATCCTCGCACTCTCGGAGGGAACGGGGGACGCCGGCTCCGTGAGCCTCAGCGCTGACGAAGTCCACCTGTCCAATGGCGGGGTGGTGAGTGTCGAAGCGTTCGCGGCCGATGGCGGCGACCTGAGCATCCAAGGGGGCGCGCTCGTGTTGCTGGAAGACTCGCGCCTGGAAGCCAGTGTGCAGGGCGGCGAGGGGGGGAGCATCCTGATCGGCGACAGCGGTGCCCCCGCCAAGGCACTGGTCCTGGCCGGCGAAAGCCGCATCGATGCGAGCGCCAGCAGCACCGGCGGTCGAGGCGGCCGGGTGGAGATCAACGCCCCGGTGGTGTTGTCATCCCCGGACAGTGAGATCACCGCGTCGGCGCCGGGGGGCCCCGAAGCGCAGGGTCAGGTCATCTTCAACAACCCCGAGACGGCGATCGAAAGCCAGGTGGTGCCGCCGAACGTTTCGTACGTGGACGCGTCGTCGCTGCTGCTCGCCCAGTGCGGAAGACAGCGCGGGGGCAGCCCGGGCGCTGGGCGTTTCACGGTGTCGCGCTGGCCGGACCTGCCGGTCTCGGCGGACGATCCGCTGCTCGCGCTGTCGCCGCTCGGCAGCGGCCTGGGCGGGGGGCTCGCCGCCTGGTCGGCGCCGACGCTTTCGCCCGGACCCGATGACGCCTCCGTCGCGAGCTATCAGCTGGCCATGCGAGCGGGCGGCGAGGCGCTGCGCGGGGGACGCACTCGCCAGGCGGCCGGGGCCTTCGCCGAGGCCCGCGAGGCGGCGGTGGCGGCCGACGATGCCGGGGCCGAGGGCGAGGCGCTGCGCGGGCTGGCCGAGACCCGGCAGGCCGAGGGCGCCTACCGCGAGAGCCTGGCTCCCCTCGAGGAGGCCCTGACCCTGGCGGCCGGGGATCCCGCGCGCGAGGCCGCGGCTCTGGGCGCGCTGGGCAACGCCTACGTGGCGCTGGGTGAGTTCGAGCCCGCTGAGCGGCTCCTGAGCCAGGCCGTGGAGGTGGCGCGCGGCGGCCCTCGGGCTGGCCCTGGAGAGACCCCGGAGTCGCTGCCGCCGGTTTCCACCAACTTGCGCGCGGCCCTGCTCAACGATCTGGGGAACGAGCGGGCGATTGCGGGCAACCCGGCGGGCGCGCTCGCCGCCTACCAGGAGAGTGCCCGCGAAGCCGGGGCGGGGGGTGAGCTGCTGCGCGCCGCCCAGGCCGAGGCCAACGTGGCCCGCACGGCCCTGGCCCTGGGCCGGCAAGACGAGACCCGCAGCGCCCTCACCCGGGCCCGCCAGGCGCTGGATCGGGCGGAGACCACGCCGGCGGCGCGGACGTCGCTCTACCTCCACCTGGCCTACAGCGAGGCGAGCCGCGCGCGCCAGGATCCCGGGGACCGCCGCCAGGCCCTGCTCGCCGCCCACGGCGATCTGCTGCGGGCACGCGAGAGCGCCGAGAGCCAGGGCAACCGGCGGGCTGCCGCCCAGGCCGTGGGCCAGCTCGGCGCCCTCTACGCCCAGGAAGGGGGTCGCGACGAAGAGGCGCGCTACGTCACCCGCCGAGCCCTGCAGCTGGCCGAGCAGGAGCAGGCGGTCGATCAGCTCGCCCACTGGTACGCCCAGCTGGGTCGCCTCGAGGGGCGCAACGGTCAGATCGAGGACGCTCTCGACGCCTACCGCCGGGCCGTGAGCCTGCTCGAGGAGACGCGCCCCGAGGCCGTCGCCGCCACCAGCCGGGCCGACCTGGCCTTCCGTGAGGCGGTGGAGCCCGTCTACCTGGCGCTGGTGGACCTGCTGCTGCAGAGCAGCGCGGGAGCCCCGACGCCGGAGAGCCAGCAGAGCCGCCTCGCCGAGGCGCGCCAGGTGGTCGAGCAGTGGAAGGCCGCCGAGCTGCGCAACTACTTCCGCGACAGCTGCGCGGCGGAGCTCCAGGCCACGGCCCGGTCGCTGGAGACCGTCGACCCGGGAGCGGCGGTGATCTACCCGATCGTGCTGGCGGATCGCCTGGAGCTGCTGGTGAGTCGGGCTTCGGGGATCGAGCGCTTCCCGGTGGCGATTCCCGCGTCGCAGCTGGAGGAGGAAGTGAAGCGTCTTCGCCGGCTGCTGACGAAGCGGACGACGCGGGAGTACCGGGCTCCGGCGCAGCAGCTGTACCAGTGGCTGGTGGCGCCCTATGCCCCGCTGCTCGAAGCGGAGGGCATCGACACGCTGGTGTTCGTGCCGGGCGCTGCACTGCGCACGATTCCGCTGGCGGCGCTGCACGACGGCGAGCGTTTCCTGCTGGAACGTTATGCGGTGGCGATCACGCCGAGCCTCGACCTGCTGGCGCCGCGTCCGCTCGATCTGGGGAGTTCGCCGCTGTTGCTGGCGGGGGTGAGCGAGGCGGTGCAGGGCTATCGGGAGCTGCCGGGCGTGGAGGGAGAGCTCGCGGCGATCCAGGCGCTCTACGGCGGCGAGGTGTTGCTCAACGAGTCCTTCGACGCCGAGAGCCTGGCGTCGGCACTGCGCAATCAGCGTCCCGGTGTGGTGCACCTGGCTTCGCACGCAGAGTTCACGGGCGACCCGGACAGCAGCTTCGTGCTGACCCACGACGGCCGGCTGTCGATGGAAGAGCTGGCGTCGCTGATGCGCGCGGCGCGCTACGGAGACGAGCCCGTCGAGCTGTTGATGCTGTCGGCCTGCGAGACGGCGGTGGGCGACGATCGGGCGGCGCTGGGGTTGGCCGGGGTGGCGATCCGCGCGGGGGCGCGCAGCGCCATGGGAAGCCTGTGGCCCGTCTCCGACGAGGCGACGTCGCAGCTGGTGGTGGGCTTCTACGAGGCCCTGGACACGCCCGCAATCAGCAAGGCCCGCGCTCTCCAGCAGGCCCAGCAGGCACTGCTGAGCAGCGCGCAGTTCCAGCACCCGTACTACTGGGCGCC
>JABSQW010000441.1 GCA_013215605.1 Myxococcales bacterium
AGCTAAAGTAAATCTTAAAAACAGTTATTCAAACCTTGAAATGTATAGAAACATGCCCACTACACCGCATTCGGCCAGAATATTACACACCATGTCAGACAGGTGATTTTGGACGATCTTTCTGATTTTTGAGCGATTTTTGAGTGATTTCGTTCGATTTTGCTGATTTTTGGGCGATTTTTCGACCAAAAAAAAACCCTAAAAAAAATCCATTCCCGATTTTTTTTCTCATGTTAATTATATACATTTTAAGAGTGTTTTCCGGGCATAAAATACCCGGAGTGTTGTGTTACACTTTTGGTGAAAAATCGGTCCAAAGTTGAAACTATCATATCGGTGGCGACCAAAATCGTCTAAAATTTCCCAAAATCGTCCAAAATCACCTGTCTGACATGGTGTGTAATATTCTGGCCTAGTGCGGTGTAGTGGGCATGTTTCTATACCTTTCAAGGTTTAAAAAACTGTTTTTAACAGTTACTTTAGCTTTGAAAAGTATTAGAAACATGCCCACTAGCATCGCAGATTCATATGCTACTATCACTCATGTCTTCGGTACCATGTGATATAATCAAAATCATAGTGAAATTCTGTGAAAAACGTGGTAATCTTTTCGATAAACATACAGAAGATACACCTGGAAAATTCGTGATTCGACTAATGAGTTTTAAATTCAACTCGAAAGATATTGAACAATGGGGGTTCAGCGTAAATTTCGCATCTCTTTGGAGTGATTTGGGAGTGACTAGTATACAGTAACACAAACAGGCTCACCGATTGGGTTTGCAGATAGGAGATGCAATCATCTCTATCGATGATGTACTATTAACTACACATAACTACATTGCCATGAGAAACATACTTTCTGCAGGTATTGAATGTAATCTAACTGTCAAACGAAGGACCAAGGAGAAACATCAAATAATGCCTAGCGATAATGATATAACGTGTCAAGTGAATATTTCGGGTAAAAATCGTTCTCTCATTAAACGTGCTAAATTAATAATTACTCTTGCTTTTGGAGTCAAAACATCATCCATGATCAGAAAATTATCACTGGTAATCATAACAAATGATATTATTGATTTTGCAGCATGTTGTTTTCGACACTACCTGCAGATTGGTGGTACTCGTCGCCGTAAATTTCCAGGTAGACTCTCAACCATTGTTATACAATATTTTTCTACCCTTCTGCCATATCGCCGAAGAGGATTTGGTCGGTTGGTAATTAGGAAACTCAAAGAATGGGCAATAGATCAACATGTTGTAGTGTTATATACCTTTGCCGCCATGGGATCAGAAGAATTCTGGAAAGCTGTTGACTTTCGACCTGCAACACCGAAAGAAGCACAATCGATTGAATCTGCCAGAGATTATGGTGATTGTAGTGTGTTTGTTCATATCTTCGACAACACTTATTTTCTCAATAAAGAAAATCTTAAAAGAAAAACGGAACGACCAACTCACCTTCGAAAAAAACGTTTTAGGGATTGTTAAAAACCAGAGATGACGACGGCGCAGTCGACTCAGGCACCCACACCACCACTGCCAGCGTATGCACGCCCGTCGATGTTTCTTTCACTGAAAAAAATTTGATCAGTTTTTTGAAATTATATGCTTTTGGAAATCTGCGGGATGTGTGCCAGCAATCCCCATCCATATTGAAAAACATAACAGTCAGGAGATCTAAAAACTCAAATGAGTCATACATAGACAATAATTGATTATCAACAGTTAAAACAATGCATACATCCACCCAAAATATTGGAAAATGTCCAACATGGTATTGGGTATGTCCACTACAGTGGTGGACATGTCCCCCACGGTGGTGGACATGTCCACCATCTGGTG
>JABSQW010000442.1 GCA_013215605.1 Myxococcales bacterium
AGAGGTAACAGATACGGTAATAAGCGGCAATGTAAATTTCCTTCGGGTACCGCAGGAGAAAGCATGGGCGAAGTCCGGGTCGAGACCGAAGACGGGATCCTGACCGTCACCCTCGCTGACGTCACGAATCGCAACGCCCTCGGTGCTGCGATCGTGAATGGACTGCACGACGCCGTCACCGAGGCCAATGCCGATCCCAGCGTTCGAGCCGTCGTCGTGACCAACGAGGGCACCACCTTCTGCGCCGGCGCGAACCTGAAGGAGCAGTCCGGCGTCGCCAAGGGCGAGCGGCCGAAGCTGGGCTTCGACGAGTTGCTCGGCGAGATCCAGCGCTCGCCCACACCCATTGTCGGCAAGGTCAAGGGCCACGTCGTTGGCGGCGGGAACGGCCTGGTCGCCGCGCTCGACATCGCGATCGCGCAGGACGACGTGAAGTTCGGCTTTACCGAGGTCCGACTCGGGGTGACCCCCGCGATCATCTCCGTCGTGTGCCTGCCGAAGATGCGGCGCGGCGAAGCGATGGAGGCCTTCCTGCGCGGCAACCGCTTCTCGGCGTCGCGCGCCGCCGAGCTGGGTCTGATCAGCCGCGCCGTGCCGGCGGGGGAACTCGACGCGGCGGTGGACGAGGTGCTCGCCGACCTGAGTCTCGGCGGTCCGGAAGCCCTCGGATTCGCAAAGCGCCTCGTCTACGAGGTGCCGACGATGGAGCAGAGGGAAGCCATCGAGTGGACCACCGATCTCTCGCAGCGGCTCTTCAAGAGTGAAGAAGCGGCCGCCGGGATGAAGGCCTTCCTGAAGCGAGAGAAGCCGCCGTGGGCGCCGGAACGCGACTAGGAGGCCGACTCGAGAGCCGGCCTCCGCGCAGTGAGCCAGAGGCGAGTGGAGTCGAACGAACGAGGAGTCAGCGAGGTGTTGCAGATCAGCGTGGACTTCACGCGGGAAGTGGATGAGTTTCACGGCTTTCTGAAGACCTTGAAGCCCGAGGACTGGAACCGCGAGACCGAGTTCAGGCGCTGGACGCCCTGGGACGTGGTCGCTCATCTCCACTACTACGACTTCGTGTCGACGGCGGCGCTCGGGGGCGAAGAGGTATTTGCGCCGGAGCGCGACGCGCTCGTCGCGGCCTTCGCGAAAGGGCGAACCAACCAGGAGATCGCGCGCGAGCGCTTCGCCGACCTCGATGCGCCGACGCTCCTCAGCCAGTGGTACAGCGCGGCCCACACCCTGTCCGAAGCCCTCGGCCGATCGGAACCCAAGCGCCGCCTGCCCTGGTTCGGGCCGGACATGGGCGTGCAGATGTTCACGACCGCGCGCTACATGGAGACCTGGGCACACGCGCAGGAGGTCTACGACCTCGTCGGCGCGTCGCGCACCCACACCGACCGGATCCAGAACATCGCCACCATCGGCGTGAAGACGTTCGGCTGGACCTTCGTGAACCGGAAGCTCGACATTCCCGGTCCGCCCCCCTACGTGCGGCTGGTGGCGCCGTCCGGCGACATCTGGGAATGGAACGAGCCCAGCGAGACCGAGTGCGTTCGCGGCGACGGGATCGACTTCTGCCACGTCGTCACCCAGGGACGAAACGTCGCCGATACGGCGCTCGAAGTGAGTGGCCCGGTCGCGACGCAGTGGATGTCGATTACGCAGTGCTTCGCGGGACCCGTCGCGAACCCGCCGAAGCCAGGGACGCGAGGGCCGCAGAGCGAATAGCGCAGGGCGGCGCTGCGGCGCCCTGCGACACAGGGGTAGAGACCCATGGATCTCGAGTTCGACGCTCGTTACGAAGAGTTCCGCGCTCAGGTGCGGGACTTCGTCGCGAAGCACCGCCCCGTCCAGCCCATGGGGCTCGCCAGCGCGAAGAAGAAGGAACGGGTCGCCTGGCTGAGCCTGCAGATCGAGCACGGCTACTGGGCGCGCACCATTCCGAAGGAGTACGGCGGCTACGGGGCCGCCCCGGATCTTCTCGAGACGGTCATCATGGACGAGGAGTTCAACAAGGCGGGTATCGCCCGGGGAATGATGGCGCAGGGGCCTTCGATGCTCGTCCCCACACTGTTGAGCCACGGCAGCGACGAGCAGCGCGAGCGTTGGATCGGTTCGACGATGCGCGGCGAAGTGATCTGGTGTCAGGGCTACTCGGAGCCCGGATCGGGGAGTGATCTCGCCAGCCTCCAGACACGGGCCACGGAAGACGGCGACGATTTCGTGATCAACGGGCAGAAGATCTGGACGAGCACCGCGGACCAGGCGGACATGTGTTTCATCCTGGTCCGGACCGAGCCCGACGCCAAGAAGCACGAGGGTATCAGCTACGTCCTGCTCCCGATGGACACGCCGGGCATCGACGTGCAGCCGCTGCGCACGATGTCGGGAGACATCGGCGAGAACTCGTTCAACCAGGTCTTCTTCAGCGACGTCCGGGTCCCCAAGGCGAACGTCGTGGGCAGGCGCGGCGAGGGCTGGAAGATCGCGAACACGACGCTCAAGCACGAGCGCAACTCGCTGAACGCCAACGCCGAGGGCACGCTGATACGTCTCGCTCGTTTGATGAACGACGAGACGATCCGCGGAGCGCCGGCCATGGCGAGCCCGGTCTACCGCGATCGTCTGATGAAGCTCCAGGCGCGGGCGCTCTCGATGAAGCATCACGGCATGCGCATGTTGACGTGCAGTCTGAGGGGCGACTCGCCGGGGATTGCTGGGTTGGTGGTGAAGCTCCAGAACTGCCAGCTCAACTACGACATGGCGGCGCTCGCCATCGACGTGATGGGTGAACTCGGTGTGCTCTACGACCACGCGAAGTACGAACGCGAGCGCGGCTTCTGGCAGGCCCACTCGATGTTCTCGCTCGGACTGATCATCGGCGGCGGGACGGCGCAGATCCAGAAGAACATCATCTCGGAGCGCGGGCTCGGACTGCCGCGCGAGCCCAAACCCGCGAAGGCCTGAGGGGCCGGGGGAACGACATGGATTTCGGACTCTCAGAAGATCAGCATCTCCTCGAGCAGACCGTGCGGAGCTTTCTCGCGGATCAGGTGCCCATCGAGCGGGTTCGCGAGCTGCGCGAGAACGAGGCTCCGAACGACCGCGCGACCTGGAGCGCGCTGGCCGAGCTCGGTGTTGCGGGCGTGCTCGTTCCCGAGGCGCAGGGTGGCAGCGAGCTCGCGCTGCTCGACGCCGCGCTCGTCTCGCAGGCGCTGGGCCACGCGGTGACGCCCACCCCCTTCCTCGCCTCGGCGGTCATGGCGCCGATTGCTCTCGCGTCGATTTCCGGGAGCAAGGCCGACGGCTGGCTCGCGGGCATCGCGAGCGGTGAGCTCGTCTGCGGTGTCGCCGTGACCGAGCTCTTCTCCGTTCGAGAAGAGGCCGGTGTTCGCGTGAGCGACGGCAAGCTCCACGGCAAGGCGATGATGGCAATCGACTCGTACGGCGCCGATCTCCTCCTCGTGGCGATCGACGCGGACACCCTCGGGGTCGTGAAGACCGACGCCGCCGGACTCGATATCACACGCCTCGCAACCGTCGACGTGACGCGCTGCACCGCCGAAGTGCTCCTCGACGGCGTCACTCCCGCGGCCCTGTTCGAAGCCGCGGGACCCGCGGTCGCTCGCATGCTCGACGCGGGTCGCATCGCACTCGCCGCCGACGCCCTCGGGGCCTGTGAGTCGATGGTCGAGCAGGCCGTCGCCTACGCGAAGCAGCGCAAGCAGTTCGATCGCTTGATCGGCTCCTTTCAGGCCGTGAAGCACATGTGTGCGGAGATGATCGCCGAGGTCGAGCCCGCCCGGTCGCTGCTCTGGTACGCGGCCCACAGCTTCGACGCGATGCCCGACGAGGCGCCGCTGATGGCGTGCCACGTCCTCGCCCACGTTTCCGAGATCGCCCGCGAGATCGCGAGTGTCTCGACCCAGGTGCACGGTGGCATCGGCTGGACGGACGAGCAGAACCTGCACTTCTGGTTCAAGCGCATCGGCAACGCGCGCCACCTGCTCGGCGGCCCCGAACTCCTGCGAAATCGCGCGGCGGAGCTTCAGGGCTTCGCGCCTGCCGCATAGTCACGATCACGGAGGATCCCATGCACACCAAGCTCGCGGAAGACCTCGGGCTCGAGTTTCCAATCTTCGCCTTCACCCACTGTCGCGACGTCGCCGCCGCGGTCTCGAAAGCCGGCGGCCTGGGCGTGCTCGGGGTGGCGGGTCACTCGCCCAAGAATCTCGCGATGGAGCTCGAGTGGATCGAGAACGAGGTCGGCGACAAGCCGTTCGGCGTCGACCTCCTGCTTCCGACGAAGTTCGTCGGGAGTGATCGCGGCGGCTTCGACGCCGACGAGCTGGACGCCCGCATCTCGCAAGAGCACCGCAAGTTCCTCGATGACCTGCTCGAGCAGCACGAAGTGCCGCCTCTCCCTCCGGACATAACGCTCCCACCCGAGTTCGCGGTCGGGTACGAGAAGCAGCGCGACGTGATCGAGCTCGTGTTCCAGCACGAGATCAGCCTGATCGCGTCGGCGCTTGGGCCGCCGCCGTCGTGGATGATCGAAATGGGCCGGCAGCACGGCGTGAAGGTGGCCGCGCTGGCCGGTACGGTGGAGCACGCGCGGCGTCACGTGGAGGCGGGCGTCGACATCGTGGTCGCGCAGGGGTACGAGGCGGGGGGCCACACCGGCACGGTCTCGACGATGGTGCTCGTGCCCGAGGTGGTCGACGCCGTCGGTCCGATTCCGGTGCTGGCCGCGGGCGGTATCGGCAACGGGCGCCAGCTCACCGCCTCGCTCGCGCTCGGAGCTCAGGGAGTCTGGACCGGCTCGGTCTGGCTCACCACGGAAGAGGCCGAGACGCATCCAGTCGTCAAGGAGAAATTTCTGAAGGCGACGTCGAGCGACACCGTTCGAAGCCGCTCACTCACGGGGAAGCCGGCGCGCCAGCTGCGCAGCGCCTGGACCGACGCGTGGGACGATCCGACGAATCCGGATCCGCTCCCCATGCCCCTCCAGCCCCGACTCGTCCGCGAGGCCCAGGCGCGCATCAGCCGCACCGCCCACAACAACGAGGGCTCCGAGCAGCTCGCGAATTACTTCGTGGGGCAGATCGTCGGGTCGATGAACCACGTGAAGTCGGTGCGCCATGTGATGGAAGACTTCGCGGTCGAGTACGCGGACACGATGGAGCAGCTCGACGAGCTCGCCGACGGGTAGCCCGACGAGTCAACCGGTGATTCTGGTGCGTCGTCTCCAATCGCACTCATCACGTTGGCCGCGCTCGTCTTCTCACCGGCCCTCGCGCACCGGCTGCTTGCTCTCCTTCATGTACTGGAGCCGCTTGAACGTGCTGCTGTCCGCGAGAGGGCGCGTGCGACCCGGCGCGCGCCTATTCGACCGAGCCCGACGCGGGCGCGATACCGCGCTCGTGGCGCCGCTAGACCTCGTCGTAGCTCCGCTCGACCGCTCGGATCCGGTCCTCGAGGTCGAAGCTGGATGATCCGCTCCGTGTCGGACGACAGCAGGATTACTTTGCCGGCCTGGTAGGTGCTCAGCACCAGCGAGCGATCGAGTTCGTCGAGGAGTTCCGGGAGCTCCAGGGTGTGGCTGCAGGCGAAGCGGGCGGTATGGCGATCCGCACGAAGCTGTCGAAAGTCTCACCGAAACCCTGGAATTCGCGCGATCGGCAGGAACAGGTCCGCCATTCTCAAGACCGGAGGGTCAACTCGTAGTCGTCGAGCGTTGCGTCGTGGGTCATCGCCCAGTAGTCGACCAGGCGCCATGGCATGACCGACACCACCCGTCCGTGGCGATTTCGGTAGTAGGTGGACATCCCCGGGTGGGTCCAGATCAGTTGTTCGTGCTCGGCATCGACACGCTGCACGTAGTCGTCGTGGACTTCGCGGCGCACGTCGATGGCGGAGACTTCCGCGTCGATCATCCCGAGGAGCAGGCCGGTGATGTAGCGGGCCTGACACTCGGACAGGAAGATCGCACTGCCGCCGTGGCCGAGGCCGGAGTTGGGTCCCTGCATGAGGAAGAGGTTCGGCATCCCCGGAACGCTGATTCCCAGATAGGCCGTGGGGTTCTCGTCCGCCCAGGCGTCGTCGAGACGCAGGCCTTCACGCCCGCAGATGTTCAGGCGCGAAGCCATCTGGGTCATCTGGAACCCCGTGGCGTAGACGATGATGTCGGCGGCCCGGTGGCTTCCGTCTCGCGTTGCAATACCGAGCTCGTCGACGTGGTCGATGGCGTCGGTAACGAGCTCGACGTTGAGCTTCGTGAGGGTGGTGTACCAGCCGTTGTCGAGCAGGATCCGCTTGCCGTAGGGGGGGTAGGTCGGGACGCAGGCGGGGATCAGGTCGCTGCGCTCGGCGAGCTCCGAGGCGATGTGATCGGTCATTTCCTGTCGATGCCGATCGTTGATCCGATTGAGCGAGCGATCGGGATGGGGCCAGTCGGGATCCTTCCGGAGGAATCGCAACAAGCCGTCTCCGTAGCGCCAGAGCATGGTGAAGCGAAACCACTCGGCGTAGAAGGGCACCGACGCGAGGAGCCACTGGGCGTCGGCGCCCATGGAGTCGCGATAGCGGGGGATCGGGCGGGCCCACTGAGCACTTCGCTGATAGAGGGTGAGCGAGGCCGCACGATCAGCGATCGTCGGTGCGATCTGCATGGCGGACGCCCCGGTGCCGAGGATCGCGACGCGGCGTCCCGTCACGTCGAGCGCATCGGGCCAGGCCGCGGAGTGGAAGCTCGCTCCGCGGAAGCGGTCGATCCCATCGAGTTCGGGGATCGAAGGCAGGCCGAACTGGCCGATGGCGGTCACGAGGAAGTCGGCCGTCAGCGTGTCGTCGCCCTCGGGCGTTGCGAGGCCCACGTTCCATCGCGATGTGGACTCGTCCCAGGTCGCGCTGGTGACGGCCGTCGCGAAGCGAATGTTCGGCCGGACTCCGAACTCGTCCGCGCAGCGCACGAGATAATCCTGGATCTCGCCGCGAGGCGAGAAATAGCGGCTCCAGGGATAGCGGCCGCCGAAGGAGAACGAGTACGCGTGGTTGGGAGTGTCGACGCCGCAGCCGGGGTAGCGGTTCTCGAACCAGGTTCCGCCGACCTCGGAGTTTCGCTCGACAATGAGATACGGGATGCCCAGGCGACCGAGTCGCGCTCCCATGGCGATTCCGCTCGCACCGGCGCCGACGATCAACACGCGCCGCTGCGAGGCGGCGGCCGGCTGCCGGCGGCTCGGCCACTCGACGTCCCTCGACGTGAATCCGAGCTCCTCGCGCATCATGGGCGCGTACTCTTCGGGAACCCTCTCCCCCAGGCAGACGCTCATCATCTCCACCATGAGCGCGTCGCCGGGGTCGCCGATCGCGGCTGTCGAAGCGGCGTCGGAGAGCAGCGCGTGCGCCGCGGCGCGAATTTCGTCCTGTTCCTCGCGCGCCAGCCCCGCGTCCTCCGCGGCAATCAGGTTGACGTCGCGGCGGGGCTGGAAGGGAGCCTCGAGCCAGCGCCGGTCTCCGCTCAGATGGAAGACCACCATCAAGAGGACGCGCAGGTCCGCGCCAGCGAGGGCGCTTCGCAGCCGCTCGCCGTCCATTGCGCCGTGGCTCGTCACGGCAGGAAACACTCCCCGAGCCCGTGGGCTTCGAGGCAGCGGACCACGAGTTCGCGCTCGTCCTCGTCGAGCCGGTCGCGGATCCGCATCTGGATCATCCGCCGCGAGCGCTCCGGGTAGGGGCGCGTCAGGTAGCTCACCTCCTCGCCGTAGGTGGTGACGACGAACGCTTTCGCGCCGTCGTCGAGCGCGCTCGCGTTGCCGATCAGGAACGGCGCATAGCACTCGCGCCCGACGCCGAGCACGTGCTCGGCGAACGGTGTGCTCTGCGGAAACGGGGCGAGCTCGCCACTCCCGTTCCAGGCGTCGGCGTCCTTCTCGTCCCACGCGACCACTCGCGGGTACGACGAAAGGTCCGGGACCGGGTCGGCGTTCGTGTGCGCGCGCAGGCCGCCCAGCAGAATCGCATCGGCGGCGGTCGGTCGGTCGCCGAGCGCATAGTGCGTGTCGCCGAGCTGCTCCTCGAGTGCGTCGAGCATCGCGAGATACTCGGTTTCGACCGCGCGCTGCTGGTGCTCGCTCTCGGTGCCCGTCGCACGACACGCGCGCGGGCCCCACTTTGCGAGCGGAAATTCGCTGGCCTCCTCGAGGCTCACGGCCCGGCCGAGGATCGCCGCAACGACGTGTCGGGTGTTCTCCGGGTAGTGCCATCGGTAGTGGACCATCGTGCGCGCGAACCACTCGTCGAGGATTTCCTCGACGACGTGAACGAGCACCCCGAGTGGACCCGCCGGGAACATGCGGCGCGCGGGAAATCGCGAGTCGAGCAGGTCGAGCAGCGGTGTCGTGTCCGCGATCATCCAGCCCTCTGGCGTGTGGAGCACCGGGACCTGGTGGGTGCCCGAGCGCTTCTCCACTTCGTCGGAGTTCTGCGGCCGCTTCGCGACCAGCGAATGGGGCGCGCCGTAGAAACGCAGCGCCGACTCGAGCTTGCGTGTGAAAAGGCTGATCGCGCCGCCGTACACCACGTAGGCCTGCGGGATTTCGATCATCTTCGGTCTCCGTGACGGGTGCGTGTTCGTGTGTCAAGGTAGCCCTCCGATGGCGATGCTCGACACGGGTACCGACGAGCTGCTCGCGACGCTGGCAGACGGCGTCGTACTGCTCACGCTGAACCGCCCCGAGTCTCGCAACGCGCTCTCCGACACCTTGAGCCCCGCGCTGCGGCGGATGTTCGCGCGACTTCCCGACATGCCCGAGGCCCGCTGCGTCGTTCTGACCGGGGCGGGCACGGCGTTCTG
>JABSQW010000443.1 GCA_013215605.1 Myxococcales bacterium
AGCCACGTGAAGTACTCGTGGGGCATTTCGCGCTCGTACGTGCCGGAATCGAAGAGGTCGACGGTCTGCAATGTTTGCTCCTCAGCCGTGGGCGACTTCGTAGATCGCGTACTCGACGCAGTCGGGGTGCATTCGTCCCTCGCCGACGGCAATCGTATTCGACAGCCACGCATAACGGGGCTCGCTGGCCTCGAAGCGTACCTGCGTCAGAAAGAGATTGTCGCCAAAATTCGTCGAGCGCCCTTCTCTGAGGGAGGCGATCGCTGCCTCGTTGAATTCCATGACACCCGTGTACCTGACGAAGACATGGGCACCGTCGTCGGTCTGGAGCATCATCCGAACATCGGGTTGCCCCAGGCTTCCATCGCCCTGCAGGAACCACTCTCCGCCGCCCGGGAGGATCTTGCCGCGGAGACGATCGCCTTCGAACTCGCCGCCGGTGATGTCGTAGATCCGGCGAACCCCCGTCAGGACCTTTCCGATCTCGATCGGTGCGCCGACGCGCGCCTTGAGAGTCAGCAGAGGGACGAGCTTCACAGCGGTTCTCCTTGGCTACGGGTGGCGTGGGATGGAGCGAAACTCGCCGCTCCTACAGGGGAGCGACCTCGAAGGCGTCGGCGTCTGGATTGGAAGTGCGCTTCCGGAACTCGCTCATCGAGAACGGCCACTGGGTCACGACGCGACCGCTCGGGGACCGGTAGTAGCCGTTGCAGTCCGCCTGCCACACCTCGACGCTCTGGATCGCCTGCTGGACCTCTTCGTTGTAGCGCTCCATCGGCTCCGGTCGAACGTCGATCCAGGCGAGATTTTCGTTCGCGATGCGTTGGATCTGGTGCACTGCGTGGTCGACCTGAGACTCGATCATCTCGAGGATCGAGCCGTTGTTCGTGTTCGGCCCGTAGAGCATGAAGAGATTCGGGAAGCCCGCGGTGGTGATGCCCAGGTAGGCGCGCGCGCCGTCGTTCCAGGCGTCTTCGATCCGCTCCCCGCGGCGTCCCGTGACGTCGATGGCGGACAGGTACTTCGTCGTCGAGAAGCCCGTGGCGATGATCAAGGTGTCTACGCGGCGCTCCACGCCGTCGACGGACACGATGCCGTCGCGTGTAATGCGCTCGATCCCTTCCGTCACCAGTTCGAGGTTGGGCCGGTTGAAGGCGGCGTAGTAGACATTCGAGAGGAGCGGTCGCTTGCAGCCAAAGGGATGCTGGGGCTGCAGTCTGCGGCGCAGCTCGGGATCTTCGACGACCTCGATCGCCCCCCGACCGACGGCTTCCATCTCGGCGAGCGCGTCCGGATCCGAGAAGGTCATCCCTCCGTCGACGCGACGAAAGGACTCTTCGCGGACGGCGTGCGTGAGATGGGGATTCGTCTGGAAGCGCTCGAGTTGCTCTTCGGTGTAGGGGGTGTCCTGTTTCGGCAGCACCCAGTTCGCCGTGCGCTGGAAGAGGTGGACCTGGCCGGCCTCCTTTACGATCTCCGGAACGAACTGAACGGCACTCGCGGCGCTTCCGATCACACCCACCGTCTCGCCGGAGAGATCGTGATCCCAGTCCCAGCACGCGGAGTGAAAGCGCGTGCCGTTGAAGGAGTCGAGCCCATCGATGTCGGGCCACACGAGATCGTTGAACATCCCGATCGCGCTGACCACGACGTCGGCCTCGACGCTGTCGCCCGAGTCGAGGTCGAGCCTCCAGCGCGCGCCGTCCTCGTCCCACGTCGCCGTTCGAACCGCGCTGCCGAAGCGACAGTGCGGGAGCAGCTTGTACTTCTCTGCGAGCTGCTCCATGTAGGCGAGAAGCTCGGACTGGGGCGCGTAGGGGCGCGACCAGTCGAGTTTGATCTCGAAGGAGAACGCGTACAGAGCGGAGGGGAGGTCGACCGCGCAGCCCGGGTAGCGGTTGTGGTTCCAGGTGCCGCCGACCCCATCGCTCTTCTCGAGCAGGACGAAGTCGTCGAACCCCGCCTCCTTGAGGCGGATCGCCATGCACAGGCCGCCGGGGCCGGCTCCGATGATCGCGATCCGAAGATTTCTGGGGGGACGGTTCGTTGCGCTCATGTTCCGGCTCCTCGGATCGGGTGGCGTCGAGCATGTGATAAACCAATTTTGACAAGATTGTCAAGGTAGATTGATCAGTTGGCTCCACGCCTGTATTCTCCGTTCATGCGATCCGCAGGCGCGTCGAACCCGACAGCCCGGCCAACCGGCCGGACCCGAGTGCGTTCGCGCTATCGCGACAACGTGGCGCGTCACTTGATCGGGATCTCGCGCGACCTTCAATTCCGGGTCACCCACTATCTGTCCGAGGAACGCGGCTTCCGCGGCCTTCGCCCGAGCTTCGGGCCCCTGCTCTCCCTCATCTGGATCGAAGGCCGGCCGCTCACCGCCATCGCGAGCCAGCTCGCGATCAGCAAGCAGGCCTGCAGCCAGCTGGCGAATCTCGCCGAAGAAGCCGGCTATCTAAAGCGCCAACCCGACCCGGAAGATCGGCGCTCGAAGCTCGTCATGCTCACGCCTCGAGGGCGCGCGCTGGTCGAGCAGGCCGTCCAGATCCTCCTGGAGAGCGAGTCCGAGTACGCGGATCTCGTGGGTGCGACTTCCTACCGGCGTTTCACGGCCTCCTTGGCGGCCCTCTACCAGGGGCTGGGCATCCCGACTCACGCCGACCCCGCGTTGACCGCAAGCGCGGGCCGCTCCATTGGTGTGTTGCCCCTCATCGCCGTTCGCGTTCAACGCGACCTGATGGAGGCCACCATCGCTCGGGGCCATGCCGGGCTCAAGATGTCTCACGCTGAGGTGCTGCCCCTCATCGGCGCCGGGGGCGGGCGGATCCACGAGATCGCCCGCATCCAGCAGGTGAGTCGGCAGGCGATCAGTCTGACGGCTCGGGATCTGGAAGACCTGGGCTATCTGTGTCGCGAGCCCGACCCGTGCGACCGCCGGGGCGTGGTGCTGCGGCTGACCGACCGCGGCAACCGACTGATCGGAGATTCCGTCGCCGCATTGGACGGACTCGAGCGCTCGTTTCGCGACGTCCTGGGTGGAAGACGGCTCGAGGATCTTCAGCGGGTCGCACGCGATCTCCACCAGGTGCTGCACCTCGAGGACGAGGTGTTCGAGTCGGGCCTCGAGGGGCGTGCGACGCCGAGTGCGACGAGGAGCCGGACCCCGGGGAGCGGCGAGCGCGACATCCAACGGCTGGCGACGACGCTGCGGCGCCAACTCGACCGTCGAGACACCGCGCTGCTGGTCGAGCTGCTGGAGCCTCGATCGGGGAGAACAGCGACATGACCTACGACTGGCTGGCGGCTCTCGCATTCCTCGGGGCGCTGATCGTGTTGACCGCGATAGGCCGCTTTCTCGTGTTCAAGGTTCCCGCGCTTCGGCGCATGCGTGAGCTCAACCGGGAAGCCGACAAGCCCAAGCTCGCGCGGCAGCGCTTCCGCGACGCGGTCGAGGTCAACAACCGGGCGGGCCTGATCACGAACGTGGTCTTCTACCTCACGATCCTGCCCTTCTGCGTGAGCTTCGAGTCGCGGCCCCTCTGGCGGCACGCCGTCGACATCGTCGCCGTCCTGATGGTGTACGACTTCATGTACTACTTCACGCACCGCTTCGTCTTTCACGGGAGGGTGATGCGCAAGGTCCATGCCCTGCACCATCAGGTCCGCGAGCCGACCTACATCGACGCCCTCTACGTGCACCCGCTCGAGACCTTCATCGGCCTGTCACTTTTTCTGGGATCGATTCCCCTGGTTGTCGCGCTGGCCGGTGCGCCGCTGAATGTCTTCTCGATGGCCGTCGCGACGCTGGTCTTCACGCAGGTGAACACCATCAATCACACCTTCGTGAACCTCCCTTACTTCCCCTTCAAGACACTCGACTACGTGACCGGGGTCCACGCGGCCCATCACGTGGACATGAATCAGGGGAATTTCGCGACGCTGACCATGGTCTACGACTGGCTGTTCGGAACCTACGAAGTGCCCGTGAGCCGACCCACCCCCTAGGAGAAGAGTGGCGGGGACGGAACGCCAACGCGAAACCAGGCGTCTCGACGCAGAGGAGCAGAGAATGGGCCGATTGGACGGAAAGGTGGCGCTCATCAGCGGCGCTGCGCGCGGCATGGGTCGGGCAGAAGCGCGGCTCTTCGCCGCCGAAGGCGCGAAGGTCGCGGTCTGTGACGTACGCGACGCCGAAGGCAAGGTGGTGGCCGAGGAGATCGGAGCGGACGCGATCTACCAGCACCTCGACGTGACGAACGAAGACGAGTGGGCGGCGGCCGTCGCCGTCACCACCAACGCGTTCGGAAAGCTCAACGTCCTGGTGAACAACGCCGGCATTGCCGAGGCTGCGCCTCTGGCCGAGCTGACGCTCGACAGCTACCGGCGCGTGACCGAGGTGAACCAGACCGGCGTCTTTCTCGGCATGCGCGCCGTCGTCGAGCCGATGACCGCGGCCGGCGGCGGGTCGATCCTGAACATCTCGTCGATCGACGGAATGATCGGGATGAACCACATCATCTCCTACGTCGCGAGCAAGTGGGCGGTGCGCGGCATGACGAAGACTGCCGCGATGGAGCTCGCTTCGCGCGGCATCCGCGTCAATTCCATCCACCCGGGCTTCATCCACACACACCTGTCGGTGGAAGACGAGAGCCACCTGGCGGCCACCCACGCTCTCCTCGACGCGCACACCGCGAAACTGGCGCCGATGCGCCGCACCGGCGAGCCCGAGGAGATCGCGAACCTCGCGCTCTTCCTCGCCTCCGACGAGAGCTCGTACTCGACCGGATCCGAGTTCGTTGCAGACGGTGGCTTGATTGCGGGCTATCCGCCGCCGGGAGTTTCCTGATCCCATTCACCCGCGCGTCGCTGCGAGGCCGCGCACTCCCAAACCGGTTCGACCGAGGCCACATCCACTCGAGGAGACCCCCATGACGGATCGCATCTTCGATCGCGTTCGCGCCATCGACACCCACATGGACCTCGAGGCCGGCTTGACACCGCACCCGGCCGACTTCGCCGAGCGCGCGTTCAAGGGCATACCGGAGGCGATCATCGAGAAGGTGCTGTTCGGCACGGCCGCCGAGCTGCACGGGATCCAGTAGGCGACGGTACCGGCGAAGTCCGAATGATGAGCGCCTGGCAGGTCACCGCAGACGGCGATCCCCAAGATGTGCTGGAACCTTCGGAGGTGGCGCGCCGCGAGCTTCCGCCGGCGCCGAAGCCTCGATCCCCGATTCTGCATCCGTCGAGCCCCGTCCCCCTGGCCGAGATCGGCGCGTGGCACGATGAAGCCGACGTCCTGATCGTCGGCTACGGCGGCGCCGGCGCCTGCGCGGCCATCGAGTCGGCCGCCGCGGGTGCGGACACTCTCGTTCTCGAACGCGCGAGCGGCGGCGGTGGAACGACCGCCATGGCAGCGGGCCATATCTACCTGGGCGGGGGCACGCGGGTCCAGAAGGCCTGCGGCTACGAGGACTCCGCGGAGAACCTGCTCCGCTATCTCGAGGCTTCGGCGGACGATTCCGACCCCGAGAAGTTTCGCCTCTACGCCGAGGGCAGCGTCGCGCACTTCGAGTGGCTGGTGAGCCTGGGCGTTCCCTTCAACGACTCGATCCACGAAGCGCGCACGAACATGCAGCAGACGGACGAATGTCTGATCTGGTCGGGGAACGAAAAGGCCTGGCCCTTTTGCGAACTCGCTACGCCGGCACCGCGGGGACACAAAGTCGCCCGGGAAGGCGAAGCGGGCCCGCTTCTCTTCGCGAAGCTCCACGAGTCCGCTCTCGCCGCCGGCGCCCGGATCCAGAACGACACCCGCGTTCTCACCCTCGTCATCGACGAGAAGGGCGGCGTTGCCGGGCTCGTCGCGCGACAGGACGGCGAGGATCGCGCCTTTCGGGCCCGCCGCGGCGTGATCCTCTGCGCGGGCGGATACGCGATGGACGAAGCGATGTTCCGACGACACATCCCGAGGCTGGCCGGTCGCGTCATGGCCATCGGCAATCCCTACGATGATGGTGCGGGTCTGCGCATGGGGCTGGCGGCTCGCGGCGCCGGAATCCACCTCGCCGATTACCACATCACGCTGCCCTTCTATCCACCCGCGAGTCTGACCTTCGGAATCTTCGTCAACGCCCAGGGACAGCGATTCGTCGCCGAGGACGCCTATCACGGACGGATCGGCGAGCTGGCGTCGCGCCAGCCCGAGGGCAGGGTCTATCTGATCGTCGACGAGCCCAGCTACGGGCGGCCGGAGATCGACGGTTTCGAGCTCGCGGCCACCGAGGAATCGATCGCCGACCTCGAACGTGCCCTCGACCTCCCGGAGTTCGGCCTCCAGCAGACGGTCGACTACTACAACCGCCATGCCGAGCGCGGCCAGGACCCACTTCTCCGCAAGCAGCCCCATTGGCTCCGCCCAATCAAGGACGCCCCCTTCGCGGCCCTCGAATGTTCGCTCGGCAAGGCCCCCTACATGGCGTTCTCCCTCGGTGGTCTCTGGACGAAGCCCAGCGGCGAGGTGCTGACCGAGGACGGCGAGGTCGTCGAAGGTCTCTATGCGGCCGGTCGCAACAGCTGTGGCATTGCGCGCTCGGCGGAAGGCTACGCGAGCGGCACCTGCATCGGTGACGCGACCTTCTTCGGCCGGCTCGCCGGACGCGCCGCCGCATCGCGGAGCGCCCGGAGCGAGTAACGGGGCGACGACCCGTGACGGCGGCCGCCGGGGCCCCCGTCAACCCCCTCGCGCATTCGCTCCCAGTGCACGGGTGTCGGAGGGAGGCTCCCCTCGGCGATGGCCACGAGCCGTGGATTTCGACCGGGCACAGCCAAATCGTCCTCCGCGTAGCTCAGCGCAGCGCCGGCAGGATCTTTTCCGCCACCTGCTGCATGAGCTCGAGCCGCCCGGCCCGGTCCGCGGCTTCGAAACCGATGCGCAGGTGATGGACACCGATTCGCTCGAATTCTCGTAACTGCGCGATCAGCTCGTCTCCCTCTTCGATGGAGATGGCACCGTTCGGCGCCGTGAATTTCCACGCCTCGGCGCCAGGCTTGGCGG
>JABSQW010000444.1 GCA_013215605.1 Myxococcales bacterium
AGCAGCGCATTCCCCACCACCTATTCTAGTCGTTCTGCCCGATACCGAAAACGAAGAGCCCGGCGCAGCGCCGCCATCGGTCACGCCCGAATCGGGCGCTGCGAAACCGCAGCTGGAACTTCCTGTCTTCCGGCGACCTTTTCTTCGGTCTCGATCTTTGGGTGGTTCTCCTCGTGATCGCGCGTGCGATCCACGGGGCAACCTCCCGTTTGATGAACGCGGCGTTGCTCTCGTTCCGGCTGACCGGGACCTCGCGGGCCAAGATCTCCTTCATGATGGTCACGTTCTCGCGTATCGGGGGATGCGAGGACAGGGGAAACGACAACTGTCGGTGCCTGGCTGCCACTCACTCCAACGGGGCCCGGGGTCCGAGCTGCGATTTGGAAGCGGATCATGAGTGATGCGCTCTGCATGGCATCGACTCTGCACTACATTGGCTTGGGGGTACGAGCGTGAAGATCGGTATTGGCATGGCGACGCCGCCCGAGCCGCCCGCCATCTGGATCGACGTGGCCTACGTCGCCGCTGAAGTCGAGCGCCTTGGCTTCGAGTCGCTCTGGCTCGGTGAGCACGTCACCTCACCCGTTCATTGCGAAAGCTTCTCCCCCACCTTCGAGGGAGGCCAGGTACCGGGCTTCTTCGACCCCATGGTGGCCCTCGGGCGCGCGTCAGCCGTGACCCGTCGCATCAAGCTCGGGACCGGCGTCACGCTGGTGCCCGAGCATCACCCCGTGCGCCTTGCGAAGGCCATCGCCAGTCTCGATCAGCTGAGTGGTGGCCGGGTGCTCTTCGGGGTGGGGCGGGGCTGGAACCGGGAAGAGCGCGCCCTCATGGGTGCGGACATGAAGAGGCCCTGGGCGCAGACCCGGGAGGCCGTACTCGCCATCAAGGAACTGTGGTGCAACGAGCAGGCGGAGTTTCACGGGGAGTACTACGACTTCCCTCTCGTGCGCTGCTTTCCTCCGCCACTCACGAAGCCTCATCCACCGATCTACTTGAGCGGGCTCGCGACGCGACTGATGGAGCGCGTCGTCGACTGGGGTGACGGCTGGCTGGGGTTCCGCACCACGCCCGCGGAACTGGAGGAGCGCGTGCGCGAACTGCGGACGCTCGCCCTGCGTGCCGGCCGCGACCCGGACTCTTTCGAGATATCGATGTACACGTGGGAGCCCAGCCGGGACCTGGTGAGGCAGTACGAGGAGGCCGGCGCGAGCCGCGTCATCGTCCAGACTCCGGGTCTCACCGAGGAGCGAGAGGCGACGGAGCACCTGGAGCGCATCGCCGAGATCCTCGGCGCCGAGTTCCAGGTCAGCGCTTGAAATCAACAAGGCGTGATTCGTGCGTTATGTTGCGTGCCTCGATGACGGCCAGTGAATCCAGTACGACGGATTGGATCCGATGGCGGACCGCCGCCGAGTTCAAACGCGCGAAGGGCATGAATGGCTCCGGGCTGAGTGGCGATGCGGCGCCGCTCCTGCAGTTTTCCGTGGCTCTCGAGTAGCGCGTGGAGAACGCGCCGAAGCCCCTCACCGCCGCCGCCCCGCCCTCGGGTGGCGTCTTCTACGGTTGGTGGATCGTGTCGGCGTCGCTCTTCGTTCAGTTCGTGACGGCGGGGACGACCTTCTACGCGTACGGCGTCCTCCTGAAGCCGCTCAGCGAGGATCTCGGCGTCTCGCGCTTCGCGGTTGGTTCGGCGCTGTCCATGCTCATGCTGGTTGGCGCAATTGCCGGGCCGCTGATCGGCCGCGAGGTGGACAGGCGCGGGGCGCGCCATTTGATGCTGCTCGGCGCTGCGCTCATGTCCGCCGGCTTCCTGGCTTTCTCGCGCATCGAAGGCGTATTGGGTCTCTACATTACGTTCGGCGGATTCGTAGCGCTCGGAGCGGCCCTGCTCGGCCCGATCACCAATACGGCGCTCGTCACGAACTGGTTCCAAAAGGCGCGCGGCATAGCACTTGGGATCTCGCAGATCGGCATCTCGCTATCGGGCATGGTCATGGCGTTCGTCGCGACATGGTTGGTCGCCGAGTACGGCTGGCGCGGTGCGATCCTCTCGTTTTCAGCGGTGCCGTTGGTGTTGATGGCGCCGGTCATTGCTGTCGTGGTCGTGAACCGGCCGGAGGACCGGGGGCTCTGGCCCGACGGACTCGTACCGGACGGACTCGCGCCAACGCAGGAGGCCGCGCTCCCTGCGCCGCCGCTGGCCGAGTCGGGATCCCTTCGCGAGGCGCTGCGCGAGCGCGACCTCTGGCTGCTCGCTCTCCTGGTCGGGTTGAACTTTGGCGGGAGCGGCTCTGTGATTCAGGTGATCCACTCACACGCCACCGATCTGGGCTACTCGGCCGCGCGCGCAGCGAGCGTACTCGCGTCCATGGCGGGCGCGGCTGCGCTCGGCAAGCCGTTCTTTGGAATCATCGCGGACCGCCTCTCGCCGCGCATGGCCATGGGCGGGTGTATCGGCTGCCAGGTGGTGGGCCTCGTTTCCATCCTGCTGGCTCCAGGCTACGCGGCGCTCCTCTGTGCATCGCTCGTGTTTGGTCTCGGATGCGGCGGGTTGATCCCGCTCTTCGGGCTGCTTACCGTCGCGCGCTTTGGCGCCGCGCGGCTGGGCCGCATGATGGGCGCCATGCTCCTGGTGATGCTGCCCTTCCAGCTTCTGGGGCTGCCTTTCGCGACGGCGGTCTTCGACCGCACCGGATCCTATGCACCCGCCTTCGTCACGTTTCTCGGCCTCTACGCCACAGCCATCGTGGTTCTGTCCCGGCTGCCCTCCGGCCCGGCCGAGGAGTAGTTGGGAGAGGGCAGTGCTTGCCGCGGCTCCACCCTTGCGCGTAGGGTCGCAACCTCCTCCCCTCTCTGCCCGAGGAGACGAACCATGTCCTTCGCCCGCATCGCAGTCCTCACGCTCCTCATTGCGGCTGCGCCGACCGTCGCGGCGCCCAAGGAAGCAACACCCTCCGAAGCCCTGATGAGCGGCGAGGCCTGGGCGCAGTTCTGCGACCGGATGAAGCGCGTCGGCGAGACGATCCTGTCCGACGACTTCCCGGGAAGCGCGCAGGACCGCGCCGAGGGCTTTCGACACCTCGCACGCACGCTGGGAATGGCCCTGCAATGGGAGATCGACTTCGCCGATCCCGACTTCCCCGCCTTTTACCGCCACGACGACGACGTGACGAAGTGGGGCGGCCCCAACGTCGACAACACCTACATCCGAGCCAGGATTCGCGGGGATGCCACCTACAAGCTGAGCGGCGACATCTCGACGATCCACGACCTGATCGTCGCGACGCGCAACGGCGACATGCACCTCGGAAAGACGGGGGTGGCGGGGGACTTCGACTCCTCCCAGCTCCAGGTGGACGAAGAGGGACGCTTCGAGTTGCTCGTCGGCCCCGACGTCGACCCCAAGACGGGGATCCGCACGCCGCCCGATACCGAACAGCTCTCGATCCGGCAGTACTACACGGACTGGGGAAGCCAATCTCCCGGCAGCTTCCACGTCGAGCGTGTGAGCGAGGGGCCCCTCTACCCAGCGGATCTGACACCCGCCGAGATGGCGCGCCGACTCGACGCGGCCGCGCGCTGGGTCGAAGCCTCGATCCCGATGTGGAACGACTTCATGAAGCGGTCGACGGCGGACACTGCCGTCAACACGCTGTCGGCGCCGCGTTCGGTCCCGGGCGGTTCCTCCGACATCGCGTACGGCGGCGGCCACTTCTCACTCGAAGACGACCAGGCGCTGCTGATCGAGATGGCCGCCCCCGACGCCCGGTACTGGTCGATCCAGTGGTACACCTTCGGCTGGTTCGAGTCTCCGGACTTCGCGAACCGGCAGACGAGCCTGAACAACGCCCAGGCCCGGTCCGACTCGGACGGCATGCTGCGAATCGTCCTTTCCGGTTCCGACCCCGGTGTCCAGAACTGGATCGACACCGCAGGGCACCGAAGTGGCCAGATCTCCTACCGGTGGATCTGGACAAAGACCCGCCCCACCCCCATGGCCCGCGTCGTCCCGCTCGCCGAGGTTCGCAAGCACCTGCCGAAGGAGACACCCGTCTTCGGTCCGGAGGATCGGCGCGAGCAGATCGAGGTGCGTCGCACGCACATCGAGCGGCGCTTCAGGCGCTGACTCACCGGGCGCGAGACGGGTAGTCCGCACGAGGTGCTGCACTGGAAGTTCGAGGATTGGTTGGCGGTGCGCAGTGGGGACTACAAGCTGTGCCAGTGGAGGCGCACGACCCTGCTGTTCGACCTCGTCGCAGATCCCGGAGACGCCCGCCCGCCCGCCCCGCTCCGGGTTTCCCACTTGGGCTCGACATGAGAGCCATCCCCCTACTCCACGCGGCGAATGCGCTGCGGCGGTGTTAGCCTGCGCGAGTGGCGGTCCAGCGCTTCTCCCACATCGCGATCCGGGTCACCGACCTCGAGCGCTCGCGGCGCTTCTATCGCGATGCACTCGAATTTCGCGAACTCACCGAGTTGGAGATCACCGGGGGACCGACGGCACTGCTGCTCGACCGCCCGGATCTCCTGCTGCGGGCGATCTTCATGGAGCGAGACGGCACCCAGGTCGAACTTCAGCAGCTCGACCTGCCCGGTCGCGTCGAAGCCGTGGCCTGGACCCGGGTGGGGCTTGCCCACATCGCCCTCCGCGTCGACGATCTCGAAACGACACTCGAGCGCGTTGAGCGGGCTGGTGGCGGTGTGCTCGAAGCCTCGCGCTTCCGAAGCGAGGAGCGTGGTTCGGAGGTGGTCTTCATCACCGATCCTGACGGAACCTACGTGGAGATCATCCGGGCACCCGGCGATCCTGCCGTCCCCCCCGGTGAGTCCCTGAGGGACGCGTCGACCTGATTCGAAGCGCCGCGTTCTCGATCCAGGAAGTCCCACGGCAATTCGACCCGCGTCACGCCTGGGAAGTTCGAGCGGCGTCACCACAACGCCCGATCCGTCGACATCCGGTCGCCTAACGACTGGTGACGGGAGGAAGCCCCCAAGGCAGCGAGGTCTGCGCCGAAAGACTGGCGAACATTCGGATCAGCGGGCATCGACCCGCTCGACCCGAACGCCTTCGCCGTCAGGGTCCCGGCGCTCCGCGTTGATATTGGGCACGGAACGCGAGGAAGTCCGTACCAGCGATCACGCCGTCGCCGTCGGCGTCGGCGGCCGCGAGGAACCCACGCTGACTGGCTCGCTTGCCATAGGTGGACCTGAACAGCAGGTAGTCCCGGCCGCTGACCACGCCGTCCCCGTCGTAATCGGCATCACAACGGTTTCCGTAGCCGTCGGCATCCGAGTCGACCTGCTCCGGGTTGGCATCTGCGACACAATTGTCGGACCGATCCGCGACGCTGTCGCCATCCTTGTCCCCTGGGCATTCGGGAATGGAATCGGAATCATCCCCCCCGCCGTTGTAACACGAGAGGTGGGCGATCCAGGCTTCCCTGAAGCCATCGGGGTTGGTGCCCCAGCCCACGACGGTCAGACCGTCCGCGGAGATGCCCGTTACACGCCGAAGGTCCCAGCCTGTGAGGTTGCCGCCCAGGTCGGTGATGACCTGCTCGACCGCTCGCATCCCATTCGTCGAGTCCCAGATGAACGCTAACCATCCACCCGGTTCACCGTTATGGCCCAGACCCACCACGACGGAGCCGTCGGCGGAGACCCCCACGGCATCGAATCCCTGGATGCCGGCGCCCTCGAGGGGCACCATGCCGCCCTCGTCGGTCCATAGGAACGCCAGAGCGTCAGGAACTGCATCACTTTCGCCCACCACGACGGAGCCGTCCGCGGAGACTGCCTTGGCGCGGCTGTCGAATAAGTAGCCCGGAAGCGCTCCGTCGAAAAGGAATCCAATGCTCGTCAAGGTGGACGCCGGGCCACCCCCGAGGGTCGGGATCTGGATCGACCGGAACGCCTCCCGATCATTGCCCCCACCGCCATAGGCCAAGGTGGACGAACTAAAGCCCACCACAACGGCGCCGTCGGTGGAGATTGCGGAAGCCGTGCTTCCATCGTTATGCCAGCCCGGGAGTGTGCCGAGTCCCACCATACCGCTCTCGTCGGTCCATCGGAACGCTTCCCCTTGGGAGAAAGCATCGGAGTCGCTTTTCCCCTCTACGATGGAGCCGTCGCCGGAGACTCCGGAGGCACGACTAGAATCGTTGTACCTACCCGGGAGGATCCCGAGATCCGACATGTAGGAGTAGGTTTTTCCGTCACTGAGGTCCACGACCTGGTACCAGCGAAACGCCCGACCGCGGCTCTGGCCCACCACGACGGAGCCGTTGGCGGAGACCCCGTAGGCAAAGCTGCTTCCGATTGTGTCCTGGTCGCTCGTGAGATTCCCGAGTCCCACCATGCCGCCCTCCGCGGTCCAGCGAAATGCCTCCATAACCGAGGCGGTGCTGCCATGGCCCACCACGACGGAGCCGTCGGCGGAGATCGCGGTGGCTTTGCTGTAGAAGTCCCCGCCCGGCAGATCCCCGAGGCCCATGAACACCGGCTTGGCGCTGGCGCTGAATGCGAAGCCGAGACAGACGATTCCCAGGATCAGTGACACCACGCGCATGACGGACTCCTTGCTGTTTGCTGGTCGAGTTGGCTCGATCGCCATCACGAGACGCAGCATCACGTGAACCCGTCCGCGGCACAGTGAAGTACTTCACACGAAGGAAGAAAAAATCTCTTTAATGTGTTGATGTCTTCGACGCCCGGTAGCCAGGCGGAGGCAGTTCGAGCCGCGTTTCCACAAGGCCCGATCCATCGACATCCGGTCGCCTAGCGACCGGTGACGGGAGGAAGCCCCCAATACGGGCGCTTCGAGCGTGATCCCGCCGACCGCATCGCCACCCCGCACGGGCGGGGTTCCACGGGTCGAGTCTGGGTCGTCCATGGGCCTGTGGCTGTGAAGTACTTCACAGCACGGTCCGCGGGGTGGACTCAGCCGGGTCCTCTGGGCTTTCGGGCTCGCAAGCGCCCCAGGGCGAGCAGGCCCCCAATCCCGGCAAACAGCTGAAGCAGGGGGTGGGGCTCGGGAACGGCGATGGCGGGAGGAATGTCCGTGTTGGAGTTGATCAGCGTGTCGGTGCCCGCCAGGTAGGTGCCGTCTTCGCGGATTTCGAGCGCCGGCGTGGCCAGTTGGTCGATCGTTTCGAATTCGTCGGGCGCCGTCTCGTCGATCTTGATGAGTTGACTCACCACCAGTACCGGATCGCCATCTTCCGGGGGTTGGACGGGATTCTCGAAGGTGATGTTGGTTTCGGGGGGCCCGCCGTTGTTGGGGTCACCGCTGGAGAAGGTGAGCTGGAGCGCGCTCGAGGCCGGCAGCAGGAAATTCAACTCGTTGAGATCTTCCAGGCTGACCTGCGCCAGGGTCGTGTCGCCGGCTTCGTTGAGTGGAATGGGCACGGTGCTGCCATCGGGAAGCTGCTCGTAGAAGGTGACGTTGTAGAGGATGACCGAGCTCGGTTCGTCGCACAGGCCGCAGGTGAAGGTGAACTCGATCTGCCAGATCTCCACGGGCTTCCCTTCATCATCCCAGCTACCGGCCAGCAGTGGGAGTGAGAGCGCGTCGAGGGCGCTCGGGTGATAGCCGAGTGCGAAGTGGAGGAAGTGGAAGAGGGGGTTGTGGGTGCCGGCCGTGGGCTGTCCGCTGCCGTCACACACCGGAGGCTCGACCACGGCACAGCCCGCCTCCTCGCAGTCGGTGAAGTGGAGGGCTCGATCCGGGACGTAGTCCATCACGGCTATGTTGCTGAGCGGCGTTGTGCAGGACGCCGCATCCGTGGTGAGGATGTGCCGGAGTCCGTAGAGGTGCCCCAGCTCGTGGGCGAGCTTCTCGACCAGCCGCCCAGACTCCACGAGGTCTTGGGCGGTCACCAGGACGG
>JABSQW010000445.1 GCA_013215605.1 Myxococcales bacterium
CGCGCTACTCCGCCGAGTCCAGCGCACTCAAGACGATCCGCTCCGACGTGCGCGAGTGCCTGCGCACAGCGGGATGCGATCCCACCAACGCCGTCGACATCGTCATGGCCATCGACGAGGCGTGCCAGAACGTGATCCGCCACGCCTACGGCGAAACCCGCGACGCACCGGGAGACCTGGTGCTCAAGGTGACGCGACGCGGCCCCGACCTAGAGTTCACCCTGCGCGATTTCGCGCCGCGCGTCGACCCGGCGGCCATCGCGCCGCGGGACCTCCACGACGTACGTCCGGGCGGTCTCGGAACCCATCTGATCCGCGAGGTCATGGACGATTTCGAGTACACATCGGCCGCCTCGGGCGAGGGAAATTTGTTAAGAATGGTGAAGCGGATCGGGTGACCCGCAACCGGCCTGTGCTTCGATCATCGGGTCGGTGGGTTCTTTGAAGGGGGGAACCGCGAAGATGGAGCACGCCGTGCGCGAACAGGGGAACGTGCTCGTGGTCTCCTTGAAGGGCGAAGTCGACCTCGACAACTCGCCCCGAGCGCGGGAGGTCCTGCTCGACTGCGTGGGCCGCGGAAAGCAAGTCTTCGTCGACCTGTCCGGCGTCACGTACATCGACAGCTCGGGTATCGCGAGTCTCGTGGAGGCCTTCCAGATCTCGCGACAGAAGAGCAGCGGCTTCGCGCTCGTCTCCGTGAATCCCGCCGCCCTGCGCGTCCTCGAGCTCGCGCGCCTCGACCGGGTCTTCACGATCCACGACGACCTCGAAGCGGGTCTCGATGGCGGCTGATCACGAGACCGCCGGTCCCGCTCGCCTCGTCGAGAGTCTGGGTCGGGGCACCGTTCGCGCCGTCGAGAGTTTCGGCTACGCGGCAAGCATCTTCGGCGAGACCGTGAAATGGATCCTGCTCGGCCGGCGGCGCGGGCAAGCCGTCCGGTCGGGCCCGATAGTGAGCGAAATGATGGATGTGGGGATCGAGGCGATCCCGATCGTCACGCTGCTCACCTTCACGATCGGGGTGATGCTCTCCATCCAGGGTCTCGATCTGCTGCGCCCCTTCGGTGCGGAACAGCAGGTGGGCATCGGCGTCGCACTCGGAGTTACCCGCGAGTTCGCGCCGCTCATTACGGGCATCCTCGTCGCGGGCCGCTCCGGCTCGGCGCTCGCCGCGCGCATCGGCTTCATGACGATCAGTGAGGAGGTCGCGGCACTGCGAGTGATGGGTATCAACCCGGTGCGGTTCCTCGTGGCCCCGGCGCTACTCGCGATGCTCATCATGCTGCCGTCGCTCACGGTCTGGGCCGACCTGGTGGCGCTCATCGGCGGTGGGCTCTACATCTCCGCCGATCTCGGCATGACGATGTCCGCCTACGTCGACCAGGTGCTCACGACGCTCGAGGTCGACGACGTCATGCACGGAATCGCGAAGAGCGCGATCTTCGCGGTGGTCATCACCGTGATCGGTGTCGTGGAGGGATCGACCGTCGAGGGCGGTGCCGAGGGTGTGGGGCGCGCCACGACCAGCTCCGTCGTAAAGGCGATCTCTGCCATCGTGCTCACCGACATGTTCTTCGTGTTCGCGGCGACCCGCTGACGTGTCGGACCCGTACGTCAAGGTAAGGGATCTGGTCACCCACTATGGGACCCGTCAGATCCTGAACGGCGTGAGCGTGGACGTCGAGCGCGGCGAGATCATGGTGATCATGGGCGGCAGTGGCTCGGGAAAGAGTACGCTGCTGCGCCACATGCTCGGCCTCGAGCGACCGACATCGGGCTCGATCGAGATCCTCGGACGCGAGATCACGACGATGAGCGAGCTCGACCTCTACGAGCTCTCCAAGAAGATCGGAGTCGCCTTCCAGGGCGGTGCGCTGTTCAGCTCGATGACCGTGGGCGACAACGTGATGCTGCCCCTGCAGGAGCACACCAAGCTCCCGATCGACACGATGCGAATCATGATGCGCATGAAGCTCGAAGTGGTGGACCTCGCGGGATTCGAGGGTCTCATGCCATCGGAGCTCTCGGGCGGCATGGTCAAGCGCGCCGCGTTCGCGCGAGCCGTGGCCATGGACCCGCCTCTCTTGTTTTGCGACGAACCGTCCGCCGGCCTCGACCCGGTGGTGTCTCGCGCCCTCGACGAGCTGATTCTGCGCCTGCGCGACGCCATGGACATGAGCATCGTGGTGGTCACGCACGAGCTCGACAGCGCCTTCTACATCGCCGATCGCATCACGGTGCTCGACAAGGGTGACATCCTGGCGATCGGCACCGTCGAGGAGGTGAAGAACGATTCGAGCGAGCGCATCCAGAGTCTTCTGAACCGGAAGCTCCGCGAGGAAGAGCCCGACCCCGACGCGTACCTCGCGCGCCTCACCGGTACGAAGCTGTGACGCGATGACCCACGTGGCAGCTTTGGCTCGACCTGCGCGATGCTCCCCGCCGCCGGGAGGAGGCCCCACGCTTTGAGGGACGAGAGGCGCAACTACGTGGTCGTCGGCGGCTTCGTGCTGCTGGCCCTCGCGGGGCTGCTGGCGTGGGTGTTGCTCATTTCGGGGCGCACCGGCGCAGTCGACGCCTACACCATCTCCTACGAGAACGTGATGGGTCTGAAGAGCGGCACCGAGATCCTCTTCGAGGGCTACCCGGTCGGACTGATCCAGGGAATCCACCCCGTGCTGGATGACGGGCGACAGCGCTTTCGCGTCGACGTCTCGGTGCAACGAGGCTGGCGGATTCCCGAAGACAGCCTGGCCCGCATCACGGCACCCGGGCTGCTCTCGGCCTTCGCCATCGACATCCGCGGCGGCGCCTCTCAGCGCATGCTTTCGCCGGGCGACGCGATCGCCGGCGAAGAGGCCTCGAACGTCCTCGATGTGGTGGCCGGCGTGAACAGCGTACTCGTGGAGCGGATCGAGCCATGGCTCGACGAAATGTCGGCGGGGACCCTCGCTATTTCCTCGAACCTCGAGGACTTCACCAAGGACCTTCGGGGCACGATGAGTCGCATCGACGGCCTCGTGAACGATGATAATATTGGCCGGATCGAGGGCATCCTCGAAAATCTCGACGGGGCGTCGGGGGATATCTCGTCGATCGCCGGCGATCTGGACGATACGTTGGTGATCGTGGAAAAGCTGCTCACCGATCTCGACGTGATCGTGGAGCTCAACCGGGACGACCTCACCCAGACGGTCGCCGACGCACGCATCACCCTCGAGACGATCTCCCGCTACGTCGAATCCGTGGCGTTCAACCTCGATACCACGATGAGAAACATGAGCGAGTTCAGCCGCGAGATCCGGGAGAACCCCGCGCTGATCCTGCGCGGGACGGCGACCGACGCCGGGGCCGTCGAGTAGAAGCGGAGGAGCAGGCCAGTATGATCGCCCTTCGCGTGCTGCGGATCGCCGTCGTCGTCGTCTGTCTGGGCGGGGTCGGGTGCGCGATGAGCCCGCCGCCGGCGGACGCCTTCTACCGCCTCGAAGCCCGGAGCGGCCCCGGAGCGGGGGGAGAGCCGGTGCTGCCCGGCATCCTCGAGGTCGGCGCCTTTCGCGCGGACCCGTTGACCGGCGGACGCGCGATGGTGTTCCGCGTGGACGACGGTTCCGTCGAGGTGCGCCGCCACGCCTACTCCTACTGGGTGGACGCGCCGGCGAACATGCTTCAGCTCGAGCTGGCGGGCTACCTGCGCGACGCGGGCGTCGCGTCCCTGGTGATCACACCGGGCATGCGCGTCATCGCCGACAACTCGCTGTCTGGAACCGTCAGACGACTCGAGCGCATCCAGGGCCCCACGCCCCACGTCCTCGTCGAGCTCGAGTTCACGCTCGTCAATCGCGAAAGTCGCGCGCTCGAGCTGCAGAAGAGCTATCGGGGCGAAATTTCCGCCAGCTCGGATTCCGTCGAGTCGGCAGTGGAGGCCTATTCTCGGGCGCTCGACTCGATCTTCGTGCGTCTCGTCGACGATCTGCGCAAGACCCGGACCGCGGACCGGAACCGGTGACCCTCCTGCTGATCCGCCACGGCGAGACCGCCCTCAACGCCGGTCGCGTCGTGCAGCCGCCCGACACGCCACTTTCCGAGGTCGGTATCGCTCAGGCCGCACGCCTCGCCAAACGCGTGGCGAAGCGGGGACTGCAGCGAATCGTGGCCAGCGACCTGAAGCGCGCGCACATGACCGCCGACGCGATCCAGGCCGCGACCGGTGTGGCCATCGAGCTCGAGCCCAGCCTCCAGGAGCGAAACTTCGGCGATTGGCGCGGCACTCCGTACACGGAGCTGGAGGCCAGGAAGATCGATCTCTTCGCGGACGACTACGAGCCGCCCGGTGGCGAGAGCTGGGCCGCCTTCCACAGGCGCGTCGACTCCGCGTGGCAGACACTGCGCGCCCTCGCGATGACCACCAACGGGGACCTCGCCATCGTGACGCACGGGCTCGTGTGCTCGTCGCTCGTTCAGCGGCACCTCGGCTCGGATGTCGCCAAAGAGGGCTTCCTGCGTTTCGACAACACCTCGCTGACGGAGATCGAGTCCGCCGAGCCTTGGCGCGTGCTCCTGCTCAACTGCACCGCGCACCTCGACGGCCCAGCGCGCGACAGCGCGCCCGCGTAGGAGTCAGGATCCGAAGAAGTTGAGTTCGCGATCGCCGGTGATGTGAGACGGGGTGACGACGTAGTCGCCGCCCACCGTTTGCGTGAAGAGCGGCCCAGCCACGTCGGTGTCGCCGAAGGTCCAGAGCAGGGTCGTGGCGCTCAGCGCGAGACCTCCGGCCGCGTACAGCACTTTCGCCGGTCCGTAGACGAGCGAAGACACCGCGGATGCCAGGCCCACCGATCCCTCGTACGCGAGGCTCGCGTC
>JABSQW010000446.1 GCA_013215605.1 Myxococcales bacterium
CGCTGCACGGCGGCGCGCGCGAGCAACGCACTGGTGAGGGCTGTGGCGCCAGCGACCCCCTGCCCCTTTCCCTGCGGAAACGACTGGTGGACCAGCTCGATCGATCGATGGATCACGCCGAGTCCGAAGAACATCCCGTACTGGGCCGGCGCCCCGGGTCCGAGGTCGACGCGGAGAACGCGGCGGTGCGTGACGCGATCCGCGAGCTCGCCGCGGTCGGCGTCGCGGAGAAGCTCGCGAACGGCTCGCGCCGTGTCGCGGCGCGCACCGAGGTCGAGCGCCGTCATGTTCGTGCGGCCGCCGCGAAGCGGCGCCAGCAGGGGAGTCCGCCCGTCGAACGCGCCGTCGCGGAAGATCGACGTGAGCGCGTTCTGGAGGGTTCCGTCGCCACCGTTGACGATCAACAACTCGACGTCGCGACGCGCAAGCCGCGCCAGCGCGTCGGGAACGGCGATCACGCTGGTGGTGCGGACGTGCTCGACGTGCGGGTGTTCGGCGACCGCGTCGAGAACCCGGCGCAGCCGCCGCTCGTGGCGACCCGCCGTGAGATTGGTCAGAAGCCCGATTCTCACGTTCTGATCTCCGCTGCGAAAGGGCGCGGACGCGGAGCTGCCGGGGGACAAGGTCGGTCATGAGGTGGCCGACCCCCTCGTGCTCCTCGTACTGAAGCCAACCGAGAGCGCGGAAGTGGCACTCGAGATCCTCGAACCCCGGCATGCTCGCTGTTCCCCACCCGAGTCACACGAACCGGGCGAGCGCGCCAAAGCCTCACCGGGGCCGCCCAGTATACTCGCAGCCGAGAATCGCCGGTGTCGAGCAGCTCCCGTCCGCATCGTCGCCCTCGCCTGCTTCGGGGCCTTCTGCGTCCTCGTGGTGGCAGTCCACCGCCGGATGTCGACAGAAGGCGCGGATCCGATCGACGTTCCCCTCTGCCACCTCGCATTCGCGTACGGGGTGGCGAGCTATTTCACGTCGGGGATAGAGACCCCGCTCGTCCTGTTGGCCGGGGCCGCGTTCGCGGCCTTCTCCGTCGCTCCGCGTGCCAGAGCCCCGGCGCGCACGGCGCGCGGATTGGATACGTTCCTCGTGAGCGCGTCGCGGACCGCGCTGGAGCTCAGACAGTGACGAGAGCAGCGCACACGGTGCCGAAGACGATCGACGGATCCCCACCGTGACATCGACGTTCGCGCGGTCCTCACGAAGGTCGCGAACGGCCTCGCGGTGACGCGCCGCGGTTTCGGTGCTGCCGGTACCGCCGCCATCGGGGTGGCGATCGTGCTCGTCTATGGCCGGGTGACGGGCTTCTTCTTCACGGATGTCGACACCCTTCCGCTCATCGCCACCGGACGCGTCGCTTCGTGGTCGGATTTCGTCGATGTCATGACCTCGCCGCTCATGGGTGGCCAGATGCCAAACGCCCTCTTCTACCGGCCGCTCGCGAGTCTCTCGTGGGGGCTCGACTGGGCGCTCTGGGGCGACGTTGCCGCCGGATATCACGTCACCGACATCGCTCTCCACGGGGCGAACGCACTGCTGCTGTTCGGGTGGCTGCGCTCGCTCGGACAGGACCCGTCCCCCGGCGCTCCGAGCGACAGTGCCGTGTCCCGCGGAGACATCGAGGCGCTTCTCGCAGCGCTGCTGTTCGCCGTCCACCCGCTCACGATGGAGACGGTGCCCGCCATCGCGCGGCGCCCCGACCTCCTCTTCTGCCTGTTTCTGCTCCTGACGCTTCGCAGTCTCGAAGCGCACCGGCGCGACCCCGGGGGTCGCTCCCTCGCCCTCGCCGCGGTATTCGCAACGCTCGGACTCGCGTCGAAGGATTCGGCGATTGCGATCACCGGAGTCGCGGCGGTGTTCGTGGGTCTCTCGGTCGGGCCGCTCCCGACCGGCGAGCGCGTGCGCGCAGTGATCGGCCGGCTGCTTCCGATGGCACTCGCGGCGTGCGCCTTCGTCGGGCTCCGGGGTCTCGTGCTGGGCGGCATCGGGGGCTACGCGGGCGCCAATGCGACCTATCTCGACGCGGCGGTGCACAGTGCCGAAACGCTCTTGTGTGCGACGTGGAGCCCGGGCAACCTCGACGCCTGCCGCACCGCATCCAGGCTCCCGATGGCCGCAGGCACGGTGGCCTGGCTCACAGCGGGCCTCTGGCTCTCGACGCGCAGCGAGGCGCGGGGCGATGGGTCGGGCGTGCGATTCGCGGGCTTCGTGCTCAGTCTCGGCGTCTTCTTCGCCATCTACGTCGCGACGCGCACGCCCGCAGCGCCGCGGACTCTCTACACCGCCACCGCCTTCGCGTCGGCCGCTACGGCGTGGAGCCTCGTGATGGGATTCGGAAGCGCCCAGCGCGCGCTTCGCGAGCGAACCCTCGTTGCTTCGACCGCGGCGGCGGTCGTCGTCTCGATCTGCGCCCTCATCGTATCGGCCTCGATCGTCCGGGGCGTGTGGACGAGTCGCTACGTCAACGAGTGGCGCGACGCCGCGGAGATCCGACGGCGCGCGCTCAGCGAGACGACCCGAGCTGCCGCCTCCCTGCCCGCCGGGAGCACCCTGTATCTCGTGAACTACCCGTACTGGGTGGGCGACTATCGCCAGTTCCTCCGCGAGCGCCCGATCCTTCTCGAACACAGTGTCCAGGGATGGGTCGACCTCGTGCTGCCCGATCGAAATCTCGACGTGGTGGGGCTCACGTACCTCGTGGTCAGCATGCAGGAGCCGCACGAGCTCGGATCGCGCGTGTCCTTCGATCCCGATGGCGCCCGACTCGACATCGACCTCGGCCGCGGCGCCTACGCCACGCCATCGCAGTGGAACAACGCCTACCGCCCCCGGCGCCCCGAGGGCGAGCCGACCTACTACCAGAAGGAAGGCCAGACCGGCCTGGTGGTCGACCTCCCCCCCTCGGTAGCCGCAGCCAACAGCCGCGCCCACTTCCTCGTCTACACCGGCGATCGCGTCGTCGCTCGCCCGCCAACCCCCTGGCTCGTCTCTCACGCCCCCTGACCGCGACGCCACCGATCGCGCGAGAAGATCCAGGTGTCCGCGGGTGCCGCGAAACAGGAGCCAACGAAGCTCCGAACGCGTGCGCGAAGCGAGCGAAGTCGGGTCGATCCGGCGCCGCCCGGATCGGGACCCCGAGACTTGTACGGCGAGTGTTCCGGGCCGTACTGTAGTGCGGTCAACCGTGAGGAATTGCGCACAACGACCCGGGCAGCAGACCGGAGGAGAGGAGACTGGCATGCAACCGCTCGCAGGCTTGCGGGGCGTCGATCTGGCGGACGAGAAGGGAGAGCTCTGCGGCCGCGTGCTCGCCGACCTGGGAGCGGAGATCATCCGCGTCGAGCCGCCGGGGGGCGCCCCCTCGCGACGGCTCCCCCCGTTCGCCGACGACGACGAGACGAGCCTGTACTTCGCGATCCGCAACGCGGGCAAGCGAAGCGCCGTCATCGACGTCACCACCGAGAAGGGTCGCGAGCGGCTTCACGGCCTCCTCGCCGACGCCGACTTCTTCATCGAATCGTTCGCGCCGGGAACTCTCGCTGAGCTGCAGCTCGCCCCTGAAGACCTCATTGCGCGCCACCCGGGCCTGATCGTCGTGTCGATCAGCGACTTCGGTCAGACCGGCCCCTACCGCGAATACGTGGGGACCGACATGGTCGGCTTTGCGATGGGCGGTCTCATGCACAGAGCCGGTCGCATCGAGAAGCCACCGCTCGTAGCGCCGGGGTCCCTCGCCTACGACGCCACTGGCGTCGCCGCCGCGTTCGGCGCGCTCAGCGCGTTCTGGAAACGACTCCGGACCGGCCGCGGCCAACACATCGACGCGTCGGTCTTCGAAGCGATCGCGAACCTCTCGGACTGGTCACTCCCCAACTACTCGATCAACCCGGGCGTCGGACCGCGCGCGGGAGCGGGCATCTACACGCTGTACCGCTGCGCGGACGGCTTCGTGCGCATGATCATCTTGCCGCGCCACCACTGGATCAAGCTGCTCGATTGGGTGGGCCATCCCGAGGAGTTGATGGACCCGTCCTACGAGGAGTTCGTCGGACGACTCGTCGCGATGGACAAGATCGTTCCGGTCCTCGAGGCGTTCTTCCGCGACAAGAAGAAGATCGACATCGCAGTGCAGGCGCAGGAGCTTGGCATCCCCGCGACACCGCTCCTCCTACCGGCCGAGGTGCTCGAGAACCCACACACCGTCGGACGCGGCACGTTTATGCCACTCCCCGTCGGTGGCGGCTACGAGGCGCAGGTCCCTTCGGGCTTCTACACCGTCGAGGGCGTGCGCGCGGGCCCGACCTGCGGCCCGCCCGAGGTCGGCGAGCTCGGCGACGGCGGATTCTCGGACGGCGGCGTCGAACGGCGCCAGATCGAGGCACTCCTCGCGAAGGCCGCTGGAGCCGACGGCGACGGCCACCCTTTCCGCGGCTTGCGCGTGATGGATTTCGGCGTCGGAGCGGTCGGCGTAGAGATCGGCCGCCTGTTCGCCGAGTACGGAGCCGAGGTCATCAAGATCGAGACGCGCGAAGCGCCCGACTTCATCCGGGTCATCATGAGCTCGTACATGAACGCGTCCTTCGCTTCGTCGAGTCGCAGCAAGCAGAGCTTCGGTGTGAACGTGAAGACGGCGAAGGGTCTCGAACTCGTCTACAAGCTCGCCGCCGTGTCGGACGTCGCCATCGAGAACAACGGCGCCGGCGTCATGGAGCGCATCGGCCTCGATCCCGCCAGCTTGCGCAAGCACTGCCCGCATCTGGTGAGCGTCTCGAGCCAGATGGTCGGGAACTACGGACCGTGGCGGGGATGGGTGGGCTATGGACCGAACACACACCCCGTGAGCGGCCTCCAGCACCTCTGGAACTACCCGGAAGACGAGGACAGCCCCGCCGGTTCGACCAACATCTATCCCGACCACTTCGTCGGGCGAGTCGGTGCTCTGGGGGTCGTCGCCGGGCTGATCCAGCAGCGGCGCAGCGACGAGCCGTCACACTTCGACGTCGCACAGTTCGAGGCTGCGATCGGCCTGCTCGGCGATATCCTCGCCAAGGAGAGCCTCTCCCCGGGCAGTGTGCATCCGCAGGGCAACCAGAGCCTACGCGGCGTTCCGTGGTCCTGCTACCGCTGCGAGGGCGAGGACGAGTGGTGCGTGATCAACGTCCGCTCGGACGAAGAGTGGCAGCGGCTCTCGACGCTACTGGGCGACCCCGACTGGGCGACGCCCGAGATGGACACGCTCGCCGGTCGCCGGAAGCACGAGGCGGAGCTGGACCGCCACATCGGAGAATGGACTGCGACGCGCGATCCTCGAACGGTGATGGAGACGCTCCAGGCAGAGCGCATCCCCTGTGGGATCGTCGCGCACCCGGGCCACCACATCGGCGACCCGCAACTCGCGCACCGCAACTATCCGAAGGTGGTCGACCAGCAGGACCTCACGTCGATGCTGCTCGAAGGACCGGCCTTCCTCGGCAGCGACCTCCCGGAGGTAATCGTCACGCAGGCGCCGCGACTCGGCGAACACACCCGTGAGATCGCGAAGCGGCTGCTCGATCTCGACGAGGCGGAGATCGAGTCGCTGATCGCGGAGGGCATCCTCGAAGATCCCCCGACGGAGTACAGCCCGGGATCCCGCTGAACCCGGAACTCCGGCGGAAGAGGTCCGTAGGCTATCCTCGGCTCGTGAATCGCGCGATCGTCATCTACAACCCGGTGTCGGGCGCCGGCAACGGAGACGAGGTCTCCGCGAGGGTCGTCGAGCGCCTCGCACTCGCCGGCTGGAATGTCGAGCGCCGCTCCACACGCGGACCTCAGGGCGCAACGCCGATCGCCGAGGAAGTGGCCGGCCGCGTCGACTTCGCCGTGATCGTCGGGGGCGACGGGTCGATCCGCGAGACCATCGCGGGCCTCGGGAGCTGTCTCTCGCAGGTCCACCTCGGCATCGTCCCCGTCGGAAACGCCAACGTGGTCGCCCGCGAACTCGGGATCCCGCGCGACGTCTCCGGTGCGATCGACACCCTCGTCGGCGGCCACGCGGTGCCGGTCGACGTGACGCTCGCCAACTCCGAGATCTGCATCGCGATGGTCGGCGTCGGATGGGATGCGCTGACCGTCAGCTACGTGTCGAAGCTTCGGAGCACGCGTCTGGGGGGCCTGTGGTACCGCCTGTGGGCCGACAGCGTCTATGTCGTCGCCGGTCTCGCTGCAGTCAGCAAGATCCGTATCCCGCGCTTCCACCTGCGCGTCGACGGTGCGGAGCAGATGCGCCGCTACTGCGCGGCGGTGTTCTGCAACCTTCGCACCTACGGCAAGGGCTGGGCGATGGCGCCTGACGCGCACTTCCAGAGCGGGCGCATCGAGTACCAGGCCCGCGCTCGGGCGCTGTTCATCTTCGTCGCCTGGCACGTCTTCTCGGCGATGTTCGGCCGCCGCTCGCCAACGTTCATCTCCGACTACGGCGGCGGCGACTCGCTGCACGTCCGCTCCGATCGACCGCTCCCGATCCAGGTCGACGGCGACTTCCGCGGCTACGTTACGGAGCTCTCGCTCGAGGTCCGCCCCGGGGCGGTCCAGATCGTCGTCCCACAGGCGATGGACGCGCGGACGTCATCTGCGTGGAGCGCGACCGCGCCGGCGCGCGGCTCAGGCGAGATGGCCACCGGCTAGTTTTCGGGTCGATCTGGGCAAACCCCAGATCGACCCGACCTTCGGCTCCGCCTCGCTGCACGCGCCCGATCGGGCGTTTGCTCAGCCGAACGCGCCGCTCGCACGCAGAGCGTCGACTTCGGCGTCGTCGAATCCAGCCTCCGCGAGGACGGTGTCGGAGTGCTCACCGAGCATGGGCGCCGGTCGCGTGAAGACCGCCGGCGTCTTCTCGAAGCGCGCTGGATGAGTGAGATAGCGAGTGCGAGCTCCGTCGCTGTCCTCGACCTCGAACACGGTCCCGTTGTGTTGTGTCTGCGGGTCGTTGATAAATCCCTCGAAATCGTGAACGGGCCCGAATGGCGCACCGAAACGCCGTGCGCGCTCGACCAGCACATCCGACGGCCGCTTCAGGAACTCGTTCTCGATCACTTCGTACAACGCGTCGATGTTCTGGAAGCGGGCGACCAGCGTCGCGAAACGCTCGTCGTCGGCGAGGTCCTCGCGTTCGATCATCTTGCACAGCGCTTTGTACTGTGAGTCCTGTACGACGATCCCGACGATGTAGCCGTCCTTCGTCTCCCAGGTCCGAAAGATCTGCGCCGAGGGGGAATTCGGCGGAGGCAGCTCCGGAAAGGCGTTCGACCCCACCGCTTCGGGCAACATGAAGGCCGCGTACGCGTCCAGCATCGGCACGTCGACGCGCTGGCCGTCACCGCCGTTTCGCTCGCGCGCGAGGAGCGCCGCCAGCGTCGCTGAGCCGGCTGCCATCCCGCTCGCCTTGTCGACGGCCACGCTCTGCAGCATCCGCGGGGGACCTTCGCCACCCTGCGCGGGCATCATCCCGGTGAGCCCCTGCAGGATGTGATCGTACGCGGGATGGCCCGCGTACGGTCCGGTGGTCCCGAAGCCGCTGATCGCGGTGTAGATGAGCTTCGGGTTGACTGTACGGAGCGCGTCGTAGCCGATGTCGAGGCGATCGGCGACGCCCGGGCGGAAGTTCTCGACGACGACGTCCGCGCCCTCGGCGAGGCGGTGCACCACCCGGGTGCCCTGCGCATTGCGCAGATCGATGACGAGGCTGCGCTTGTTCCGGTTCAGCTGCGCGAAGAACCCCGTCATGCCCTTGCGCGAAGCCGAACCCGTGAAGCGCGACGGGTCCCCCGCCGGCGCCTCGATCTTGGTCACGTCGGCGCCGAGGTCGGCGAGGTACTGGGTACACACGGGGCCCGAAACCATCGTGGTGAAATCGAGCACGCGAAACCCGCGACACGGACCGTGACTCTTCGAAGCACGCTGCATGACGCTCCCTCCCTCTCCGTGCGGTCGAGCGCAACCGGGCTTCCACGGCCACGGCGATGATACCACCGGGCGTGGGCGCCTCAGCTGGGCACGAGCCAGAGGCTGAGTGCCGGCCAGTACGTGATGATCAACACGGCCGCGATCAGGAGGAAGAAGAACGGGAGGCTCGCGCGGTAGAGCTCCATCACGGGCCGATCGAAGCGGTAGCTCGCGATGAAGAGGTTCATGCCGACGGGCGGCGTGAAGTAGCCAATCTGCATGTTCGCCAGGAAGACGATGCCGAGATGCACCGGGTGGATCCCGTAGCCGATGGCGATTGGCAGCACGATCGGCACGACGATCACGATCGCGGAGAAGATGTCGAGGATCATCCCCAGCGCGAGCAGGAAGAGATTCAGCAGTATGAGAAAGGTCGTGCGATCCTCGATCTGCGTGCGAATCGCTTCGAAGAGGCGGGTCGGAACCTCGGTGTCGATCAGGAAGTTCGTCGACGCCAGCGACATACCGAGAATGATCAGGATGCCGCCCACGAGCGTCATCGACTCGCGCATCACGCCGGGCAGCGCGGCGAGCGAGATCTCGCGCCGAACGCCCACCTCCACCACGAGGACGTAGAGCGCCGTGACGGCCGCCGCTTCGGAGACCGCGACGATGCCGCCGTAGATGCCACCGAGCACGATCACCGGCAGTGGGATCTCCCACGCGCACTCGCGCAAGGCCCGCCCCACCTCGGCCCACGAGACCGACTCCTCGGCGCGCGGCAGCGTCCGCCCCTGGTGCAGGCAGTACGCCGAGAGCAGCGCGAGCATGAGCAAGCCGGGCAGGAGCCCGGCGAGGAACATGTCGTCGATGCGAACCGGCGGTTCCAGGGCCATTTGCTGTGCCACCACGCCGTACAAGATGAGCGGCAGCGCCGGCGCAAAGAGCAGTCCGAGGCTGCCCGACGTAGTAATGAGCCCGAGGGAGAACCGGTCGCTGTAGCCCGACTGACCGAGCGCCGGATACAGCAGTGCGCCGAGGGCCACGATGGTCACTCCGGACGCGCCGGTGAAGGCCGTGAACAGCGCACACGTCACGACGGCGACGATCGCGAGCCCACCGGGCAGCCAGCCGAGGAGCGCGTTCGAGGCACGAACGAGTCGCGCCGGTGCATTGCTCTCGCCGAGCAGGTATCCCGCAAAGGTGAACAGCGGAATCGCCAGGAGCACCGGCATCTCGCTCAGCCGGTAGAACTCGATAGCGACCACCGAGAGGTCGATCTCCTCCCCCGCAAAACCGAGCAACGCACTCGCCGCGATGACGGCGAACAGCGGTGCGCCGAGAAGCGCGAGCAGCAGCAGCACCCCGACCGTGATCAAGTGTCCTCGCCTCCCGCGATGGCACGGCGCACGTGGCCGAGCGTCAGAAGCGCATAGCGAACCGCGATGAGCCCGAACGCGAAGGGCATGACGAGCTCGGAGATCCACGCCGGGAGCGACGCCACGGCCACGACCCCGGCCTCGCGATCGAACGCAACGAAGCGGCCCGCGTGCCAGGCGAGCAGCGTGCAGACCCCGACAGTGAACGCGGTCGCCACCGCTTGAGCGACGCTCCGGACGCGCCCTGTGAGGACGCGCGACAGCACGTCGACCGAGATGTGCCGGTCGCCGCGGCTCGCCGCCAGCGCGCCGAGGAGACCGAGCCACAGCACGAGCATGCGCAGCAGCGGGTCGCCCCAGACGATGCTCGTGTCGAAGAGATTTCGCAGGAAGATCTGGGCCGAGGCGATGATGATCATCGACAGCAGCAGCAGGGCGAGCACGGCGTCCTCGACCCAGTGGAGGCCCGCGATGGCGCGGACGAGCGGGGACGGGCGGGGTTCAGCGGGCAACGTCGCCCGGCGGCGCATTTCGGAAGTCACGGAGATGTCCCTTGAGGATCTCGTACATCTCCTCCGAGTAGAGGTTCCTACCCTGGTAGCGCTGTTCCGCCTCTTCGGCGATCGAGCGCCACTGGGAGAGCTCTTCGGACGTCGGGCTGACGAACTCGATGCCCTGGTTCGCCAGCGCGTCGCGCGCGGCGGCGTTGTCCCTGCGGCTCGCACGGTCGAGGCGCCGGAAGATGCGGCCCATCACCTCGCGCAGCACGGCCTGGCCCTCGGTGCCCAGCTTGTCGAAGCTGCGCTTCGCGAACGCGAGCGTTCCGATCAGGTAGATGAGCGGCACATCGGTGAGGAAACGCACTTTCGTGTGCCACTGGAAGGCGATCGCTCCGATCGGCGACGAGGCGACGGTATTGATGAGTCCGGTCTGCAGCCCGGTGTAAACGTCCGAGATCGGAAGCGGCACGGGCGAGATGCCGGCCGTCTCGAACGCGATCTGGCTCATCGTGTCGCCCTGGGGGATCCAGACACGCTTGCCGTCGAGATCGGCGCGACTCTTGAGGGGTTCCGAGGACAACAAGTGAGCGAACCCACCCTCGGAAAGCCCCATCGCGACGAGTCCGCGCTGCTCGAGACCGGCTTGAATGAGCGAATCCATGCGCGCTCGCACGTAGTCGACTTCGGCATACGAGTGAAAGAGAAACGGCAGGCTGTAGACCTGGATGTCGTTGTAGACCTCGACCAGACCGCCGCCGGGAAACGCTCCGCCGTGAAGCTGACCGACACGCATCTTGCGCAGCACCGTCTGATCGTTGCCCATGACACCGCCGGGGTAGAACTTCAGCTTGACCCGACCCTCGGTGCGCTCCTCGATCTCCTTCGCGCCCTCGCGCATCTCCTTCATCCACGTCGTGCCGTCGGGCGACATCGTGGCGATCTTCAGGGTCCTCGCGCCGGCCGGCCAAGCCGGCGCCAGCATCAGGCAGAGCGCGAAAGTGAGCCATCGCTGCATTGGATCCACTCCGCCTAGAAGTAGTCCGCAGATTCTTCGAGCAACTCGGACGCCTGCTCCTGCGCGAGCACGTTGCTGAGTGTCAGGCCCGGTGATCGTGGGTCGCTTTCGAGCACCTCGCGAAGCAGGCGATCGTGGAGGTTTCGATCGAACGTGAGCCGCGCGTACTGTTTGGCGAACAGCACCTTTGCGAGGAGGTTACGGCCCTTCGACAGCGCGATCGAGCGCTCGAAGTGCTGGCGGCCGAGTTCGGGACGCCCGCCCAGGCCCGACGGCAGCTGGGTGTTGAGCACGCCCAGGTAGAGGTGGGCGTTCCCGTCGTCGTAGCCGTCGTCGATCTCGACCACCCGACGCAGGGCGGCCTCCACCTTCGGGAGCTGGGCGATGGCGTTCCAGTCGTCGGCGTGAACCTGCACCCAGCCCGCCCAGGCCGTGCTGAACACGTAGAGGCCGTCGATGTTCCGCGGGCTCACCTCGGCGAGGCGCGACGCGAAATCGTCGAAAGGACCGTCGACCGCGGCACAGACCGACGGTTCCCGCTCGCAGAGCGCGCGCCTGCCGTACTCGAAGGCCCGATCCGCCAGCCGCTTCGCGCGATCGGGATCGCCGACGAAAGCGCCGACGTAGGCGGAGTAGAGGCGCGAGCCGGCGAGGAGTGTCTGGGTATCGTCGGGGCTGCCCTCGATGAGACCGTCCACGAGGAGCAGAAAGGCCGGGGCTCCGTCGCGCACGGTCTGGGGGTCGTCGTGCCCGAGCGTCGCGGCGGAAAGATTCTGGGCGAGGCGCGCCGTGACTCCTTCCACCATCCACGCGCAGCCCGAAAACCCGAGAGGGAGCGCGAGGAGAAGCACGAGGCTGATGGACCGAGAAATCACGAGAGACTCACCAAGAACGCGTGTCGTTCACGTTTCGAACACCTCCGGGGACTTCCGAAAGACTAGAAACGTGGGTGGGTTCCTGCCAGTTCGGGTCTGCCCGGGATCCCGCCGCCGCGGCACGGCCCGATGGGTCAGAACTCGCGGGTCCCGGCGATGAATTCCTCTGTGCGGCGGTACGCGTCGTCATCGGTCAGCTGCTCGGCCGGGTGCTTCATGAAGTAGGCCGACGACGACCCGAGGATCCCTCCGGTGCCGCGGTCCAGCGCGAGTTTCGCGCAGCGAATCGCGTCGATGGAGACGCCCGCCGAGTTCGGCGAGTCCTCGACCGAGAGCCGCAGCTCGAGATTCATCGGAATGTCGCCAAAGAGCTTCCCCTCCATCCGGAGGAAACACACCTTGTTGTCGTTCTGCCAGGCGACGTAGTCGCTGGGGCCGACATGGATATCGCCTTCGCCGAGTCGTTCCGCGGCGACGGACTGCACGGCCTCCGTCTTCGACTCCTTCTTGGAGACGAGGCGACTGCGGTTCAGCATGTTGAGGAAGTCCGTGTTGCCACCCGTGTTGAGCTGGTAGGTGCGCTCGAGCTTGACGCCCCGCTTGGCGAAGAGGTCCGTGAGCGTCCGGTGGGTGATCGTGGCGCCGAGTTGCGCCTTGATGTCATCGCCGATGATCGGCACGCCCGCGTTCTCGAAGCGTCGCGCAAAAGCGGGGTCGCTCGCGATGAATACGGGGATGCAATTCACGAGGGCGATCCTGGCGTCGAGTGCGCACTCGGCGTAGAAACGCGCGGCCTCCTCCGAGCCTACGGGCAGATAATTGAGGAGAATGTCGGCTCCGGACTCGTGGAGCGCGGCGACCACCTCGGCATGCGTGGGCTGGCGCGCATCGGATGGAAGGAACGTACGGTCGTCGGGGTAGTCCTCCATGTGGTCGGCCACCCCGTCGAACAGCTTGCCCATCTGCACCGGGATCTCGGCCTTCGGAACGTCCGGGCAGAAGACCGTGGTGCAGTTCGGCTTCTCGAAGATCGCTTCCGAGATGTCCTTCCCGACCTTGCGCTCATCGATGTCGAACGCCGCGACCACTTCGATGTCGAACGGGCGATACCCACCGATGTCCCAGTGCATCAGGCCAATGGCGCTGTCGGGGCTCTTGTCCCGGTAGTACTCGATGCCCTGGACGAGGGAACTCGCACAGTTCCCCATGCCCACGATCGCGATCTTGACCTCTGCCATGCTTCTCCTCCTCTAGCGGCCGCGTTCGGCGTTTCTCCGCCGGGAACCCGCGAGAGCCTGAAGGCCAGCGACGACCTCGATGTTCGGACTTGGAAGACCAGCGCGCTTCGTTCGAGCGCGTCTCATCGCGCGGCCATTTCCGCATGGGCAAGGAGGGAGGAGATGGCCGGGAACCTCGCGCTGGTTCCGGGGAGACGCGGAAAACGCGTTATTGCGCGCCGGAGGATAGAGAGCAACCGAAGATTGAACAATGTCCGGAGTCAACCAATGATTGGACTCGTGGGGTTGATTCAACAGAGGCGGTTCACCCCCATCGTCGGTACTCGAAGCCCGGCGCGAATGCGCGCGAACGACCGAAAAGGGCCCCGGAACCGGCGCTCCGGGGCCCTGGATCGTCCTGATCGGTGGGGAGCTACATCATGCCGCCCATGTCGGGCATGCCACCGGGCATGCCGCCGGGCATGCCGCCGCCAGCGGCGTTGGCTTCGGGCTTCTCGGCCACCATCGCCTCGGTGGTCAGCAGCAGCGACGACACGCTCGCTGCGTTCTGCAGCGCCGTGCGCACCACCTTCGTCGGGTCGATCACACCCGCCTTCAGCAGGTCCTCGTACGTCTCCGTCTGGGCGTTGAACCCTTGGTTGCCCTTCGAGTTCTTCACCTTGTCGAGCACGATCGAACCGTCGATCCCCGCGTTCTCCGCGATGTAGCGAAGCGGGGCCTCCACGGCCCGGCGGATGATGTTGATCCCCGCCTGCTGCTCGGCCTGATCCACCACCAGATCCTCGAGCACCTTCTGCGCCCGAAGCAGCGCCACGCCGCCCCCGGCCACGATGCCCTCCTCGACCGCCGCCCGCGTCGCGTGCAGCGCGTCCTCGACCCGTGCCTTCTTCTCCTTCATCTCCGTCTCGGTCGCCGCGCCGACCTTCACCACCGCGACGCCACCCACCAGCTTCGCCAGACGCTCCTGCAGCTTCTCCCGGTCGTAGTCCGACGTCGTGTTCTCCACCTGGTTGCGGATCTCCTGGCAGCGGCCCTCGATCTCCTTCTTCGATCCCGAACCGTCGATGAGCGTCGTGTTGTCCTTGTCGATCACCACCCGCTTCGCCGAGCCGAGGTCCTTCAGCGTCACGTTCTCGAGCTTCAGACCCAGCTCCTCCGCGATCACCTGGCCCCCCGTCAGGATCGCCATGTCCTGCATCATCGCCTTGCGACGGTCGCCGAAGCCCGGCGCCTTCACCGCCGAGACGTTCAGCGTCCCGCGCAGCTTGTTGACCACGAGTGTGGCCAGCGCCTCGCCTTCGATGTCCTCCGCCACGATCAGCAGCGGCTTGCCCTGACGCGCGCACTGCTCGAGCAGCGGCAGCAGGTCCTTCATGTTGCTGATCTTCTTCTCGTGCAGCAGGATCAGCGCGTCGTCGATGTTCACTTCCATCCGCTCCGTGTCCGTCACGAAGTACGGCGAGAGATAGCCGCGGTCGAACTGCATGCCCTCGACCACGTCGAGCTCCGTCTCCATCGACTTCGCCTCTTCCACCGTGATCACGCCCTCGCGACCGACCTTCTGCATCGCCTCGGCGATAATGTTGCCGATCGTCTCGTCGCAGTTCGCCGAGATCGTGCCCACCTGGGCGATCTCGCTCGAGTCGCGCGTGGACTTCGACATCTTCGACAGCTCGTCCGTGATGGCGCTCACGGCCTTGTCGATACCGCGCTTGATGTCCATCGGGTTCATGCCCGCCACCACGAGCTTGCTGCCCTCGGCGAAGATCGCCTGGGCGAGCACCGTGGCCGTCGTGGTGCCGTCACCCGCGACGTCCGAGGTCTTGCTCGCGACCTCCTTCACC
>JABSQW010000447.1 GCA_013215605.1 Myxococcales bacterium
CGTGTCCGTCACGAAGTACGGCGAGAGATAGCCGCGGTCGAACTGCATGCCCTCGACCACGTCGAGCTCCGTCTCCATCGACTTCGCCTCTTCCACCGTGATCACGCCCTCGCGACCGACCTTCTGCATCGCCTCGGCGAGGATGTTGCCGATCGTCTCGTCGCTGTTTGCCGAGATCGTGCCCACCTGGGCGATCTCGCTCGAGTCGCGCGTGGACTTCGACATCTTCGACAGCTCGTCCGTGATGGCGCTCACGGCCTTGTCGATGCCGCGCTTGATGTCCATCGGGTTCATGCCCGCCACCACGAGCTTGCTGCCCTCGGCGAAGATCGCCTGGGCGAGCACCGTGGCCGTCGTGGTGCCGTCACCCGCGACGTCCGAGGTCTTGCTCGCGACCTCCTTCACCATCTGGGCGCCCATGTTCTCGAACTTGTCCTCGCACTCGATCTCCTTGGCGACCGTCACGCCGTCCTTGGTGACCGTGGGCGAGCCGAAGCTCTTGTCGATGATCACGTTGCGGCCCTTCGGACCGAGCGTCACCCGCACCGCGTTCGCGAGCTGATTCACGCCCGACAGCAGCTTGTTGCGGGCGTCCTGATCGAATTTGACTTCCTTGGCCATGACTTGTGTCCCCTTATTCCACGACGCCGAGGACATCGTCCTCGCGGATGATGAGGTGCTCGACGTCCTCGATGTTGACCTCGGTGCCCGCGTACTTGCTGAACAGCACCTTGTCGCCCTTCTTCACGTCCAGGGGCTGGACTTTGCCGTCCTCGCCGATCTTGCCCTTGCCCACGGCGATGACCTTGCCCTCCTGGGGCTTTTCCTTCGCGGTATCCGGGATGATGATCCCACCCGAGGTGGTCTCCTCTTCCTCGATGCGCTTGACGATGATTCGATCCTGGAGCGGACGAATCTTCATGGGCTTCCTCCGAGCACGCGCGGATCGTTCCCGGCCGCGCGGCGTTGTGGTTGGGGCGGGGGGCTCCCGCGTTGAACGATCTCAAGGCCGGGCGGTACCCGCCCGGCGTCTGGCAGTCGAACCCTCCGAGTGCCAGACGCGTCGCAAAATATTCACCAAGGCGTAAGGGTCAAGCCATACCGGCAAGAAAAGTGCATCGATGGCCACTCGGTCGCTTCGCGCGCTGTGGCCGTATCCGGTCCGCGCCTGCAAAACCTAGTACTACAAAGGTTTTTTGATCGTGATCCTTCGACACTCCAGTGCCCACGGCGCAACGGGAGAGAGCCACTTGCCACCCAACGCGAGGCAGCCTATTTTTAGACTAATCGGTCGAACCAATCGGTCTAAGCATCCACCGTGAGAGGCACCCCGCCATGTGTCCGCGTCCTCGCTTCGCTTCGCTCCAAGCCGCGAAGCGCGATGCGATCCTGGCCGCTGCTGCGAAGGAGTTCGCCGAGCGCGGTTTCGAGGCCGCCTCCTACAACCGCCTCATCGAGCGCGCCGGCGTCAGCAAAGGCGCCATGTACTACTACTTCGACGACAAGCAGGACCTCTACGTCACCACCGTCGGGCACGCCGTGGCTGTGTTGCAGGCCGCCATCGGCGAGTTGGACGACTTCGACGACGCCGACGACTTCTGGACAGCCCTGATCGATCTCTACCAGCGCGTGTTGGTCTTCTTCCTCGAGGAGCCCGTGATGGCGGCGCTGCTGAAGGGCGTGACGCATCCGCCTCCAGCAGCAGCGTCCGGGGTGGACCGCAGCCAGAGCCAGGCCATGGAGCGCTTCGCGAAGTACTTCGAGGCCGTCATCCATCAAGGCGTTCGAGTGGGCGGCTTGCGCGACGACGTACCCGCCGACCTCCTGTTGGAGATCCTCCTGGGCATGGGCGACGCCATGGACCGCTGGACGATCGATCGCTTCGAGACCCTCGACGAGAAGCAGATCCAGACCCTGCTGCGCACCAACACACAGATGTTCATGCGGGTGGCAGCGCCGCTTTCCCTGGTCCAGCGTTGGGAAGGCCAGTTCCTGCGCCCGGCCGCCGAACCACTCTGAGGAGAACGCCGTGATCCCCAACCAGTGGTACCCCGTCTACGAATCCCGCCGCCTGCGAAAGCGATCGGTCGCCCTGCAGCGCCTGGGGGAACGCCTGGTGCTGTGGCGTAACGATGTCGGGCGCGCCGTCGGCATGCGCGATCGCTGCCCCCACCGCGGCGTGGCGCTCTCCCTGGGCCGCGTGCGTGCGGGACGCATCGAGTGTCCGTTCCACGGCTTCCAGTTCGACGCGAGCGGTCGCTGCCAGCTCATGCCCTGCGAAGGCCCGGACGCCAGGATTCCGGCGGGCATGGAGGTGCCCACGTACGAGATCCGCGAGGCCCACGGGCTGGTGTGGCTCTTCTGGGGAAAGGCGCGCGAGGCGCTGCCGGAGATTCCCTGGTTCGACGAGTTGGTCGACCGCCCGGGTGGCGGATCCATCGCCAAGGAGTGGCCCATCAACTATGCGCGCACGATCGAGAGCAACTTCGACCTGCACCACACGCCTTTCGTCCACGGCCGCTGGACCCCCGGCATCGGCACTCGGATCGATCGCTATCACGTCGAGGTCGACGGCCTGCACATCAAGACCCGGGGCGAACTGCGCAAAGAGAACGCCAGCAAGGGGATCCCCTTTCGGGTCGAATTCCTGCCACCGTGCATCACGCTGCTCGAGATCACGCCCAAGCTGCGCTTCGTGCTGGCCGACTGCCCCATCGATGCTCACCGCACCTGGCGCTGCGGACGCTACTACCAGGACTTCCTGCGCTGGCCGCGCCTGCAGAACGCAGCCTCGTGGCTGTTCCTGCAGCTCGACTGGGCGCTCTTCCAGCTCCCGCAGGACCTGCGCGTGATGGAGACCCAGGACCCGCAACAGCCCGCGGACCACGTGGATCGGTTGGTGGCCGCCGACGGTGGGACGGCGGCTTACCAGAAACAGCGCCGTAGGTTGTTGGCCGAAGCGGAGACCGCACGCGAAAAAGCCGGGGAGTCGAGAGCCGCGCCCCTGCGAGAGGTTTCGGCCGGCCCTTGAATTTCACTCGCCTTCGGCCCGCCGCTCGCGGGGCGGTACGACTCGAATGGCGACGACGCGCGCGGAGCCCTTGTACGAGCGGGCCACTCAGGGTACCGATGCGCCGATTCGTAGTCGCCCATGAATGGGTACAGCCCCGCAGCTGATCTAGAAGTTCGCCGGCAATGTCGAGCGACGCCCCGCTGCATCATCGACTGAGAGCCAGCCGCTGATCGCCACCAGGCTCGCAGCGCGTTCCATGCACGCGCTCAGTGGTCGCGGCGACCCGTAATCAGCGAGCGCAGGGTCTCGAAGTCGAAGTCCGGCTTCTTGCTGGCCTCGATCAGCACCGACTCGCCCTTGGCGATCGCGGCTGCGGCCTCGGGGAGGCCCGCCGCAGCGGCTTCCGGGATCACGACGGCGCCGTGACGATCGGCGTGCACGAGATCGCCGGGGCGAACCTGCATGCCGTGCACGGTCACCGGGATGTCCCACGCGACCGGGTGCACGAAAGCGTGGGACGGCCCTACGTTGCCTGCGAGCACCTGGAAGCCCTCGGCGAGTTCGTCGAGGTCACGCACGCTGCCGTTCGTCACGACTCCGAGCGAGCCAAGACCCCGATGCAGGTGGGTCTGCACTTCTCCCCACCACGCGCCGACGCCGGGTGACGGATCGAGGTCCTCGACCACGGTGATCGTAGGATGTGGAGCCGCGGCGATGGACTCGTAGTAGGCGAGGCGGGCCTCGCGCTCGGC
>JABSQW010000448.1 GCA_013215605.1 Myxococcales bacterium
ATCGTGGGCCGCAGCGCCCTGTCCGACATTCTGCGGCTCGACCCCGTTACCGGCAGCATCCGCACGGTCCTGCAGGGCATCGTCGACGTCACCGGACTCGACACGACATCGGACGGCGCCATCGTGGTCGGCCGTCAGCTCATCTCCGACATCGTCGCCGTCGATCCCGGCGACGCATCGATCGCCGCCCTCACCCGGGGCGTGACGAACCTGACGGAGCTCGCGGTCCCGCCTCTCGGCCTCTGAAGCTCCCCGAAGTCCGGCGATGGCCGGCCGGGCTAGGCGCAGATCCGCGAGCGGTCAGTCGGCCGCCTGGAACTGGACGCGACGGTTCGTCGGGTCGTTCGGCTTGCTGCCCTCGAGCGGGCGGGTTTCGCCGCGGCCCATGGTGTCGAGGCGCTTGCGGTCGACGCCGTGCTTCGAGGCGAGGTAGTCGGCCACGGCCCTCGCGCGGCGCTCGGACAGCATCTGGTTGTACGCGTTGCCGCCCGACGAATCCGTGTGTCCTTCGATCAGCAGGCGCTTGCCCTCGACCTTCTCGAGCTCGAGCATCTTGCCGAGCTCGTCGAGCTGGGACTTCGACGCGGTCTGGATCTCCGCCGAGTCGAACGCGAACTGCACGGCAAAGGCGATGGTCGGCTTCTCGGGCTGCGTGAGCACGATGGAACGCGTCCGCGACGTCTCCGGGAAGAGCTTCGTCGCGAGCGACTCGGCCGGCATCTCGTCGGCGATGAGCTCCACCGGCTGGGCACCGGCGATTCCCGCGCCGGCGATTCCGAGAGCGAGTGCCGTGGCGAGAACGAGGGCGATGCGTTTGGGGCTCGGCAGCATGGCCATTTTCGGGTGTCTTCGAATCATCGGAACGTCTCCTTTTCGAAGCTTAGAGGGTGGTGGTCACGCGGATCGACATCCTGGCGACGCCGAGTCCGTTGGGATCGATGTCCCGGAAGACGCTGATCAGCTCGTCCACCGACGTCACGGGCAGGGGCGAGAGATCGAGGGTCTTGAGCTCTTCGTCGAGATACAGCCCCACCTCGCGCTCGGAGGCGACGCAGGCAATCTCCTCGATGGACTCGCCGTCGTCGAAGCGGATCTCGAACGGCGCACTGCGACCGGGGATCTCGAGGACGCGGCCACCGGCGACGTACGCGTCCGCCTGGAAGCGATTCGGGTAGATGCGTGAGATCTCGCCCTCGCCGTCTCGGTAGAAGCAGTACAGGAACGCGCTCTCCGAAACGTTCACCCGGGCCCGGAAGAGCTCGTACGGCGCATAGGAGGGCTCGGGCCCGCGCTCGCTCTCGATCGTCACCACGACGGGTTCACGCGTCGGCATGGCGTCGGCGACGGGGTCGATCTCGACCCCCTCCTCGACGTACGTCGACGGCGGACCGGCGGCGAGCGGTCGATCGCTGCCCAGGAGTTTCATGTACACCTGGAAGTCGAGACGTCCGGTGGGAATCAGGTCCGATTCCGTCTGGAACCGCGCGATGGCGGTGCGCGACTCGGGATCCATCCGTCCGCTGGCAGGCCCCGCGAGATAGCCGCCCGCGATCAGAGCGCGCTGCGCGAAGAGGAGTTTGTCTTCGTCGCTCATGTCCGAGTACCAGTTCGCCACTTCATTCACGACCTGGGGATTGGTGCTCTCGATCTGCAGGCACTCCCAGTAGGGCACGCGTGCCAGCTTGCCGAGGATCTCGACGGTGCCGAGCTCGATCAGGGTGCGCACCGCGTAGTGCATGCCCTCGCTCTTGCTGAGCTCGATGCTGTAGTACGCGCCGGCGTACTTGAGCGTCAGGCCGGCCTGGGCGCCCTCCTCCCTGCGGCTCACCGCCAGCGAGTTGCTCGCCGTGAGACCGGGGATGATCTGACGCGTGGCGACCTCGCCGACGTTCATGTCGAGGGCCACCACGGAAACCGTCTCGTTTTTATCGAAAGCGAAGTCGCCGCCGAAACCGTCGTAGCCACCCGACACCCCACCGCCCTTGCGCCAGTCGTTCACATTCTGGTCGAGCTGTGTGACGGCGCCGCGGATGTAGAAGGTCGGGAAGTTCGACTGACCGCCGACCTTCTGGTGGAGATAGCTGAGCTCGGTGCGGTCGAGCTCGTAGTCGACGTAGGTGAAGGCCCGACTGCGGCGGGTCATCTGGGACACCGCCGAGATCAGCATGTCGCGCGTCCCGGTCGTGATCTGGCCGGTCGCATCGGGAATGCCGATGGTGGTAATCCGGTAGTCGCGAACGCCTTGCGCGACGAACAGCTCGTCCATGCAGCTCAGGGACTCGCTGAAGCTGGTAGCCGTACGCGCTGCGTCGGTCGTGGGACGCACGGACTGATAGGTCTCGGACGGGACGGGTGTCGCGCACGCCGAGAGGCCGCTCACGGCCAGGGCGGCGAGGCCCACCCGACTGAGCTTTCGGGCAAAGACGCTCGAACTGAACATGATCTGCTCCCCTTTTCGTGACCGATGTTAACGGCAGCCGCGTGCGCGACCGCCGCCTGCGTTCACCACGTCACCCGTAATGATGACGTTGACCTCTTCCGGGGCGCGACCGCGCTCGGGGAGGATGACATTGCCGATATTGAGGCTGCCGTCGTTGCACTGGGCGGCCTGGAGCCGCGCCGCGGCGCTCTTGTCCTCGCCGGCCTTGCTGTGGGCGTCGGAGAGTACCTTCGTGACCAGCACCTGCTGCCGAGCGCCGAGATGCTTGCTCTCGTTGTAGGCCAGGGACGGCGCTGCGACCGCGACGAGCTGTGCGGCGATGACGAGGCTGGCGAGATTCATCTTGAACATGTTGGGTCTCCTGCGGCCCGCGATGGGCGTTGTCTCGAGGTCACATCCCGAGGTCGCCGGAGAACCGGCCCCGGATCACCGTCGGCCCAGAAATCGGCGAAACTCGAAACGCCGCGCTCCACTCTTCTTAACAGATCTCACAACTCATCGAAATCATGGGAGTTTTAGGCCTCTCCGCGCAGGTCCCGGAATTTCCAGGCCCGCGGTGATCCGGAATCCGCTCGGGCGCGACCCCTGATCGAAGCCGCGGAGGATCGCGGCGGCCCGCAACCACCGAAACCACCTCCCGGAGAACACCGATGAAACCCACCCGCTACCTCGTCGCAGCCAGCAGCCTCCTCCTCGGCCTCGCGACTCAAAGCTCCGCAGACACGTTCGTCGGCGGCGACGTCGAGATCGACGCCGAGACCGGCGCGGTCGTGACGGTGTCGATCGGCTCCGACGCGAAGGCCGTCACCAACATCGGGTCCGTCCTCGACGACACCGTGATCGGCGACGACGTCGAGATCGCCGTGAAGACCAAGGACGTGATCACCGTGGCCCTCGGCAACGACGCGCGGGCCTGCGCGAACATCGCGAGCGTCGGCGCTAGCCACAACTGCGAATAGCTCCCTCGATCGCCTCTCGAAAGGATCCCTTCCATGAACCGCCTGACCCGCACCCTCGCCATCGCCGCTTCGCTGTCGCCGTTGCTCGGCTCGGTGTCCCTCGCCGACACCGTCGTAACGGGCGACGTCGAGATCGACGTCGAAACCGGCGAGATCGTGTCGATCGCCGACGGTTCGAACACCCTGGCGGCGACGAACATCGGCTCGATCCTCGAGGGTACCCACGTCCGCGACGACGTCGAGATCAACGTCAAGACGGGCGACGTGACGACGGTGGCCGACCGCCCCGGTCAGCGGAAGTGCACGAATATCGGCAACCTCGCGCGGGACCTGCGCTGCCGGTAGCAACGTCCGCGCTACGGACC
>JABSQW010000045.1 GCA_013215605.1 Myxococcales bacterium
GCCCGATTCCGCGAGAGATTGTCCACCCGAGGTCATGACGTCGTAGACGACCCGCAGCCTCAGAGGCGACAATCGGTGGCCGTCATCCATCTGCGAGGCGTCGATCGCCAGGGAGAACTCTGCATGCAGCGCTATATCGTCATCTCGTCGGACTGCCACGCCGGGCCGAACTCGCCCGCCTACCGCGAGTTTCTCGACCCCGCGTACCGCGCGGACTTCGACCACGAGCTCGAGCACCGCGAACAGCTCATCGCCGAGCGGCGCGCCGCGGCCGGGATGCCCTCCAACGTGAGCTTCATGGGCGACGCCGACTTCCAGGAGGAGTGGTTCGGCGAAGACGACGAGGGCAACAGCCTCCACGAGATCGGCCTGCGCGGCGCCTGGGACGCGGCACGACGCGACCAGGCCCTCGACCAGGACGGCGTGACCGGCGAGGTCGTCTTCCCCGGTCCCGACGCGGTGTTGGGCTCGATGGGCGCACCGTTCGGCGCCGGGTTCAATCCGCAGGTGACCCGCAGCGCCGAGCACCTGCTCGCCGGCGCCCGCGCGTACAACCGCTGGGCCGCCACGCTCTGCCAGGACAGCCCGGAGCGACGCGCGGGTCTGATCGTCGCGCCGATCCTCGGCGACACCCAGGGCGCGCTGAAGGAGATCGAGCGCGCACACGTCGACGGTCTCACCGGCGGCATCATCATCCCTCCGCAGTGGGGTGAGTACGAGAGCTACACGAGCCACAGCTACGATTCCGTGTGGGCGCTGTGCCAGGAGCGCAGGCTCCCCGTTCACACGCACTCCGGACCGGGTGCGCACAAGGACTACGGCGGAGTCCCGGGTTGGATGAGCGTCTACGGCTACGAAACCACCTGGTTCACCGCGCGGCCGCTGTGGTTCATGCTGCTCACGGGGGTGTTCGAGCGGTTTCCGGAGCTGCGGATGTCGGTGGTGGAAGCGGGCAGCTTCTGGGCGGCGGACCTGCTGTGGCGCACTGACATGATCGCGATAAAGGACCACGGCGCGCGCAAGATGGGCTCCGCGGCGACCGCGCACCTCTCGATGCTGCCGAGCGAGTACTTCGACCGCAACTGCGCCATCGGCTCGTCGAACACGCGGCGTCGCGAGCTGGCGCGGCGCTACGAGATCGGTGTGGACAACATCATGTGGGGCAACGACTTCCCCCACCCGGAAGGCACCTGGCCCTACACGCGGAAGTTTCTCCGGGACCGCTTCTGGGACATCTCCGTCGAGGAGACGGAGCGGATCCTCGGCGGAAACGCGGCCGAGTTCTACGGCTTCGACCTCGACAAGCTCGCGCCCATCGCCGAGCGCATCGGGCCCACCCCCGAAGAGCTCGGTCAAACCGATCCGTCGGTGCTGTCGAAGTGGGACGACCTCGCCGCGGCGGGCCGTCCGTGGCTCACGGGCCGCGAGGCCCTTCCCGTTCCCGCAGCGTAGGAAGATCCCCGCCGGTTGAGTGGGCTGAGTGGACTGAGCCGAGAACTGCTTCCCGGTCGGGGTGTGGCGCGCTCAGTGCCAGCCCGCGCTGATCGGGCACTCGCCGGCCGCCAGCTTCTTGGCGCGCTCGACGAGCTGCGCCTCCATCTGCTCGCGACCGATCATGATGACGAACTCGCCCTTGCGAATGCCCTCGAGCGCGAATTCGGCGAGCTCGTCGAGGTCCTGCACGGGCAGCTCCATGCCGGCCTGCTTCATGCCCTCCATGAATTCCTCGAAGGTGGTCTCGGAGCCCGCCGGCACCTCCTGCTTGCGCGCCAGCTCCGCCGGGCGGTTGCGCTTGGTGGTCCAGATGCCGGTCTTGAGCAGGCCGCCCGACGGGTAGAAGATCGCCGCTCCGAGCTTCGTCTCCTCGCCGGCGAGCTGTGCCGCGAGGCACTCCGTCAGAATCGAGACGGCGGCCTTGCTCGACGCGTAGACGTTCTGTCCCGCCAGCGGTGAGATGCCGCCGTCTCCCGAGGACGTGTTGACCACGAAGCCCTCCTCGCCGGACGCGAGCATGCGCGGCACGAAGGCCTGGATGCCGTGGACGACGCCCTGCACGTTCACGCCGTAGACCCACTGCCAGTCGCTGGGCTCGGTCTCCCAGACATTCAGGTTGGCGACGCTCACGCCTGCGTTGTTGATCAGCACGTGGCAGGCTCCATGGCGGTCGTAGACCTCGTCGGCGAGCGCGGTCACCGAAGCGGGGTCGCGCACGTCGACGGCCACTCCCGAAATCTCGCCGCCGCCCGCGCCGAGCTCCTTGCAGGTCGCGGCGAGGGTGTCCTTCTCGACGTCGGCGATCACCACCTTGGCGTTGGCGGCGACGAAGGCCTTCGCGAGGGCCTTGCCGATACCGCCGGCGCCGCCCGTCACGACGGCAACTCTGTTCTCGAAATCCTTCATCGTCTGCTCTCCTTGCGCGGGTACGCGGTTCAGCCGCGTGCGCTCTCGTCGCGGAACCAGCTGCGCTCCGGTCCGATCCGCTCGGCCAACGGCAGCAGCTTTTCGGTATCGAAGCCGTAGAACTCCGCCGCGTTGGTGCCGACCATCTGCTCGATCTCGTCCTCGGGCAGGCCGTGGAAGGTCTCCAGCATCATCTTTCGCGTGACGGGCCACGTGCCCTCGGGGTGCGGGTAGTCGGTGCCCCACATGATGTTGTGGATGCCGATCTCGTGGCGCATCTCGGCCTCGCGCCGCGGCATGCACGAGCTACCGATCATGATGTTGCGGTGGAAGTACTCGCTCGGCTTCATCGAGATGGCGTCGCGGTAGCCGGTGCCGAGCTTGGCCGAGAAGTGGTGCGCGTTGTAGCGGTGGTCCATCAGCTCGAGCAGCTCGGGCGCCCAGATGGACGTCCCCTCCGTGACGGCGGCCTTCAGCGTCGGGTGGCGCTCGAAGACCCCGCTCCAGATCATGAAGACGAGCGGCCGCGCGAGCCACCAGGCCACTTCGGTGACGTAGATGCCGAGCGCGCCTGGCATCTCCACCAGCGGCTCGGCCGGCTCGTCGCTGGCGGCGGCGGCGGCACCGAACAGGGCGGCGCCGAAGTAGTCCTGCATTGGTGCGGGTCCGGAGTGGAAGTGGATGATCACGCCCAGCTCTGCGCAGGCGCTCCACATGGGCTCGTACTTCGGGTGGTGGTAGGCGGCCTGGTCGTGCCACATGGGCGGCAGCAGGATGCCGCCGAGCCCGTGCTCCACGGCCCAGCGGATCTCTTTGACACTCTCCTCCACGTCCCAGAACGGCGGGACGAGCGCGAGGCCGAAGCGCCGCTCGGGCGCCATGGAGACGAACTCCGACATCCAACGGTTGTGCGAGCGCGCGCCCGCCCACTGGAGCTCGGGGTTCGCGCCGACCGGCGAGAGTCCCAGGTCGCCGCCGAAGGGCGGCGAGTTCTGCTCGGTGAGCCCGTCGACGAACAGGATCTCGGCGGCGATGCCGTCGGCGTCGAGCACCTCGAGGCGCCTGTCGTGGTCCCAGGCCCCGGAGAGCCCGGCGTTCTTGCCCTCGGCCCACTTTGCGCTCTCCTCGGCCATCTCGAGCCGCTGCCCGGCCTTCTCGAGCATCGCGAGGCGGGCTGCGTGCTGGCGGTCGAACTCCTCGCGGTACTGCGGGTCGAGGTAGTCGCGGTAGCGCTCGGGCGGCAGCCCCGCGTGACAGTCGGAAGAGATCACGAGATATCGGTCCATGGAGCTCTCCTCAGGTGCCGGCCCGCGCATCGTCGGGCTCCCGCCGGATCTCCCCGGGTCGGCTGTGGTCGATGTCGCAGCCCCGGAGCAGCGCGATCGGCACCAGGATCAGTAATAGCACGCAGGGGCCGTAGACGATGCCGAGAGCGTCGATGGCGCCGCGGACTGCAGCGTCTCGCTACGGAGGCGACAGGCGCACGGGAAGCTTCTCGATCGACACCACGATGGGATTCCCGATCCCCTGCACGCTGTACGTCGCCTGGCCGAGCGGCTCGACGTCGCCGACCTTCGCGAGCAGCTCATCGAACAGGATGGAGATCTCGCGCCGGGCCAGGTGGGCGCCGAGGCAGAAGTGCGCCCCGCCGCCGCCGAACGTGACGTGGTGGTTGGGGGTTCGGCCGATGTCGAAGCGGAAGGGATCGTCGAAGGCCGTTTCGTCGTGATTTCCCGACGGATACCAGAGGGTCACGTTGTCGCCCGCGGCGATCGGGACGTCCCGGATCCGCGTGTCGCGGGTGGCCGTGCGGCGGAAGAACGACACGGGGGACGACCAGCGCAGGATCTCCTCGGTCGCGCTTCGCATCAGCGTGGGATCGCGGCGCAGCTTCTGGAGCTGCTCGGGGTTGTCGAGCAGGGCGAGGAGCCCGAGTGAGATCGCGTTGCGGGTCGTCTCGCTGCCCGCCACCGTCAGGAGCAGGAAGAACATGTCGAGCTCGGTTTCGGAGAGCTTCTCGCGGTCAGCGCTGTCCGTCTCCACCTCGACCGAGCCCAGCAGCGTCCAGATGTCGTCTTGGGGTCGTCGGCGCTTCTCGAGCGACAGACTCTGCGCGTACTGAAACATCTCGATCTGAATCGCGTTCTGTTCCGCTCTTGGAATCGGGTACTCGGGATCCGAGCAGCGCAGGAAGTCGTTGGTCTTCGAGAACAGCCAGTCCCGATCCTCGGGCGGGATGCCGACGATGTCCGCGATCATGTGCATCGGGAGCTTGTAGGCGACGTCCTCGACGAAGTCGCAGGTCCCGCTTTCGAGGGCGCTGTCGATGATCGACGCCGCCCAACCCCGGGCCTGATTCTCGAGCCGGGCGGTCATCCGCGGCGTGAAGCCCGCGCTGATCAGCTTCCGCTGGCGCGTGTGCGCGGGTCCGTCCATGCTGACGAGCATCAGCCCCCGCCGGTCGGGCATGGCGGGCAGGGCCGGCCCGTCGATCGCCGTGAAGAGCTCGGTGTCGCGGTTGGCGGCCTGGATGTCCTCGTGCTTCGACAACACCCAGAATCCGCAGTGGTCGATCTCGGCGCAGCCCGGGGTGTCGGGATGCCGCCACACGGGCGCCTCGCTGCGCAGCAGAGAGAACACCTGGTGGGGAAAGCCGTNCCGGAACAAGTCGCGGTTTGCGAGGTCGATGTCGTCGATCTTCAGCTCGGAACGCTCGGGGGATGACATCGCTCCAAGGTACACGGCGTTGCCACTCGCCGCTCCGGGCGCTCGGATCACGACCCACGCTTGCGGTGCCGTCACGCTAGGCTCCACTGACCGAGACGCCTGACGGAGGCCAATCGATGCGCGAGAGAGCGGCCGAAAACCTCGCGGTGCTGAAGAAGTGCTTCGCGATCATCGGGACGGGCGACGCCGACGCGCTCGTCGAGCACTATACCGACGACTACGTGCTGGAGTTGCCGTACGCGACGACCGACGGCACCACCCGGTACGAGGGCCGCGACGCCGTTCGCGCGCGCCTGCGGCTGGTGTTTCGCGTTCTGCGATTGAATCTGCGAGTCACCGTGGTGCATCCGGCCGCCGATCCCGACCTCGTGATCGCGGAGTACACGAGCGAAGGGACGTCACTACCGACGGGCGAACGCACGTCCAACCGCTATGTGGGCTTCTGGTGGTTTCGAGACGGCCTGGCCTGCCGCACGCGCGAATACTTCAACCCCGAGCTCTCGGTCACGAAGAGCGTCTAGGTCGCGAGCGGCCGGCAGTCGCTCGACTGGAGCGTTACGCTGACCGATCGGCGGCGCCGCCAGGTACGCTGCGAACCCAACGGGAGGAAATTCCTTGTCGACCTTCGTCCTCGTTCACGGCGGCGCCCACGGCGCGTGGTGCTGGTCCCCGTTGCTTCCCCACCTCGAAGCCGCGGCCCTGGCCCTCGATCTGCCCGGTCGTGGCAAGCGGCCCGCCGACCTCGCCGCGGCGTCCGGTGAGTCCTTCGCCGCCTCCGCGGCCGCAGACATCGAACGCGCGGGGCTCACGGACGTGATCCTCGTCGGCCACTCCATGGCTGGCATCACCCTGCCGCGAGTCGCCGACCGCATCCCGGAGCGACTCGAGCGGTTGGTCTTCGTTTCGTGCGCGGTCCCGCGCGACGGTCGGACGATGTTCGATCTTCTCGATCCCGACGTGCAGACCATGGCGAACGAGATGGAGATCGGCGAGACGCTGTCGAGCGGATTCACCGAGCAACGCGCGCGTGAGATGTTCTGCAACGACATGGACGAGGAGCAGACGAAGTTCGTTCTCGACAACCTCTGCCCCGAGGCGCCCCAGATCATCACCGAGGCGAACGACCTCGCCGGCCTGCGACACCCGATTCCCCGCACCTACGTCCGGCTGTTGCGCGACCAGTCCCTCTCGCTCGACGTCCAGGACCGCTGCATCGCAGCCCTGGGCGAGGTCGAGGTGGTGGAACTCGACACCGGGCACAATGTCATGGTCTCGAGCCCGCAGTCGCTTGCACGAGTACTCAATGGGCTGCTGAAGACCTGAGGGACCCCCATGGTTCGCACGAAGCGCTGGATCACCTTGGGAATGGCCGCCATGGGAGTCGGCTTTGCGACCCCGCAAACCGCCGCGCCCGCAGCTTCCGACGCCAAAGGCGATCCCGGGGCGACGGCCCGGCTGATCCACGAATTCCGGCAGCTCTGGCACGGTGCCCCGAGTCGCGTTCGCAGCAACCGCTATCTCGGTATCGAAACCCTCCAGAACCCCCTCGACGTGTGGGTCACCCAGGAGATCCTGTTCGAGGTGAAGCCGCAGCTCGTGGTCGAGACGGGCACTTATCGGGGCGGCAGTGCGCTGCTCTGGGCGACGTTGCTCGCGCCCATCGACGCCGATGCCCGGGTGTTGACCATCGACTGGAAGGACCTCCGCAGCCCGCAGGCGATTGCCCACCCGCTGTTCGCGAGCCACGTGACCTTTCTGCGCGGAAGCTCGACGGATCCCGCCATCGTGGCTCGGGTGGCGGAGCGCGCAAAGGGGCTCCGGACCGTGTTCATCCTCGATTCCGACCACCGCGAGCAACACGTGCTCGCGGAGTTGCGAGCCTACGCGCCCCTCGTCTCGGCCGGCAGCTATCTCATCGTCCAGGACACGCCGCTCGGCGGCGGCGCTGCCATCCAGCGCTTCCTCGCGGAGGACGACCGCTTCGAGATCGACCGGACACGCGAGCGCTACATCCTGAGCAACAACCTCACCGGATTTCTCAAGCGAGTGAAGTAGCTCCCGGCGCACGGGTCGGGGCGCGACGTTCGTCGAAGCCGAGCGCCAGGGCGTGCTCGGCGACCCGGTACATCGCGTCGGCGCTCGCCAGAGGTCCCGAGTTGGGCAGAATGATCCCCAGCTCCACGGCTGCTCCCGATCGGTTGGCAGCGTTTCCCAGTCCCGCTCAGGGCCAGACGTCGCCGAATTCCGTCGCATCGACGACGTGCCCCGTGAAGCCACTCCCGTTCTGCGCCGCGAGGAACAGCACGGAAGGCACCACGGAATCTGGAGTCGCCCAGCCCGAGAAGTCGTAGTCCGGGCCCAGTTCGTGCGCGCTGGTTTCGGTCTTTACGGCGCCCGGGCGCAGTGCGTTGACCGCGATGCCCGCGGGCGCGAGTTCCAGGGCGAGTGCCGTGCTGAAGCGTTCCATGGCGGCCTTGGCCACCGAGTACACGAGGTATCCCGGGGGCACCCCTGCGGCGTCGTGGCGAGCGGCGCCCGACGTCATGTTGATGATGCTCCCCGAGCCATTCTGCTTCATGGCCGGGAGGACCGCCTGGCAGGTCGTGAAGAGACTTCGAACATTCACGCGCATCGAGAGATCCCATTTGTCGGGCGTGGTCTCCTCGAACAGGCCGCGGGTCGACGTCATGGCGTTGTTCATCAGGACGTCGATGCGGCCGAACCGCTCTCGTGTCTCGCTGACCATCTGCGCGATGTCGCTGTCGTCGCCGATGTCGCAGCGGACGGCCAGCGCCTCACCGCCGAGCTTGCGAATCTGATCCGCCGTCTCGTGAATCGTTCCCGGGAGTCCTTCGGGGTGGGCGTCGACTGTGCGCGCCGCGCACACCACGCGGGCCCCGGCGGCCGCGAGTCCGAGAGCGAGGCCCTTCCCGATTCCGCGGGACGCTCCGGTGACGATGGCGACTCGTCCGTCGAGGCTGGAAGGGTTCGTCACGTTGCCTCCTGATGCGTGCGTGCGCTTCGAGTGCTCTCGCACGATACGTCCGCTACCCGTCGATCAGGCTCCGCGCCGCCCGTCGGCGGTGCCACGCCGAGCTGCCGTACGCCTCGCGCAGTACGAGCACGCGTTTCATCCACATGTGCGCCTGGTACTCGTACGTGTAGGCGATGGCGCCGTGACACTGGAGCGCCGCTCGGAAGCAGGCGTGGGCGGCGTCGGAGGCGAGGGCCTTGGCGGTCGAGACGTCGAGGTCGATGCTGTCGGTGTTCTTTGCCACGGAGTTCGACGCCCAGTAGACGGTCGGCCTCGCGAGCTCGAGCTGGGTATAGGCGTTGGCGATGTGGTGCTTCACCGCCTGAAACGCGCCGATGGGCTGGCCGAACTGCACGCGGCCCTTCGCGTACTCGACAGTGAGCCGGATGAGCTCACTCCCCAGACCGACGAGCTGGGCGGCCGCCGCGAGCGCAGCGCGGTTCGCCACGCGGTTGCCGAGCGCGTGACCGGTGTCGCCGTCTGCGAGGAGGGTGTCCGCCGACGGCGTCCACTCGACCGCGTAGAGGCGTCGCGCACCGTCGACGCTGTCGCGCGCTGCGGTCTTCACGCTGCTCGCGGGCACGGCGTGCAGGGCGTCGCCGCGCTGGAGGATCAGCAGGTCCGCGGCGGCGGCGTCCGCGACGAAGCGCTCGCGCTCGAGCCCGATGGCCGCGCGCGCCTCGCCGCCGGCGATCTTCGGCAGCCACGTGTCGGCGTGCGCACCGCCGACCTCGGCGAGGAGCGGCGTCGCGATGGCCACGGTCTCGGCGAGGGGCTCGGGGCACGCGGCCCGACCGGCTTCCTCGAGCAGGAGCACGAGATCGGTGTCGTCGAGTCCGATGCCGCCGTGCTCCTCGGGAACGCTCATGCCCGTGACGCCCATTGCGGCGAGCTTCTCCCAGAGCCCGGGGACCCAGCCGGCGTCGGTCTCCCAGGCGGCGGCGAGGGCCTCGTGGTGACACTCGTCGGTGAGCAGCTCCGCGAGGGTCGCCTGGAACAACTTCTGGTCTTCGGAGAAACCGAAGCGCACGGCTACTTCCTCGGCAGGCCGAGGATGCGCTCGGCGACGATGTTGCGCTGGATCTCGCTGGTGCCGCCCCAGATGGGGTTCGCGAGTCCGAACAGATAGGACTTCATCCACGCGCCGTTCTTCATCTCGCTCTCGGCGTCGGGTCCGAGAATCTCGAGGGCGGTCTCGTGGAGATCGATGTCGAGGTGTGACCAGTGGAGCTTCATGACGCTCGACTCCGCGCCCACGTCCTCGCCGGCCGCAATGCGGCGATCGGTCCACAGCCCGAGCTGACGGAAGGCCTCGGCTTTCATCCAGTGATCGGCCACGCGGTCTCGGATGCGGTCGTCGCAGGCGTCGGGGCGATCCTTTGCCAACGCGACCAGGCGATCGGCCATGGCCAGGAAGCGACCGGGACTGCGCAGCGTGAGGCCGCGCTCGGGGCCGGTCGTCGCCATGGCGACGTTCCAGCCCTTGCCGACCTCGCCGAGGACGTCGCGATCCGGCACGAACACGCCGTCGAGGTAGACCTCGGCAAAGCCCTCGTCGCCGTCGAGTTTGTTGATCGGGCGCACGCCGATGCCCTCGGCCTGCAGGTCGACGAGGAAGTAGGTGAGGCCGCGGTGGCGCTCCGACTCCGGGTCGGTGCGAAACAGGCCGAACGTCTTGTGGCTGAAGGTGCCGCGTGTGCTCCACGTCTTTGCGCCGTAGAGCTTGAAGCCGCCGTCGACCTTGTCGGCGCGCGACGTCAACGCCGCGAGGTCGCTGCCGGCTCCGGGCTCGGACCAGCCCTGGCACCAGAGTTCCTCGGCCCGGGCCATCTTCGTGAGGATGCGGTCCTTCTGCTCTTCGCTGCCGAACTTCAGGAGGGTCGGACCGAGCAGGAAGATGCCGTTCTGGGTGGCGCGCTGGGGACCGCCCGCCCGGTAGTACTCTTCTTCGAAGATCAGCCACTCGAGCAGTGAGCAGTCACGGCCGCCGTACTTCTCCGGCCAGTCGACCACCGCCCAGCGGTTGTCGAACAGCAACTGCTCCCACTCCACGTGGAGCGGGAAACCCTCCGGGGTGTCGAGGGGCGGCAGGTTCTTCGGAACGTGGGCCTCGAGAAACGCGCGGGCTTCCGCCCGAAAGCTCTGCTGTTCCGGGGTGTATTCGAGATCCAAGGGGGGCCTCCAGCCGCCGCGGCCGAGCATCATACCGAAGTGGGGACGCGATGGGGGGCGTCGCCTCACGTGCGTTGGCCGGGCGTCGTGGCTGCCCATGGTAGAGTGGCTTCGCGACTCGCGCGTTCGCAGGGAGTCGCGCGGGAGCGAACGATGGCCGTTGGTTTCTCCATTCACCGAAAGTTCTTCGGGGCGGTTGGTCTCGCGCTCGTTCTCGCCGTCGGGTGCGCGTCTTCGCCGCCAAAGGCCCGTGCGCCGAAGGTCGCCGCGGAGCCCAGGCCCACGCCGATTCGCGTCGGGCCGAACGGATCGCCGCCGATCCTGTTCACCAAGGTCCTCTATCGGATCCCCTTCGGTCAGAAGACGGGCGAGATCTACAACGCCCGAAGCCCGTCGAAGAAGCCGATCAAGGTCTTCCAGTGGCGACAGAGTGCGGCGGACACGAAGCTCTACAACGTCGCCGCGACCAATCGGCTCCGCGAGTTCGGCTACAGAGTCATCGATCTCTCGGACACGCTGTTCGAATCGACCAGCTCGGTGAAGACGCGCTTCTACCTGGCGGGAATCCTCACGGACCTCGACATGACGGAGAGGGTGAACGGGCGCCGCCCCGAGAAGAACAAGCAGAACGCGACCGTCGAGATCGAGTTCCAGCTCCACGACGCCGTCGAGGAGAAGACGTTGCTGCGGATGAAGTTCACGGGCAAGGGGAGGGACCGCGGCGCCACTCCGAACGCCCTCACCGCGGCGTTCGTAGATGCGCTCGATCAGCTTCTCTCCGAACAATCCTTTGCCGACGCCGTGGTCGGAGCGCCGAACGAGTTCGCGGATGCGCCCGTCGGGGAACCGCTCGCGATTCCGTACTGTTCCATCGACCAGCAGATGAGTCTGCCGCGCGACCTCGGCGACGTCAGCGAGTCCGTCGTCCTGCTGCGGGTCGGGCAGGCGCGCGGCTCGGGCGTGATCGTGTCGGACGAGGGCCACGTTCTGACCGCGGCGCACGTGGTCTCCGGCGGCGACAGTGTCGAGGTCGAGCTCCCCTACGGGATCGAGCTTCCGGCGCGCGTCGTTCGGATCGACAAGAGGTCCGATGTCGCGCTGCTCGAGCTACCGGGCGACAGTTATCGCTGCGCGTCGATCCGTCGCGGAGGCGGTCCGTCCGTCGGGTCTGATGTCTTCGTCATCGGCACGCCGCTCTCCGACATACTCTCGCAATCGGTGACGAAGGGAATCGTCAGTGCTCTCCGCGAGATCGAGGGCGAGCAGGTGATTCAGACCGACGCCACGGTGAACATCGGGAACAGCGGTGGACCGCTCCTCGATGAGGCGGGACGCGTGTCAGGCATCGTCACGCTGAAGGCGTTCGGGCTCGGTGTCGAAGGGATCGCGTTCGGCGTTCCCATCGAGGCGGTTTCGAGGCGTCTTCGGATCGTCTGGCAGTAGTCTCCGTTCGAGCGCCGGGTGCAGCGGTGTTCACGCGCCTACGGGCGCGAAGCACACCACCGTGATGGCGACCGTCGGTCGCCGCGCGTCGGTATTCACATAGGTGTGTCGCTGGTCGCCGCGAAACACGAGGGCGTCGCCGGGACCGAGGCTCCAGCGCTCGCCCGACGCGATCAGGTCGATTCGCCCGCTCTCGCACGTGAGATACTCACGGGTACCGGGCGTATGCGGGACGCCCTTGAGTTGGCCGCCCGCGGAGAGTTCCATGCGCGAGATGTCGAGTCCGGGAATGGCTTCCGGGAGGAGTGGACGCAGCGCGCCTCCGCCGCGCTTGCGAATGCGTATCTCCGACGCCGGGAGCAGGCGCGCCGACGTGCGCGGCGCGCCGATCAACTCCTCGATCGAGACCTGGAGCGCCGCCGAAGCGCGGCTCAGGACCGACAGCGTCGGATTTGCCGAGCCCGACTCGAGGCTGGCCCAGGTGGGGCGGGGAATGCCGGATAGCTCGGCCATGCGCTGCTGCGAGTGGCCGCGCATTTCCCGCAGCCGCCGGACGTTGGCGGCGAGATTTCCGCTGGAATCGCGCATCGTCTCCCCCCTCTCGTGGGTCGGGCCCCAGGTACATGGAGAAGTAGCAGTCCGACAGTAAACGAGCAATTCAGTTGAATTAATGACAAGCTCGGATGATGCTGTTCTCGAAGTACAGGAGGACCCCGTGAATCTCAGACTCGAACATGCCCATCCGGCCGTTCGCGATGTGGACGCCGCAGTCCGATTGATCACGACCGCGTTCCCGGACTTCCGCGTGCGCAGCGAGGGCAACGACAGGGAGTTCGTCGAGTACCTCACCGACGACCGAAAGCTCCGCAACGACTACGAGCACTCCGACCTGCCCGGAAGGGGGCAGTAGTCGATCGGGGGGCGGAAACCTCCCGCCAACCGCTCTCGCCAGGAGATTCGCGCATGGCCGATCGACGCACCGCACTCATTACAGGGGCCTCCGCCGGGCTCGGCGAACAGTTCGCGCTGCAGTTAGCGGCGCAGGGGTTCGATCTCGTCCTGGTCGCGCGCCGACGCGACCGCCTCGAGGCCGCCGCAGCGGCGCTTCGCGAGCAGTTCGGGATTTCGGTCCGCGCGATCGCGGCCGACCTCTCGGACCCGCAGTCGCCGTCGCGCATCGAGGCTGAGCTACAGAAAGAGGGCGTCGCGATCGACGTCCTGATCAACAACGCGGGTGCGGCGAGCCCGGATCTCATCGTCGATCGCAACTGGCAGGACCACAGCTCCTACCTCGAACTCATGATGCTCTCGGTCGCCCAGATGTGTCATCGATTCGCGCCCGGCATGAAGGAACGAGGCTACGGGCGCATCCTGAACGTGGCGTCGGTCGCGGGTCGCATCCCGCGCTCGGGTGATTGCAGCTACGGGCCGAGCAAGGCCTATCTCATCGCTCTGTCGGAAGAACTCGCGCTGACCCTGCGCCCCTTCGGTATCCACGTCACAGCGCTCTGCCCCGGCTTCACGCACACCGAGTTTCACGAGGTGGGCGGCCGCATGGCGATGAAGAACGCGCTGCCGAAGTTCATCTGGTACGACGCGGATGTCGTGGTGCGCGAGGGACTCGCGGCACTCGAACGCGGCAAGTCCGTCTACGTGTCCGGCCGTCTCTACCGGATGGTCGATCCCCTGTTCCAGTCGGTGTGGACGCGAAGGTTGTTCAAGATCTCCGCGCGACCGGACGCGAAATAGCGTCGTGGTCTCCGATCGTTCGCCCGCCGACTGAAGAGTCGCTGCGCCTGAACCCGGGCGGAAGTGGTCCTGGCCGCACGATCTTGCGCCTCGATACCGTGTTCCGGGTGCGATCGCCCGATCGACTGCGAGCCGCCCTGTGCAATCGCCGAGACTCTGCAGCGGCTGCGGTTGGGTGTTGCCGACGAAGCGATCCCGTGAGTCACTGGCGCTCGGGACGAGCCACGAGCCGCGTGCGTCCCAGCAGCGAAATCAAGACGCTGCACGCTGCCAGCGCACCAAGGGGCAGGGCGGGGAGCGTCAGCGATCCCAACTGCCACGGACTCCAGTAGTTTCCGGTCAGGACGAGCAGGCTGATCAGCGAGAGCGTGTCCTCGTAGTAGTTCTCATCCGAGTCGCGCACGGCGTCGTACAACGCGTCGAGCCAGCCCTGCTGGCCCGGGTCCGTCATGGCGGCCACGGCGAAGGGCGCTGCGAAAGCGGTCGTGAAGTATCCGCTTCCGGGGAGGGGTGTGCCGTCGAGTTCGAAACCGGCCGGCAGATTTGCGGGGACCCCGGTGGCGACGCCGTTCGAGAAGACGGCGAAGTGGCGTGCCTGGCTGGTGGAGATCGCGTCGCCGCTGAGCAGCGCGTCGACCCCGAGCAGCAGCGGAACGCGCAGGGCGTTGTAGTAGTAGGCGCCGTCGAACGGACCCTCGAGGAAGCCCGGCGAGGCGGGACGCAGGGTGGGGTCGCTCGGCGAGACCGGCTCGAGGAAATCGGGAAGCAGGCCGGTCGAGGCTGCGTGGAGGGTCTGGACGTGATCGACGGCCGTGTGGCTCGCTGCGACGACCTGTGGCCACGGTCCGGCCGGCACCGCGACCGTGAAGGCGCGAAAGTGATCGAATATGAAATCGGAGGTGCGAGGCGTGTACTCCGAGTAGGGGCTCCCGCTGGGATCCACCCAGTCACCGAGGAGAGGTAGCTTGGAGGTGGGTCCGATGACGGAGTCGGCGAGGCCGGCGAGACGGGTCGCTGCCGCGGCTCGATAGTCGAAGCGTCCGTCATTGCCCCACTGTCGCTCGGCGAGCAGCAGCGCGAAAGCGATGTGACCGTCGCCGTCGAAGGCACTGTCGTTGCCGGAGGGATCCGGCACCTCGTCGGCCTCGACCCGCCAGTCCATCAAACGGGAGTCGATCGTGCTCGGGTGATCGAGCGCGTATTCGTAGAGACCGTCGATCAGTGTCTGCGCATCCGGGTCGTGCCCCGCCATGAAGGCCACGATCATCATGCCGTAGCCCTGACCTTCGGAGACGGTTGCGTTGCTCGGATCGCGCCCGGTCCGGATCCGATAGCGCGGGTGACCATCCGATTCCTGGCCGGCCTGGGCGAGGTACCGGGACTTCCATGCCGCGTAGAGCGCGGTCACGTGCGCGTCCTGCGTCGGCTGCGTGTGAAGCGAGGGCCGCAGGCTCCCCGGTGCGTACACGACGTGCTGGGGGAAGGGTCGATTGGGGTCGGCCTGCGCGGGTTCGGCGACGAGGAGCACGCTGGCTGCGAGACCGGAGAGCGCGGCGAGGCGCGAGGGGAACGAACCGACCACGGAACAACCAGCCTCCAACACCGTTCGCCGCGGCGGCAAAGGCACTCAGTACCCAGGCGCGGTGCGCCGCCAGGGGAGGGTCTGCTCCGCGATTCGTGCCAGGCGGAGGGCCACGTCGTCCGCGTGGCGGCGGGTCATGATCTGCAGGCCCACCGGGAGGCCGTCGCCGTTCTGCCCGGCGGGCACGGACACCGCGGGGTTCCAACACAGGTTTGCGAGCATCGTGAACGGCACCGCCATCGCCGGGTGCACTTCCCGGCCGTCGATCGTCGCGGGCGGCGGACCCTCGGCGACGTGAGCGGCGATCGCGTTCGTGGGCGTAATCAACACGTCGATTCCTTCGAAGATCCCGGCAACGCGCGCTTCGAGCGCCGTGCGGCTGCGCAGCACCTTCGTATACCAGGGCAGGTGGATCCTCTGCGTCTGCTCGAGGCTCTTGCGAATGTTCCCGCCGATGTCGCCGGCGCGCTCGGGCCAATCGCCCTTCTCGAGGTGCAACCAGAGGTCGATCGCCGACGAGTTCGACCACGCTTGGAACAGATCCTCTAGGTCGATCGACACTTCGCGCTCCACGAGCCCGGCCGCGCCGATCAGGCGCTGAGCGGCGGCGCTGGTGACGGCGCGCACCTCGGGATCGACGGATGCGAAGCCGAGATCGACGGACCACATACAGCGCAGCCCCGAGACGTCGAGACGCTCGATCGCTTCTTCGTACGAAACGCCGGGGTCCGGCAGCGAGGTGCGGTCGCGATCGTCTGGTCCGGCGGCGACGTCGAGGTGTCGCGCCGCGTCGCGCACGGTCGTCACGAGCGCTCCCCAGACCGCGGTCTGCGACGTCGTCGCGCCCTCGCGCGGAATGCGACCGAAGCTCGGCTTGTGGCCCACGAGTCCGCTGTAGCTGGCCGGGATCCGCGTCGATCCGCCGCCGTCTCCCGCGGTGGCGAACGGCACGAGCCCGGCCGCCACGGCGGAAGCCGAGCCGCCGCTCGACCCGCCCGGCGTGCGCTCGAGGTTCCACGGATTGCGCGCCACCCCCCACGCCTTCGAACGCGTCCAGCTGAGCGCACCGAATTCCGGCGCCGCGGTGACCCCGACGGGAATCGCTCCGGCCGCCCGCAACCGACCCACGTGCACGCTGTCGCGCGATTCCACGGGACGGCCCCGTCCGAGCAGCGAGCCGTGGGTGAGCGGCAGACCCGCGCAGGGGTCGGCGTCCTTCACGCCGAACGGGACGCCGGCGAGGGGGCCCGGGTCTTCGCCGCGGGCGATCTTTGCGTCGACGCGTTTGGCCTCGCTGCGGGCGAGCTTCTCGTCGACGACGATGAACGCGCCGAGCGCGTCATTGTGCTCGCGAATCCGTGCGAGGGATGTTTCGACACAATCGTGCGCACTGCGGCGTCCGCTGCGGACCTGCTCGACCTGGTCGACGATCGTCTCCATTGGAGATCTCGCTCCTATCCGCGTGCGAGCGGCGGCCCCGCGCGCGTGTCGTTGTGTGTGCCATCGTCGACGAGCACCCGTTCGATGCCCATCGCGCGCTGGACGAT
>JABSQW010000449.1 GCA_013215605.1 Myxococcales bacterium
AATTGTTGTTTTTGATTAACCCTAACCCTAGGGGTAGCAGATTGGATTAGCAACCCAATCATGCGAAGGTTTTTTGTAGCATGATTGGCGTGGTGACCCAATCAGAACGTATATATGATGAAAATTTTAAGAACTATTATGATTCAAATGATATATACATTATCCGAACCATAAATAACTCTGTAAAAATTGCGGACATTGTGATGTCTGGAATCTAAGTATTGTATGTTTCCAGAAAGTATTACTATATAGTATATTTTCAAATATAATCATTAATACATATATGGTTTGACATTATTTCCCGTATGTGTGTTGATTTCCGAAGCAAAAATAATATTTAGTGTATAAAAACAATGTTTTATTAGTTTGATTACTTATAATTAATAATTGCTTATTATGTTGCACCCCAAAAATCGAAAAAATAAGCATCGTTTTCTTTATTGATTAGTAGTATTGAAGTTTAATTTATTGCTGGTTGGTATTGTATATAATATCAAATCGATGTTTTATATTATACTAATACAAATAAATATACACATTGTGTTTGTGTATATTAATTAGTATTGTTAAACTTTTTTTATTTATTTATTTAGTATCTGCGATATGATCAATCGTGTATATGCTTTATGATAAATAACTGTACTATCGTTGACGGTATCATAATGTTGTTACATGTTAGGGAATACATATATAATATGTTCATGCTATACAATATTATATTATATGTTTCTGCCTTAAAATATTTAACAAATATTTTATAACTTTCATTTAATAAGTTATGATATTATTACAATATACATGCGTATATGTAGTTGACATAAGATGTTTAGTGTTGGTAATTTGTGATTTGCAATTATAATTAATCAAAAGATACATACTATGAATTGTATCAACATACTTACATCAATGGATTTCTTGGTTATGAGATCGATGAAGAACGTGGCGAACTGCGTTACTTAATGTGACTTGCATCTCGTCCCGTGAATCATCGAAATTTTGAACGCACTGCGGCTGAGAGTTTTACATAAAACTCATACGCCACACTAGATTGAGTTTAGTAATTTAACGTCTTCTAAAGTTACACTTCAAAATTGTATATCAATGATTATTTGTATATTAATGGATATAATGTGGATAGGGTGCGTCGTTGTCTGAATCATAGTCACACGTATGTGTTTGTTGAAAAAACATGTATGTGAATGGCAAGTAAGTGTTTTCTGAAAAACACTTATGTTAATCATAGGAACCCTAACCCTAAGGGTAGCATGTGCATGATGAGCATGCGCCGGATGTGTGATGAATATATTTTGATAATAATTTGGAATTTTTGATGATTATGATTTGATTATTTGATGATTTGATAATTTATAACCAGGTGGGTAGATCGGTCTTTCGCATGCGTCAATCTGTGTATCCAAGCGAGTTGTCCGAGAAGTGGATAAACTCCCTATACGGAAAGATCCTCGGTAGTATATTCTTTCGCGTGCGTCATACGGTATAGCCAAGCGAGTTGTCCGAGAAGGTGATGAACTCCCTGAAAATAAAATGTATTTTCTCAAAATACGATAGGGAACATTACCTTAATATGTTATAGTATTTGATTATTTGATGGTTTGAATCATAACTTTCATCCATTTATAATTATTATCAATGGTGATGGTGTATGTATGTACGAATGTTTGTTGATTTGATATACAATAAGTTGTGTTTGCGCCTGAAGGAGTATGACGATTTTATGTATTAAACATAAATTTGTTTAAATTTAACAGAACGACGGTGACGTAATTATCTTCCCGTTTTTATATTTTGTAATATATATTTGATATAATTGTGATTTATAAATTAATTTATTTATTAACATTTGACTCCGTAAATTAATGTGTTTATTATTTTTGTTTTTTTGATAGTAGTTTGAAAGATTCAGATTGTAAACCTATTCAGGCTCAAGGAAATTACTAACTATTATGAATTGAATGAAAATACCAGTTTTAATTTGTCAAAATGCCAAAGAGCTCAAATTTTTGCTCGTACATAAATAAGGGCGTGCTGATACTGACCATACGATGTGTGCTATCATCAGTGCTAGTGGTTGGAGATGAATCTGGTGAACGATGACGTCATGATCGTTCATATATATTTGTGTGTAACACGACCAGACACATATATATATGAACGATGATATTTGTGTGTAACACGACCACACACATATATATATGAACGATGACGTCTTGCATCAGGTTGATCGATATTAGTGAAGTCATTATATGTATGTATGTTTGTATGCATGTAAATGAATTAATGATAAGAGGTGGTAGTATATTTTTGTGTGTGAAACGACAACATACATATATATGAACACATAATGCATGTTAAACCTCTTGTTATATTAATCATATGATGCATCAATATATACGAATGGAGTAGGTGTGTATTAACATTTATTTCAAGGGATAAAAACCTTGTAAATGTAAATTAAATTATAAATTATATGTTATATCCACTGGAAATTTAATATATAACGTAATGTGTTTATTAACATTTGTGCTCTATACTTTGAGTTTGATATATATGATTTGAATTTGATGATGTATAACATGTGGGTAGAGTAACATATGTACGATCAGAGGATGAAATCTCTTACGTTGTACTGTTATTATTATTTCTACCCTGTCCGATAAGAGGATGAACTCTCTTACGTTGTACTGTTATATGATTTGATGATTTGATGATTTGATGATTTGATGATTTGATGATTTTAATTTGATGATTTATAACATGTGGGTAGTTTAACATATGTCCGATAAGAGGATGAAATCTCTTACGTTGTACTGTTATTGTTATTTTTACCCTGTCCGATAAGATGATGAACTCTCTTACGTTGTACGGTTATATGATTTGATGATTTTATGATTTGATGAGTTGATGTAT
>JABSQW010000450.1 GCA_013215605.1 Myxococcales bacterium
AGGCGATCCCGCACCGTCCGATCCAAACCGGGTCGCGCTATATTCTCGAACCGAGCCCTTGCGCAGGCTGACCGGATCGCCCTCTAGGCCGAGGAGGCAGACATGAAACGGGACGTCGAACTCTCCATCTTGAAGGAGCTGATGCGGCAGCTCGACGAGAAACGCAATGTCGATGCTGGCGTGATGTACCGGAATCCTACGGATGTCTATACCAGCCGAGAGATCGCGGAACGGGAGAGACAGACTTTCTTTCGCGATCATCCACAGCTGATCGCGCTGTCGGGTTCCCTACCGAATCCAGGCTCCTATATGACCGTGGACGACTTCGGTGTGCCGGTGCTCGCTACGCGGGACGAGAGCGGGCTTTTTCGCGCGTTCGTGAACGCCTGTCGACATCGGGGCTCTCGGGTAGCGGAGAGCAAAGGAGACAGCGGGCACTTTGTCTGCCCTTTCCACAACTGGGTCTACACCAACCAGGGCGAGCTCGCAGCAATTCCCCTGGAGCGACAAGTGGGTCCCATCGACAAGGATTGCCGGGGATTGATCGAGTTGCCGGCTTTGGAGCAAGGAGGGTAGATAGGAAGTTCAAGCTGCGTTTTCGCAAGGTCCTATCCTAGAGGTTCTGTCAATTAGGAACCCAATACGGGGCCGCCACGTGCTGTACCGCACGAGGCACCCCTGAGTCGCAATCCGCCTAAGGTCGTCTCCGCCCCAGGGTCAAGCGCCCAAGAGGCACCCGGCGGGGCGACTCCCTAGGCCACGTGGCGCTCGGGATCCGATTCGGTGCGCTGATCCTTCACGCGTTGGGGCGCCTGCCGCGAAAATTCGAGTTCGGGATCGCCAACCCGGGCATGGCGAATGGTGAGGCTGTCGAGGAGATAATTCTGATAGAGGCGCCAGGGAGATTTTTTCCCCTGCATCGGAAACTTGTGGGCCGAGCGCTCCACGTAACCCGAGTTCAGGTCCAGCATCTTCTCGACCTCGACCGCGTCGCGGTTGCACCTCGGCACACAGCGACGGTAGCCGTTCTCTTCCATGTAGTTGAGGAGACGCGCGACGTACTCGCAGGTGAGGTCGCATTTCAGCGTCCACGAAGCGTTCGTGTAGCCAAAGGAAGACGCGAGATTCGGTATGTCGCTGAACATCATGCTCTTGTACGTGATCGACTCGCTGACGTCCCGGCATTCTCCGTCGACGGTAAATTCGAGATCGCTGAGAAATTTCAGATCGAGCCCCGTCGCGGTCACGACGAGGTCCGCGGGAAGCTCTTGTCCGGACTTCAGCAGAATTCCCTTCTCCGTGAAGCGATCGATTTCGTCCGTCACCACGGAGGTGGTCCCCGCCTTGATCGATTCGAAGAGATCGGCGTCGGGCACCAGGCACAGACGCTGATCCCAGGGGTTGTATCGCGGGTTGAAGTGCGTCCCGATTTCGTAATCGGACCCGAGTTGCTTTTTCACGCCGGCGACCAGGAGTTTCCGAGCTCTCTCCGGCCAACGCCGACAAAACTTGAAGAACGCCAGGCCGAAGAGAATGTTCCTCCAGCGAATGATCGAGTAGACCCTCTGAGGCGAAACCTTGTCACGCAGCCAGCTGGCCATGGGGTCCACCGCCGGTGCCGACACCATGTATGTGGGAGAGCGCTGGAGCAGCGTCACGTGGGCCGCCTGCTTCGCGAGTTCGGGTACGAGGGTCACCGCGGTCGCACCGCTCCCGATCACGACGACACGCTTCCCGGCGTACTCGATGTCCTCGGTCCACTTTTGCGGGTGAACGACCGATCCCCCGAAGTCTTCGACTCCATCGAACTCGGGCGTGTAACCGGCGTCGTAATTGAAATAGCCGGTACACATGAAGAGGAAGTTGCAATGGAAGCGACAGATCTCGCCGGACTCCTCGCTTTCCGCCTCGACGGTCCAGCGCGATTGCTCCGAAGACCACGAGGCCCGCTTGACCTGTACGCCGTAGCGAATCTTCCGGTCGATACCATGTTCCACTGCGGTCTCGCGCACGTAGTCGAGGATCGCGGGACCATCGGCGATCGCCTTGGGGTCGGTCCACGGACGGAACGAGTATCCAAAGGTGTACATGTCTGAGTCGGAACGGATGCCCGGATACCGGAACAGGTCCCAGGTGCCGCCGATCTGCGGTCGACGCTCGAGGATCGCGTAGGTCCGATTGGGACATTCGGCCTGCAAATGGTATCCGGCCCCGATGCCCGAAATCCCGGCTCCGACGATCAGGACGTCGACATGCTCTGTCATGGTTTGGAAGTCCTCCCGAGGTAGATAGCAAGTTCAAGCTGCGTTTCTGCAAGGTCCTATCATAGAGACTCTGTTAACCAGAAACCCGCATACGGGGCGCGAGGTGTAGAGCGGCGAAGCGCGAAACGTACACGCACAGCCGGTCTCGCCCGTGGGTTTCGGATTGCGTCCGTTCAGCTACGGCTTGGTGGCTCGAGGACCTCTCTGAATCTCGTTGGCCTTCGCAATGATTCGCTCGAAGGTGTCTACGTAGCTATTGCGAACGACAAAGCGATACAACCAGGCGGGAAGCGGTATGGGAGGCTTGATCACAGAATAGTAATCAATACGGACACGCTGGCTGTCGATCCTCTGAACCTGCCAAGAACCACGGTTTTCGAGTGGTTCGTTCTGGTAGGGCTCGATCACATCCTCGTCAGCTTCATCCAACTGCCGCCAACATTGGCGATAGATGTGTTCTTCGTTGGATACTTCGATCCGATTGGTGAACTTGGATGTGAACGGAGAAAAGCTGGGACGAAAACGAATCCCTGTAAGCAACAGTGTTGTGGTCAGGGGGCGAACTTCGATGCTCTTGTATGCGGGCGATATATCCGACCAATTGGCGAAGTCATCAAAAACTGCAATCAGCACTGCGAGGTCTAGCGTTTCTGTGCGTGTCGCGGCGATGTAATAGCTTCCATGGATATTTTCAATGTTGTATCGATCGAAGTAGTCGTTTTCGATGACCGAGTCGCTGCCAAACTGCGGCCGGCTACCCAGGCTTTGGCATACATCCGCACCGCTGGGTGGCGGTAGCAACAGCGTGGTCATCACGATGGACAGATATGTCAGTCTGCGCATTGGTAGATAGGGAGTTTAAGCTGCGTTTCCGCAAGATCCAATCATAGAGATTCTATGAACCAGGGACCGGTGACCGCATACGGGGCAATGAAAATGTGAGATATAAGATGTGCAGAAGAGTCCATTCAGTGAGGAGCTGAGAATGATCAATCGAGTGCTGGAAACGAGCACGGTGGTCCTGCTGGTCACGCTTGCGCTGCCGGCGATGGCCGAGAAACCAGCGCGCGTTTCGAAACCGGGCGAATACAGTGGATATTCCGATCCGGTCTACGATGATTGGATACGTGAATCGGTGTATATCGAGGTGCGAGACGCCACTCGGCTGGCCGCGGACATCCTTCGCCCCGCCGTGGACGGGGTGCCCGTCGACAAACCGCTCCCCGTGATCTGGGAAGCGAACCGCTACCACCGGGCGAATCCGACCGGCGGCCCGGTAAAGACTCGCGTCGCAGCGCGCCCCGAGTTCGCAACGTTTACCGAGCACGGCTATGTGGTCGCGTCCGTCGATGTCAGAGGCGCGGGCGCGTCGTTCGGTACTCGCATCGGTCCGTACTCCCAGGCCGAGGCCTGGGACCACTACGACGTTACGGAGTGGCTCGCCGCCCAGTCCTGGTCCGACGGAAACGTGGGAATGTTCGGCGTGTCCTATATGGGGACGACCGCCATGTGGGCTGCTGCCACTTCGCCACCTCATCTCCGCTGCATCTTCGCGGCCGAAATGGCTTTCGACGGGTATCCTGCCTCGTACTCCGGGGGAGTATTCAACGAGTTCGTCGCTCAATGGGCAGGGCGCAACTGGGGTCTGGATGTCGAGTCTCCCGCCGCTCGCGTGGATGCGGACACGGACGGCTCGATGCTGGCAGCAGCCATCGAAGAGCACAAGCGCAACCGCAACGTCTCTGAAATGATGGCAGGCGTTCCGTACCGCGACAGCTGGGATGCCGTATACGGCGCGCCGTACCACATGCACACCAGTTTGTCCTATTACGCCGACCAGATCAGCAACTCGGGGGTCCCGATCTATCTGTGGGAGGGGTGGAAGGACGGGTTCCCGCTCGATCACCTCGTGATGTTCATCAACCTCGAGAATCCTCGAAAGCTGACGATGACGAACGGATATCACTTCGAAAAGGACGAGGACGCGAAGTTCTGGCTGGATGAACATCTGCGCTGGTACGACTACTGGCTGAAGGGAATCGATAACGGTGTGATGGACGAGCCGCCCATCCGCTATGCGACAGTGATTGAGCCTGGCTCCGTCAAGTACCACACCGCGTCACAGTGGCCACCCGTCGAAGATCGACCCACCAACTACTACTTCGCGAGCGGGACCACGACGAGCGTGCGTTCGGTGAACGACGGGGCATTGAGCCGAGAGCCGCCCACGGCCGAGCAGGCTGCGGATGGCTACACCGTAGATTACTCGGTCACCACCGCACCTCCCGATCTCAAGAAGGTGCGCTGGAACCATCTCAACTATCGGCGATCGGGGGTTCCCTTTTCGACCGACATGAGGACAGTGGATGAGAAGGGGTTGACCTATACCACGCTGCCACTGGATTCAGCGTTGGAGATCACGGGCTCTCCCATCGTGCATCTCTGGTTTTCATCGACTGAGAACGACGCGGACTTCTACTTTTATCTCCAAGAGGTCACCGAAGCTGGGGTTTCGGAATACGTCACAGACGGCATGTTGAGGGCGTCCCACCGCAAGCTCGGCACGCCGCAGTGGGACAACATGGGGCTTCCCTGGCATCGCGGCAACAGGGCGGACATCGAGGCGATCGAGCCGGGGGTACCGACCGAGCTCGTCCTGGCCCTTCACCCCACTTCCAACATTTTCAATGCCGGCAACCGCATCCGGCTGACGATAGTCGGTGCCGATGCCGGAAACTTCGCGACACCGGTGCTGGATCCAGCGCCGGTCGTCAGTATCTACCGCGATCGTGAGCATGCGTCGTACATCACTCTGCCGCTGGTTTCTCCGGTTGCGAGGTAGTATCGCCGAGCCAGCAGACGCTGGCGACCTGCATCCTGCAGCTGGTATCGCGGCTCGCGCTCGGCGAGCAGCCAAAGAAGCAGCGGTAAAAACGACGGAACCTCGAGTAGTCCGCTTCAGGGCCCGATCGCTCCAACCCGGGTCGTCTGAAGCGAGGCTTACCAGCCGCCCCAGGGGAAACGCAGCTTGTTTTTTTCTATGTCCTAGAATGCGAGCGGGAGGAGGTCGAATGAGCGCGATTACCGAGAGCTACATCGAGATCATGAACCTGGTCTACAGCTATCCCGAGCGGATCGACGCGGGCGACTTCGCAGGGGTGGGCGAGCTCTTCGCGGACGCGGTCTTCGAGACCGAGGGCGGCGAGCGGCTTCGGGGCAGAGAGGCGGTCGAGGCGAACTTCAAGCGCTGGACGCGCCGCTATCCCGACGACGGGACGCCCCATACACGCCACTGCGTCTCGAACCCTGTCGTCGAGATCGACGAGGCTGCCGGCACCGCCGTCGTGCGTTACTACATGACCGTTTTTCAGCGCACGGCCGAGTTCCCATTGCAACCCGTCTGGGCGAATCGCTACGAGGATCGCTTCGTTCGCGACAACGGCCGCTGGCGTTACGCCCACCGGACGGGCTTCGCCCACTTACCGGGGGATACAAGTGAGCACCTGCTCTCCCCGCCGCCGCAGGCGGATTGAGCCCGCCTCAGGGCCCGATCGCTCCAACCCAGCTCATCTGACTGAAGATCTACTGGGCCACCCAGGCGAAAACGCAGCTTGAACTTCCTATCTACAAGAAGATCCATGCTGTCAGGCAGACCGGAGGAGAAGCTGCTCGCAGAAGAGATATCCGTTGCTGTTCCCATACGCACCTGGGCACGCGAGGCAGCTACTGACTTGCCGAAAACCCGCAACCGTTCCGTCTTCGCAGCTGGCACACATCGTATCCCCATCGTAGCTGTCTGCAACGCAGGTTTGAGACCAGCTCCCCCCTGGAATCTCGGAGCGAGCTTCAAAAACAATTGAGTCCGTGCAGCCGAAGGCAGGTCCACCCTGGCAGCTACAACCGACGTCGACGATCTGGTAGCAACCGTTTTGGTTGTCCACGCGAAACGCCGGCCCAGACTGACATGCCGTGTCCGCGAAAAGATTCCCAAATTTTACCTGTCCATTGAAGGTCGTCCCATCGGGGACTCTGTAGTAGGTACGACCCTCGTCGTTGATTTTCGAGCTGAGGCCGCCAGGATTCCAAGCGATCTTAATATAGGATGCACCGATGCCATCGGTATCACAGGAGTCCTGAGTAAACGGAGCCCCGTCATACCAACGGCAAGGCTGGAACTTGACAGTCACGTTTCCATTGCATCCTCCAGGTTGGGCGGACCCCAGTCCAGGGACCACCCCCGCCGTCGGGGGAGCACCCAGCGCGGCCGTGGCTTCCTCAACGACGAATCGCCTGATGCGCGTGTCGATTGCTTCGGCGGATAGCTCGGGGCACTCGTCGGGCTGAAATCTTCTCTTGGCCCGGGCGAGCCGTTCCTCGAGACCTTCGGAACATTCTTCGTAGTCCTCGGTCGCTTCGTGGCCTTCGTGCTTCTTGATGAACCGCGCCGCCGCTTTTGCCACGCAGCGCGCGTGACTTGCGGATGCTCTTACGAGCGCGGCCGCGCAGCGGTCGGAGTTGCGAAGGTTTTCCGTAGCGGTCTGGGCGGCCGCTGGAACCGTCGCCGTTCCGACTAGAAAGAAAAAAAATAGGAGCGAGAGTCGAGAGAGCAGCATGCTGAACCTCCGTCTAGGTCTACCCTGGCAGCCGGCAAATAGGAAGTGGGGGGGATCGGAGCACATTTGCGTAGGCATGCTATGACATCTTCCTGCGGATAGGAAACTCAAAGCCCATTTTTTCATCCGAGAAGGTAGATAGGAAGTTCAAGCTGCGTTTTCGCAAGGTCCGATCCTAGAGATTCTGTGAACCAGGAACCGGTGGCTGGACGAAGCCGCAATACGGGCCGGGGCCGCAACCACCGGTGATCAGTCGCGGGAACGCCGAGCCTTCAGGTAATCCTCGTGGGTCTGGTACGCGCCGTCTGCCACGGGACGAAAGTTCAAGAAGCGACACCCTTTTGGACCGACCGTAAAGCCGTAGAAGGTTTCGCCTGGGACCAGCACGCTGGCACCCGGGCGGCAAACGCGGTTTCCCATCTGGATTTCGCCCTCGAGGATGACGATGATTTCGTCCTTGGAGTGGGCGTGACTCGGCACCACCAGATCGGGATCGAGATCGACCTCGAAGAGCTGCGGCTCGTCGTCGCTGCCCGGGTGATGAAAACGAACCGCGGTCCCCATGCGTTCGGCTTCGCCGACGTTTCCACCCGGCGGAGTCAGCTCGGACGAGCGCCGAAACTCGACCTCGCCGGGCTCGAAGAAACGGATCTTCCCCACTTTCAGCTCCCGTGTCACTCGATGCGGAAGTAATGGCACGCCGGGAGGGACTCGAACCCCCTTGGTCGCTCGGCTCCCACTCGCCGCTCGTTCACCGCTCGCGTCTCCCCCTCAGGTTCGAAGAACGTCGCAAGGGTAAGAAGTAGCGCCTACTTACCGCTCCTGCATTGCAGGGGCCTGCACTGGGCTGCACACAGCGGCACCGGGTACGGCTCCCGGCTCTAAACGGCTCCAGAATTTCGGGGCAGGGAAGGGCCCCGGAGGTAGAGCACCAGACTCTTGGTCTGATGACCCCCCACCTCCCTTTTCCTCAGCGGGTCCATTGTCTAGCAACCCACACGATTCTGCTCATCCTCTACTCGGATCGGCCGAGCATGGCCGACTTCGCGATCTACGGCGTATTCGGTACCGGGGTCTCCGACGTGACGCCGGATTTCGAGGAGGAGGTTGCCCGGCGCCCGGCCTTGACCGATTGGGGAAAGCGAGTCGAGGACGCGACACGCGCCGCAAAGGAATCTCGATGAGCGACTCGAGGGTCTACCCGCACGACCCGATCGAAGAGATCCAGCCCGACGTCTTCATGGTTAGCGGCGAGATCAAGATGAACGCTTTGATGACGATCACGCGCAACATGGCAACAGAATCGGTTGCTTATTGGTCTGCTTCAGCTGCGGCAAGCGCCGGGTAAGCACCGTCGACTTAGCTTTCCTAAGTGCTTGCCGAGTTGGTCAGCGCACTTCGAGATCTGCGAAGTCTGGCTCCCGCAACAAGTTCCACATCTCCAGCGGTGTCAGCGGATTCTGCGTCGCGGAGCGGCCGAAGTTCGTCCAGTAGTAGTTCTCCGCGCGCGGGTCGCTCCACGCCATGCACTGGTTGCGCTCGTCGATCATCTCGTTGTAGCGCCGGTAGGGCTCCTCTTTGACGTCGATCGACTTCTTGTCGTCGAGGATGAGCCGCTCGATGCACTTGAGCGCGTAATACGTTTCCATTTCCTGGAACGCCGGAACCAGCAGGCCACCATTGGTATTGGGACCGTACAACGTCCACAGATTGGGGCAGCCCTGGATCATCGCGCCGACGTAGCCCTGCGCACCGGTCTGCGACCAGAGTTCCTCGACGGTCTTCCCACCGCGGCCCGTGATCGACATCGGGAACAGGTACTCGGTCGCCTTGAATCCCGTCGCATAAACGATGGCATCCACCTCGTGAACCCTGCCGTCCTCGGTCTCCACTCCAGTTTCAGTGATCCCGCGGATGCCATCCACGACCAGCGTGACGTCGTCGCGCTGGATGGCGTCGAGAATGCTGTACTCGGGGTCGACCAGCACGGGCCGCGCCGATAGAACGGGGTGTTCCGGCGTCATCTTCTCGATCAGGTCCGCGTCCCCGAGTTTCTCTTCTAGAAACGCGATGCAGTTGTCGCGAGCGGCTTTGTTGACTGGGCTCACCGCGTGCTCGTCGTGGAAGTTCGGATCGACCCGGGCGACTGGGCCGAACCCCGCAATAAACCCCGACGAAATGCGCAGGCGCATGAAATTCGTGTGGTACGGCAAGTTCCGATCCAGCCAGGTCACCTGCGATGGGAACGGCGAGCGATAGCCTGGGGCCGGGAAGAGCCACTGGGGCGTGCGCTGAAAGACCGTGACATGCCTAGCCTCGAGCGCCAGTTCCGCCACCATCTGATAACCGGTGCAGCCCGTGCCGATGACCGCCACGCGCTTGCCCGCCGGATCGAAATCTGCAGGCCAGCGCGCCGTATGCCAGGACGGACCGTTGAAACGCTCCATGCCGGGGATATCCGGCATGTTCGGGCGGTTCAGGAAGCCCACCGCGGTAATCACGGCGTTCGAGCGCAGCGTGCGCCGACCCTCCGGGCCGTCGACCGTGATGTCCCACATCGAAGCCGCCTCGTCCCACGCCAACGAGCGGACCTCCGTTTCGAAGGTGATGTCACCGCGCACGTTGAACGTGTCGGCCACCCATTCGAAGTACTTCTGGTTCTCGGTCCATGGACAAAACGCATACGGGTAGCTGTAGTCGACTCCGAAAACGTGGGTGTAGAGCCGGCTCGGGGTGTCGACGCGCGCACCCGGGTAGCGGTTTTCGTACCAGGTCCCACCGACACCATCGTTCTTCTCGATTACCGAGAACCGAATTCCGGCTCGCTTGAGCTGGATGGCCGCATTGAGGCCACCCATTCCGGCGCCGATGATGGTGACGGAGAAATCCTCGCGTCGCTGCGTCGGCTCCCGCGACCATTCCAGGCCGCGTGCCCATGGATTCAGAGCCAGTTCTTCGAGCCACAGGTCGATCGAGTCGGGCTCGGGCTCAGTGCCCATGGTCAGGGCCATGCTCGTCGGCAGGCGGTCCGTCGGACCAATGCCCAGTTCGCTGGCACCGCTGTCCCGATAGGACTTGAGGAGTTCAGCGGCTTTGCGGCGGACGAGGGCTGCTTCTTCCTCACCCAGTGTCATGCCACCGAGGAGGCCGGTGCCGGCGCCCATCACGGGCGTCGTTGCCGCAATCTCCGGGTCGCCAGTGAGCTGATAGATCAGCCCCCTGAGCACCATCGGGTCGCCCAGACCTGTTGCATCCTCGATCGTCGCGTCACTCGCCCCGAGCAACTCATCGCGAACCCCAGCGTCCGCGACCGAGCCGTGCTCGCTCAGTTCCTGGATTTGTTCAGTCATGTCTCCGATTATACGGATGACTGACGCCCGAGTCCCAGCTTCCCGTAAAGCTGTGGATTGAGCCTCTCTAAATGATCCCCTCTAGAATGAACCGACGGCTATGCTCGCGAGCAGATAGGAAGTTCAAGCTGCGTTTCTGCAAGGTCCTATCCTAGAGGTTCTGTCAATTACGAACCCAATACGGGGAGGTGTGGCCAGTCGGCGGTAGTCTGGCCGCCGAGCGCCCAGCTCTAGTCGGCTGAACCTGCGACGGGATCGAGCCGTAGGAACCTCTGCGGGGCGAATCCGACCATGATCTTGAACCCGATTCCGTTGCCGATGTCGCGCGAGACGCGGGCGTGCTCTTCCTCATCGACCGGAACGGCGATGTAGTCGGCGGTGACTCCGTCCATCGTCACGCGTACCCGCGGGTTCTCGAGGGCACCGTTGTACCAGGCGCGAGGCCAGTGGTTGGCGGAGGCGTAGAGGCGTCCACCGCTGAAGTCCCTTCCGAGGACACGGTCCGAAGAAACGCCATCCGAATCGGTCGTCGTGATGACGATGTTGTCTCCGAACTCCGGCTGCACGAGCCCGAGCGTCGACTCCAGGACGACGACGAGTGCCACGTAGGCCAGGAGCCCGATTCCGACGATCTTCATTGCAGTCCTCCTCCTATACGAGCGCCCCGAGAAGACCGGCTTGCGATTTTCTCGCATGGCGCGCCTTGCTTCGACCGTCCGCGGCTAGGAATTTCAAAGGCCCATTATAGACACTTGGGCATGTAGGTACGGGTTAAAGAGGGGACACGGCGGCTCTCGAGAGAGGGCGGGTGTCCGTCGGCGGCTGGTCCTAATGCGCGGAGCCCAGAACGGTTCGGTTGCCACTAGCAGGATCCACCTGTACCAGGTTGTAGGGATCACGATGCAGACGTATACGGGGGATATGGGTGGGCTGCTGGGGGCGACCCGTGCTTGCCTTTCCGCATACGGAGCTGGCGCGAGGATGTGCAATACACTGGCGGGCGGAGAGGTCCGCAACAGCACGAATCTTCCGCCTACGGGCCCCAATCCGCCCCCATCTCCCCTCTACTTGACATCATGTCTCTTACCGGACGCAAAAAAAGCCTTTGAATTTCCTATCCGCCATGCCATAGGATAGGAGCGCTTTGCGCTTGGGGGATGTCGCCCGATTCCGCAGGCCGTGTGGTGCACCAACCGAGGGAATCGAAGCGCGCGCGGGAAACCGTTCGAGCACGAGACGAAAGACGATGAGCGGACCGGAACTCGATCGCGCGACGATGCGATGGTATGGCGTTGGCCAGGCGGCCGAGGGCATCAAGAACTATTCCTTCGCCGTCTTTCTGCTCTTCTACTTCAATCAGGTACTGGGGCTCTCGGGCACGCTCTGCGGTGTAGCGCTCGCCGTGGCCCTGGCATTCGATGCCATCACCGACCCGCTCGCCGGAACCCTGTCGGATCGGCTCGATTCCCGCTGGGGGCGCCGGCATCCCTTCATGTACGCCTCGGCCGTGCCACTCGGCCTCTTCTTCGCGCTGCTGTTCACGCCGCCTGCGGCCCTCGGCCAATGGGGACTCTTCTGCTGGCTCACGAGCTTCGCAGTCCTCACCCGGTTCGCGATGACGCTCTATCACGTTCCCCACCTGGCACTGGGTGCGGAACTGACGGACGACTACGACCAACGCAGCCGCGTAGTGCTGATTCGATCGCTTGGCAGCTTTGCGGGGACCGCGTTCACCGCGGGGATGGCGCTGCTGTATTTCATGCAACCCAGCGCTGCGTATCCCGATGGACGCCTGAACCCCGATGCCTACCCCGCCTACGCACTCTTCGCTGCGGTGATCATGGCCGTCAGCATCCTGGCATCCGCCGCCGGAACCCACTGGCGGATTCCCTATCTGCCGCGCCCGGCCGAAACTTTCGAACGGACGGGCATCGCGTGGCGGGTCATCGCCGATGTGCGCGCGGCCCTGGCGGTCCGCCCGTTTCGCTTCCTGTTCATCGCGACCTTGCTGATCTTCACCGCAGGCGGCGTAGCCAACAATCTCAACCTCTACTCGGGCATCTACTTCTGGCAGATCGATACCCGAGAAATGGCCGCGTATGGCGCCTTCCTCGGCATCGGCACAGTCGTGGGGATGATCTTCTGGACGCGGGTCTCGCACCGCATCGACAAGAAACCCACGTTCCTGCTCGGGCTGTTCATCTTTACCGTCTTCGTCTCGTTCCCCCCGATCTGCAAGGCCATCGGACTGTTTCCACCTCGCGAGAGCAGCGCCTACCTGCCGCTCTTCACCCTGTGCGGCACGCTCTTCGCCTTTGGCGTGGCCGGGCCGACCGTGATGGGCGGGTCGATGATGGCCGACATCACCGATGCGGATGAGGTGAGCAGCGGCCGCCGCCGCGAGGGCATCTTCTTCGGGGCCCTGGCGCTGGTCGCCAAGGCGTCGGTGGCCCTGGGGAGCATCATCGCCGGGCGGGTCGTCGATCTGGTCGGGCTGTTTCCGGGCACCGACCCGAGCGAGGTCGCCCCCGAGGTTGCCCGCCAACTCGGTCTCGTGCAGGGTGGCACGCTGCTGGTTCTCGTGAGCCTCTCGCTGGCTGCCCTCTCTCGCTACGACCTCACGCGCGAGGCCCACCAACGCATCCGGCAAACCCTCGACGCGCGCGCCGCAGAAGCCAACCTTGGAGGAAGGAGCCCCGAGTGATGCAAGGTTCCGCTTAGGGGCTCCAATCCGCCCCCATCTCTCCTCTACTTGACATAATGTTTCTTACCGGACGCGAAAAGGGGCTTTGAATTTCCTATCCGCGACTCAGTATTCTGCGCGGGCTTCGCGGGCGATGGCCTCCACTTCGCCCATCACCCGGAGCAGGTTCTCGCCGAGCACCTTTTGCACGGTTTCCACAGACAGGCCGCGGGCGAGCAATCCCTCGGTCAATCCGGGAAGCGCGCTGACGTCGTCCATCCCTCTCGGCATGCTCGCTACGCCATCCCAGTCGGCACCGATTCCCACGTGATTCGCGCCGGCCACGCGAATTGCGTGCTCGAAGTGATCCAGCAGGACATCGAGGCTCGTCTGAGGGACGGGATGTTCGCTGAGGTGGGCACGCCGCGCCGCGTAATGCGCGGCCGGATCATCGGAGTGCTCCTCCCGCATCCGGTCGAAAGTCGCTTTCCACGTCTCGAAGTAGGCCTTCGTCTCGCGATTCGCGATCTCGTCGATATACGCGGGATAGAAGTTGATCATGATCACTCCGCCGTTCTTGGCGAGGGCGCGGAGCATCTCATCACTCATGTTGCGCGTGTGGTCCGCGATCGCCCTGCACGAGGAATGAGACGCGATGACAGGCGATCGGCTCACCCGGAGCGTCTCGAAGAAGGTCTCGTCCGAGACGTGAGATACATCCACCATCATCCCGAGCCGATTCATCTCCCGCACCACCTTCTCGCCAAAGGACGTCAGACCTCCGTGTAGCGGCTCCGGAATCGTCGAGGTGCCCGAGGAGTCCGCCCAGGTGGTATGGAAGGAGTGGGTGAGGGTCATGTAGCGGACACCGAGACGGTAGTAGGTCCGGAGGACCGCCAGATCGCCCTCGATCATGTGTCCTCCCTCGACCCCCATCAGACTCGCCAGCTTGCCCTGGGCCACGAGGTCCCGGATCTCGTCGGGGGTCGTGGCGAGTCCGATCTCGTTGGGATGGCGTTCGACCAACCTGTGCACCGCGTCGATCCGCCGCAACGCCACCCGCATCGCCTCGCCGGGGGCCTCCGCCTTCCCCGTGTAGATCGACCAGAACTGCACGTCGAGGCCACCTTCCCGAATCCGCGGCAAATCCATGTGAGAGTCACTGCGCGGATGACGCTCGCTGAAGTCCCAGTCGTCCCCTTCGAAGCGGGGCGTCGTATCCGAGTGCGTGTCGATCACGATCGCATCCCTGTGGACGTCCTGCGGAGTCACCGCGCAGGCCATCCACCCGCTGGAGAGAAGAATCGGGAGAAGCGGGGAGAAGATGGTCTTCATGCGGGCATCACGAGCGCGCGATGGTTGCGAGATGCAAAGCGAGATCCAGCACGGTCCCCTACGATGCCCCCGTAGCGAAGAAGTCGATCAACTCGCGAATGACCTCGTCCGGGGCCTCTTCGGGCAGGAAATGGCCGACTGGGAGACCTCGACCCCTGACATCGACGGCCCACCGCCGCCAGACCTCGAGTGTCCCCCTGCGATCTCCCGTCGGGTCCCCCCACAGCGCGAGCATCGGGCATTCGATACGCCGACCCGCTTCGCGGTCGGCCGCGTCGAATTCGCGGTCGACGGTGGCGCCTGCGCGGTAGTCCTCACAACTCGCCCGAATCGTGTCGGCATCGAAAGCCTTGGCGTACTCCGCGAAGGCTTCCTCTCCGATGGCACCCTCCGTGCTGCACCAGCTATCCAGGGTGTGTCGAAGAAAGTAGACCGGATCCGCGCCAATCAGACGCTCGGGAAAGGGCGCCTTCTGCGCGAGGAAGTACCAATGATAGGCGAAGAGTCCCGCGGTGGTGGACAACTGTTCCCAGGTGTCGAGGGTGGGTACCACGTCGAGAACCGCGAGTTGCACGACACGCTCCGGCTGATCGAGGGCCAGCCGGTAGCAAACGCGCGCTCCGCGATCGTGGCCCGCGACCCGGAAGCGCGGGTGACCCAGGGCCTCCATCAAGCCGCTCAGATCTCGGGCCATCGTCCGCTTCGCGTAAGCCATCCCATCAGGGCCCGCCGGCGGTGCCTCGCTCTCGCCATAGCCGCGCATGTCGGCCGCCACGACGCTGAAGTGTTCCGCCAGCGCTGGGGCCACCTTGTGCCACATCACGTGGGACTGCGGATAGCCGTGTACCAACAGAAGCGGCGGCCCCTCCCCGCCCGTGCGGCAATGCAGTACGACCTCGCCCGTCTGGACCCGCCGACTCTCGAAGCCCTCGAACATCCGCGGGATTCTAGCCCGCGCCTCCCCTGCCCGGGAGTCTGCCCGATGCTCGAGTACCGGAGTGATGGGGAGTCGAAGTCCTCCAAGCGCTGAAAGACCGAGAGCCGCTTACGGGCCCCAATCCGCTCCTCATCTCTCCTCTACTTGACATCATGGTTCTTCTCGGACGTAAAAAGGGGCTTTGAATTTCCAGTCCGATCCACCCCCGCGGCCCTCTTGGGGCCACTTTGCCCAGGAGGATGCGCCGGAAACCCTGGCGACGATGATTGAGGAATTTGTGAGCTCTCACTGAATGGAGTGCAGCACGGGACCACCAGACCCCACATCCCTGGCGCCGCCTACAGGCGCCAATCCGCGCCCCACGAGCGAATTCCTGACCCGCAAGTTGTGGGACGTCGCGAACTCCGACCCGTTCGGCCACCGCGGCGACCTCACAACGCTGACCGAGGCGATCTACTTCCACGGAGGCGATGCGCGTGCCGAGCGCGACGCGTTCTTCTCCCTCTCCCAAGCCAGCCAGGACGCCATCATCGAGTTCCTGAAGACCCTGCAGGTCCTCCCCGAGCAACGCCCCCGGCGCCATTTCGACGACGACGACTAGTCGCCCCCTGACCCGGCCTCGGATCAGTCGACCCCGACCCAGCCTCCCTCGCGGTCCGATCGACGCACGGCGTCGAGAATGCGCTGGCCGATGACCCCATCCTCGAAAGTCGCGGCGCGCGTCGGGTGGCTCGGCTCGTTGCCGCGCATCTGCTCACGGACGCCCGTGTACAAGGTCGTGTAGGGCGCGATGGCGTTCGCGGATGCGCAGAGCACGTCGTAGTTGGTCTCCACCAAATCATTTGGCGACGGTGGCATGTTGGCGTAGACGAGCTCGGCAGAGGGCTCGAGCTCGCGTTGACCCAACGTGTCCGCCACGAAGACACTCGGGCCCTCCACCCACAACGAGCCCTTCGTCCCCGCAACGCGGGTTGCGAACAAGGGGGGCGCCATGTCGCTGATGCTGCTCTGGATCACCCCGCCCGCGCCGCTCTCCGTCCGGAAGTGAATCGAGAAAGAATCCTCCGCCGTCCAACCGTGGTTCGAGAGAGTGGAGAGCGATGCACTGACCCCCGTGATCTTGCCCATCAGGTTTCGAGCGAGATCGATCATGTGGATCCCGTTGGCGCCGAGCCATCCACCGCCCTGGCTCGCGTCGCCCCACCAGTCTGGAACTTCCGTCTTCTCGTCGGCGAACATCGGCAGCTCCATGATGTGGGTCAACATGCGCGGCTCCCCGATCACGCCCTCGCGGACGGCTTGGTTCACCAACGACTGCGTGGTATCGAAGCGGTGTTCGTGACCGATGACGTGAACGACGCCAGCGCCTTGCGCGGCGTCGAGCATCTTCTGGGCCTCCGCGAGATCCCGCGCGAAGGGCTTCTCGCAGACCACGTGCTTTCCTGCCGCGAAGGCCGCGAGGGAGATCTCGGCGTGGGTGTGGGGCGGCGTCGAGATCGAGACGAGATCGACACCCGGGAGCGCGATGGCCTCGTCGAGAGACGTGAGAGCGAGGGGGATCTTCGCCCACTTCGCGCGCTCCATGGTCTTCTCCGGATCGCGACCGATCAACGCCTTGACCTCGAACCCCGCTGCGCGCAGTGCGGCTACGTGGGTATTGACCCCAAAATTGGTCCCGAAGACGATCGCGCCGAAATTGTCCTTCGATGACATAGGTCCTCCAATTCGAGTCGGTCGTGGGTAGCTGCTTAGAATAGAACAAGAAAGCCGCCCTAGAGGTGCCGCTCCATGCAGCCCCCTGCAACGCAGCAGCTGTAAGTACGCGTTACTTCTTACGCTTGCGCCAGGCTTCGAACCTGAGGGTCGGGGGTTTCGGTCGGCCAAGGGCCGACTAGACATCGCCAGCTTCGCTGGCTCGCGAATCCCTCCCGGCGTGCCATTGAATCCAAGTAGTTAGGCGAGTCCTCGAATTCGAGATCTTCGGCTTGGGCCGTTTTGGGCTGTCCTGTTGCTGAAAAGTCGGGGAACGACAGGTCGACTTCATCGTCCCTAAGCACGTGCGCATAGACCCGAAGGGTGAAGGCCGGGTCGGCGCGACCAAGCTGCTCCGAAACCCAGCGGATGTTCTTTCCGGATAGAAGCGCGAACGTGGCCCAGGTGTGGCGCGCATCATGAATCCGGAGCGGACGCAACCCGCACGACGCCACCCGAGCTCATAAGGAGTTGAAGCCCTCGATCCACTTGCCCGCCGTCGCGCCGCCGTCGACGGGCACGTCGATCCCCGTCACGCCGTCGCTCGCGTCGGACGCGAGATAGAGCACGGCGTTCGCGATCTGCTCGAGGGTCGCGCCGCCCGGGATCCCGCGGTTCTCCGTGTAGGCCACCATATGGTCGAGGAAGGGCATCATCTTGTCCATCCAGGGGGCGGTCATCTCCGGGTTGCCACTGGCGGCGCAGACCGAGTTCACGCGGATCCCGGAGCGACCGAGCTCGAGGGCCGTGGCCTTGGCGAATCCGCGGATGCCGAACTTGCTCGCCGAGTAGGCGCAGACGCCGTTCATTCCGACGAGCCCGTCGATCGACGAGATCATCACGATCGAGCCCTTGCCCTTGGACTTCATCGCGGAGAGTACCGCTCGCGTCCCCAGGTAGGGACCGACCGTGTTGACCTCGAGGAGACGCCGGAAAACCTCGGGCGGCGTGTTCTCGATGCTGCCCATGTGGAGGACGGCGGCGTTGTTGACCAGCACGTCGATGCGCCCGAGAGCGCCGAGGGTCGAGTCGACGGCCCGCGTCCAGTCCTCCTCCTTCGTCACGTCGAGGGATTCGAATCGCGCCCCATCTCCGATCTCG
>JABSQW010000451.1 GCA_013215605.1 Myxococcales bacterium
GCGGCTGTCACGACCCCCGCCACGGACCACGATGGCCCCGCAGGGGCTCGCGTCCACCGATCTGTCGGCTGTACCTCATCGGATCGACGGTCGCAATGGGATGGGCGAGCGACGACGCGAGCACGCCGCCGCCAGATACGGGATCAGCTCGGCGCATGGGTGCAATGCATTCCGTTCGCCGAGCCCCTACCATCCGCCGCACTTTGAACGCCGCGGGAATGAGAACAGCGCTGGCCGTCGCCGTTGCGCTGGCAGTGGGCTTCGTCGGCACGGCACGCGCCGAATCCTCGCTGCGTCTGCCGGTGCCGTTGCGCTACGGGAGCATTCCGGCGTCCACCTTCGACGACGATGGCAAACGCATCGGCGACGCGGTCCTCTCGGTCGACCACGTGGACGCCGACCACGTCCGAATCCGATCCGAGACCCGAGTCCAGGACGGCGCCCACACTACGGCGACGGCTCTGCTGCGGGTCGTGGACGACGGCACCGCTCTGCAGATCATCCGCCAGGAGTCGATATCGGTCACCGCGGACGGCTCGTCGCTCGGCACGCTTCTCGTCGATCACGAGGCGGGGATCGCCGTCTGCGATGGAACCGACGAACAGGGCAACGAACGACGCGAGCTGCCGATTCGCACACCGGATCGCGTCGTGAACGTGCCCTTCAACCTGTTGTTCGAGATCCTCGTGAAGGACACGTCGCAGAAGCTGTCGTTCGACCTGTTGTTGTGTCGACCGTCGCCGCGGTTCATGACCTTCTCGGCGAGGGTGGATCGCATTCTCGTCAATCGCGGACGGCACGAGCAGCTGATCGAAGTGGTCTACCGACCCGACCTGGGATTGCTGTCGTTCGTCACCGACCGCTTCGTTCCGAGGCTGTCGTTCTGGTTCGATCCCGCGACGCAGGACTCGTGGGTCGCCCACCGGATGCCCCTCTACGCCACGGGTCCCGAGGTGTTGATCCTCAACGGAGACAGCGCCTACGCGGACCTCGATGCCAACCCGTAGCGGGCCACCACCGCCCGGCCCGGCCCCGGTCTGGCCGCACTCGCGTGGGCGGCACGCCGGCCGAGCGACGCTTCGATGTAGAATCCCGCTCGAGACCACGACGAGGAGCCGCCATGACGAGCCCGATGTTCGAGCGCTTCCAACCCATCGACACCGACACCCACCTCACTGAGCCCGCGGACGTCTGGACCTCGCGCATGCCCTCGAAGTGGGGCGACGACATCCCCCACGTCAAGCGGATCGACGGGCGCGACGTGTGGATCATGGCCGGGCAGCCCACGACGGGGCCCGGCTTCTTCAGCATGGCGGGCTTCGACGGATCCTTCCCCGAGTGCCCCGCGACCTTCGAAGACGTTTCCCCGGCCTCCTACGACGCCAAGGCCCGCCTCGAGCACATGGACCGCGAGGGCATCCGCGCGCAAGTCCTGTACCCCAACGTCGGCGGCTTCGGTTCCGGCGCCTTCCTGCGACTCGAACAGCCCGAGCTCATGCTCGACTGCGTGCGCGCCTACAACGATTTCCTCTCGGAGTGGACGGGCACGGATCCCGACCGGCTCGTCCCCGTCATGGCCCTGCCGTTCTGGGATGTACAGGCCGCCGTCGCAGAGGTCGAGCGTTGCGCCGAGCAGGGACACAAGGCCGTGCTCATGTCCGGCGCGCCGCAAGACTTCGGAGAGCCGTACCTGTCCGAGGAACACTGGGACCCGCTGTGGGCGACGGCCCAGGACGCCGGGCTCTCGATCAGCTTCCACATCGGCAGCGGCGAAGTCGGCAACGCCTTCCAGCCCCACCTGTCACCGCGCGCGAACTTCGCCCGCTACTCCTCTCTCTCCTTCGTGCAGAACGCCAACAGCCTCACCGACGTCATCTTCGGGGGCGTCTGCCACCGCTTTCCCCGGCTCAAGTTCGTCTCCGTGGAGAGTGGTGTGGGCTGGATGCAGTCGTTCATCGAAGGCATGGACTGGCAGTGGACGAACGGACAGGTGCAGCGCGACCACCCGGAGTACGATCTGCTGCCCAGCGAGTACTTCCGACGACAGATCTACGGCTGCTTCTGGTTCGAGCAGCAGGGGCTGCGCACCGTCCTCGAGAATCTTCCCGACAACCTGCTGTGGGAGACGGACTTCCCGCACCCGACCTGCCAGCACCCCGGCCCCGCGAACGCCCGGGCCCAGCGTCCCTCGCAGTACGCGGAAAAAGCCCTCGCCGACGTCTCGCAGGAGACGCTCCAGAAGGTGCTGCACGACAACGCCGCAGCGCTCTACGGCATTCCGTAGGGCGCGCCGCCACTCGTGAAATCATCGCCGGCCGCTGCATCGCAGCCGTCATCGGGGATCTTCCATGACGCCCATACTCGGA
>JABSQW010000452.1 GCA_013215605.1 Myxococcales bacterium
CGGCGGTTTTGGGGGCGGCGGCGGCGGCGCGAACAGCGGCGGCTCCGGGGGCAGCAGTGCATTCGGCGGCGGCGACGGCACGAACGGCGGCGGTGGCAACGGCGGAGACGGCCTCGGCGGCGCGATCTTCGTGCGCTCGGGCGGCAGCCTGACGATCATCGACAGTCAACTCGGCGTCGCCACGTCGAACACCGTGACGGCCGGGAGTGGCGGCACCACCGCGACCGCCGGCGGTGGCGATCTCTATCTCGGCAACTCCACGGCGGCAGTCACGATGAGTGTCGACCTCGACGAGACGCGCCAGAGCACGGGCTCCATCAGTGGACCGGGCTCCATCACCAAGATCGGCGAGGGAACCCTCGCGCTCACCGGCCAGAACGACTGGCAGAACGGCGTCACGATCGACGCCGGCATCCTCGAGGTCGACACCGACAGCCTCCCGGCCAGCGGGCCCGTCGTGGTCAACGCAGGGGGAACGCTTCGCTTCGCACAAGCAACGGACGGGACGCGCGCAAGCGCCATTTCCGGAAGCGGGACGCTCGTCAAGCGCGGCGCCGGAAACCTCACGTGGAATGCTCCCGCCGCCAGCTTTACGGGTGAGACGCAGATCGAGAATGGCGTGCTCACCCTCGGCGGCGGTGCGGCGGAGATCGCATCGAGCGTAACGGTCGATGCCGCGGGTACGCTCGCCGGCAGCGGGTCGGTCGGCGGTGCGGGCAAGACGCTCACGATCAACGGCAGCGTCGCGCCAGGGCCCTCCACTGGAGTCCTCTCCGTCACCGGGGCCACCACCTTCGGGGCGGGAGCGACGTACGTCGTCGAGATCTCTGCCAACGATCAGGACCTCATCGACATCACGGGCGGCACGGCGACACTCGGGGACGCGACGGTCGACGTCGCGCTGATCGGGGAAGGGGATTTCTTGGGTCAGCACGTGATCCTCTCGGCCGACAGCGTCCTCGGCTCCTTCACCCTGTCGGAATCGGAGCTGTTCCGTTTCGGCCTCACGCTGTTGCAGAGTGCGACCCAGGTTGCCATCGACGTCGGGGCGAACAGCGAGCCGTTCGCGACTCTCGCCACGACCGTGAACCAGAACGCAATCGCCGCGGCGCTCGACGAGGCCGAAGCCGCCGATCCCACGCACTCGGGTCCGCTGGGTTCGGTGTTCGAGGCCTTCGAGGGCGGCGTGCCCAGAGCCGAAGCGGCCGCCGGTCTCGACGCCATGACGGGCGTCTCCCTCGCCAACTTCGAAACCGCCCGCATCGCCGCCGCAACACAGTTTCGCGACACCGTCGTGCGGCGCTTCGGCTACAAGGGAACGGGCGCGAAGACCGCCGCACGGTCGGAGTCGCTGCCGGTGGCGTTCTCGCCGGGTCGTCCGGCGTTGCGGTCGAACGATCCGACGACGCTCCTACGGTCGCTCCAGCCGGGAGCCTCGGCCGCGACCGTCGGTCCCGACTGGGCGGGCGACTACGGGATCACCGGCTGGCTCGACGGCTTCGGGGTCTTCGGCCATGCCGAAGGCGATGCCAACGCGGGGGGCTTCGATTTCACGGTGGCGGGGACGTCGTTGGGCATCGACTGGCAGCCGCGGGATGGGCTCGTCATCGGCATCGCCGGCGCCTACTCGCGGAGCCACCTCGACCACAACCGGTACTCCGCTGCGGGCAGCGCCGACACCTACCACTCGGCTCTCTACGGCGCCTGGGCGACGGACCGCTTCTACGCCGGCGGCCTCGTGCGCCACGCCTACTCGGACTTCGAGAGCCGGCGCCGCATCGCCTTCGGCTCCATCGACGACACCGCCTCCGCGACCTTCAGCGGCAACGAGGTCGGCGCCTACGCGGAGGGCGGCGTCACGCTCTTCGAGTGGAAGGGATTCCGCTGGCAGCCAATGACGGGGCTCGAGTACACGCACTCGCAGACCGGCCGGTTCACCGAGGGCGGCGCCACGGCCCTCGACCTCAAGGTCCCCTCGAAGCAGCTCGACTCCCTCGTGACGTCGGTCGGGATGCGCGCGCACGGAGAGTTCGAGATCGACGCGGGCTACCTCCTCGCGCCGGAGATCTGGGCCCTCTGGAGCCACGATTGGCTGAGCATCGAGCGCCGCATCCAGGCGCGGCTGCGTGGGAACCTGGTCGCTCAGCCCTTCACGATCACCGGCATCGAGCCCACGCGAGACAGCGCAACGGTGGGCCTGGGCTGGAGCGTCCGCAGCCCCGAGAATCTCCACCTGTTCTTCCACTACAGCGCGGACATCCGGTCGCGGACCGTGGCGCACGGGATCCGTGGGGGCCTGCTCGCGCCCTTCTGACGCCGCGCTGCGGCGACCTGGCGCCATCGCCTCAGAGCTCGACCTTGGCCGTTCCCAGGACGCGCGTCTCGCCGGCCTCGTTGACGATCGTGAGGTCGATTTCGATGCTGTGTGTGTCGTCGTCCTTGTCGGTGACGACGGCGCGGCAGGTGGGCTTCGAATCCACGGACAACGGCGCGCGGAACACCGTGTCGATGCTCTTGATCGTGCAGCCCGGTGCCCAGTTGTGGATGATCGCCCCGAGCAGGCCCTGACTCATGATGCCCGGCACGATCGCCGAGGGGAGGCCCTCCTTCTTCGCCTTCTCGTGGTCCGTGAAACGAGGGCCGTACATCATCGCGGAGCGACAGAAGCGCTTCACGTTCTCCATGCCGACGTCGGGCTCGACCTCCGGAAGATCCTCGCCGAATTCCACCGACTCGTAGCTGCGCGCGCTCATTGGAGCCCTCCCCGCAGAATGAGCCGCCAGTCGACGTACGCCTTGAGCTCGTCGCTCTCGTCGGTGAACTCCATGCGGTGAACGAGGAAGACCATGAGGCCGCTGCGGCCCGTCTTCTCGTAGATGTCGTGAAGATGGCTCTTCGCCGTAAGCTTGGTGTCCGGACGAATGGGCGCGTGGATCTCGATCGCCTTGCCGGCGTCGATCATGCGCGCGGGATCGAATTTCGGGAAGTCGGACGGAAGCATCCGCGCCCCGTGATACTTCGTGGCGAAGTTCGCGGGCGCCTGGAAGTCGGGGTGACTGCTGTCCGTGAAACACGGGTCCGTCTCGCCGCAGGCGAGCGCGAACTCGACCATGTCCTCGCCTCGCGCCTCGACCTCGACGGAGTCGAAGACCGTGTCGCCGAAGCGTTCCTTGAGTTCGGCGGCCGTCATTCCCATGTCGTTACTCCGTGGTGGTCAGGAAGACACACGCACCGCCTCGTAGCGGCTGGTGCGCAGTGCCTCGACGAGGCCGTCCATGTCCTCGATGTCTTGATCGAAGCGCGTCGAGCAGCGACCGATGTGACTGACGATGTGCGCGTCGCTGCCTCCGATACCGCGATAGCTGAATTCCTCGGCGAGGGACTGTGCGTCGTCGTTCTCCGAGCCGCGACTGCCGCCATTGAGCGTCTCGATCACCTCTACCCCGTCTACGGCTCCTCGCTCGCGGACGTGAGCGAGCATCCCCACCTGGGTGCGACCCGGGTGACACGGCACGGCGATGCCGCCGCAGCGTTTGACCTCTCGCACCACGAGCTCGGCGGAGAGCCCGATGCGCGTGAAGTCGAAGGCGGTCTGCATTTCGTCGTTGACGCCGAACACGAGGACGTGTCCGTAGTCGGTCTCGACCTCGCTCCCCTTCAGGATCAGGATGCCGAACTCGTCCTCGAGGGGGCGGTAGTCGGACTCGGCGTCGAACTGCCGGTGCTCGGTGAGCACGAAGCCGTCTACGCCGATCCCCTTCTTCGAGATCCACTGGCAGTAGTTCTCGACCTTCGCTCGCCCATCGTCGGACTTGATCGAGTGATTGTGGAGGTCGAGGATCACGAGGGCCGAAACCTCGGCACCGCGCACTCCGAAGGCAAAGTGCCTACCGAGGAGTCGGCCGCCGCGCGGCTGGCCGAAGGCGAACGAAGTTCGGTTGGACCTAGTTCGGAAATCGAAACAATTCCGACGGGCATGTGTCGCAGGGTAGGCGCGTCGATTCCACTGTCAATCCGACCCGAGACGCTGAGATTCGCAGAACCCTCGGCCGTCACACCGGAATTTCGATCGACGGCAGCGACACCGAAGGTCGGCTGCCGCCAGTGTCGATCTGATAGGATCGCGCGCATGGAATTCGGAATCTTCCAGGGAGCCTCGGTGGGACCGCGACCGTGGGAAGAAGCGGAACCGCTGCGACTGCGCCAGGACGTCGAACTCGGGGTGGCCGCCGACAAAGCGGGCTACGACACCTTCTGGGCGCCCGAGCACCACGCGCTCGAGGAATACTCCCACAGCTCTGCGTCGCACCTGTCGTGCCTCGCCGTGGGCATGCTCACGAAGAACATCCGACTCGTCACCGGCATCTTCAACCTGTGCCCGCCGATCAACCACCCCGTCCGGGTCGCCGAGCAGATCGCCACGATCGACGTGCTCACGAACGGTCGCATCGAACTCGGCACGGGCCGCGGCAGCGGCTCCACCGAGGTGAACACGTTCGGCATCCTGAACGAGCAGACCCGCGAGATGTGGGAGGAGTCCATCCGCGCGATTCCCAAGATGTGGACGCAGGACCTCTTCTCCTGGGAGGGAAAACACTTCTCGGTGCCCGAGCGCTGCATCCTCCCAAAACCAGTGCAGAAGCCGCACCCGCCGCTGTGGGTGACCGCGACGAATCCCTCGACGGTCGAGACCGCCGCGAAGATGGGTCTCGGCGTCGCGATGTTCAGCTTCTCGACTCCCGAGGTACTGCGTCCGCTGGTCGAGATCTACAAAGAGAACATCGAGAAGGCCGAGCCCGTCGGCGAATTCGTGTACAACAAGATCATGGCCATCGCCCCGGCGCTGTGCCTCGAAGACGGCGAGGAGGCCCGGTCGATTCTCGCCTCGCAGCCGCCCGGCGTGACGCCGCACTTCGCGGTGTACTTCGACACCATCCCCGACTTCGCGAAGCGCCTCGAGAACGAGCCGCGCCCCATTCCGCAGACGCGTCTGCGCGAACTCGTCGCCGAGGCCGAGCGGGACAAGAACATCCCGGGTCCCTTCAAGGAGGGCCCGCCCACGCCCGAGTCCCTCCACGAGAACGGCATGTGCGTAGGCAACCCGACGGAAGTCCGGGCGACGGTGCAGAAATTCGTCGACGTGGGTCTCGACCAGCTGGTGACGATTCCCGTCGTGGGGCGGGCGGTCCCGCACGAGACGTGCATCGAAGGCCTGCGGATTTTCGGCGAGAAGGTAATCCCCGAGTTTCGCTCCTGAAGGGGGTTTCACGGGTGACCGTACGACGTTTTCTCGCGACCTGTGCCGGGGCGGGGGCGCTCGCATTGCCCGGCTGCTCCTCCCCGCTCGTCGCTCTGCCGGGCGAACCCCTGGGATACGCCGTCGTGGTGATCCGCACCGAAGGCGGCATCCCCCACGTCGAAGCAGACGATTTCGGGAGTCTCGGCTACGGCATCGGCTACGCGATAACTCGCGACAACCTCTGCCTCCTCGCCGAGAACTTCCTGCGCTTTCGTGGAGAGCTCTCGCGCCATCAGGGCGCGGGAGCTGGAAAGCTGCAGAGCGACTTCTTCTTCCAGCTGCTCCGCGACCGCGGCCTCGCCGACGAAGCGGTGATCCAGGAGTCGCAGGACACGTATCTCGGCTACGCAGACGGCTACAACCGCGCAATGCGGGAGAGCGGAATCGCCTACCCCGGCGACCCGAACTGCCTGGGTGTTTCGTGGCTGCTTCCCGTCGGCGTGGACGACGTCCGTCGCGTGAACCTCACACCGTTCTTCCTGCCCGGCTTCCTGCCCCTGATCGTCGCCGCAGCACCGCCGGGCGCCGACAGCGAGCCAGAGGGGCCGGGCTTCCACCCCACCGAAGCGAGTGCGCCGCTGTCGAACCCGCTCGACCTCGGCAGTAACGCGTTGGTGCTCGGCCGCGACACCACTTCGAGCGGCCACGGCATCGTGCTCGCGAATCCACACTTTCCGTGGTTCGGTCCGCGACGCTTCTACGCCATGCACCAGACGCTGCGGGGTGACTTCGACGTGCTCGGCGCCATGCCCGTGACGCACATCCAGATCGGGCTCGGCAACAATCGCCACGTCGCCTGGGCGGGTACGTACTCGGCGGCACGCCGCCACTCCTTCTACCGCCTCGAACTCGTCCCGGGTCGCCCGACGGCCTACCGCTTCGACGGGGAAGAGCGGGAGATGATTCGCGAGACGGTGACCGTCTCGGTCCTGCGCGACGACGGTGCACTCGAGGAGCGCTCTCACAGCTTCTACTCGACGCACTTCGGGTTCATGGTCGAGAGCCCCGGCCACCCCTGGAGCGACACCACGGCCTACGCGCTGCGCACCGCGGAGCTGGCGGTGGGCAACAACGGCGCGAACGGCGGCACCCTCGGCATGTACCGCGCACGCTCCGTCGGCGACGTGCGAAGGAATGTCGAGCGCTACCAGTCGATCCCCGTCAACCTCCTGGCGGCCGACGTCGCGGGAGACGTGTATTACGCCGAGAGCGGTCCGGTGGCCCACGTGACCGACGCGCAGCTCGCCCATTGCGCGGATGCGCGCGGCAACCTCGACGGCTCGCGACAGGCCTGCCAGTGGGGAAGTGATCCGGACGCGACGGCGCCGGGGATCTTCGGCCCGGGCAACCTCCCCAAGCTGCTTCGCAGCGACTATGCGACCCAGTCCAACGACAGCTATTGGCTCGTAAACGAGGCAGCGCCGATCACCGGCATCCCCTCGGTCGTGGGCAACAGCGGCTTTCCGCCGGGACGCGGCGGCGAGTCGAGCGAGCGTACGCTCCGGACGCGCTCGGGTTTCGAGATGGTGGCAAAGCGCCTCTCCGGCCGCGATGGGCGACCGGGCAACCGGTTCACGCGAGAGGCCCTTCAGGAGCTCGCCCTTGCCAATCGCGTGAAGTCCGGCCAGCTGCTGCGCGACGACCTCGTGACGATCTGTCGCGCGAATCCGTTGGCCTCGCTTCCCGACGGCCGCGACGTCGACCTCGACGAGGCCTGCGACGTGCTCGCCGCCTGGGACCTCCACGCGAACCTCGAGAGCCGCGGCGCGCACCTCTTCCGAGAGTTCGTACGCCAGGCAAACGACGGCAACGCGCGCTCGCGCTGGCTCCCGACGAAGCTCCGCTACACGCAGCCGTTCGATCCCGCGAAGCCACTCGACGGTCCGCGCGGCCTGCGCACCGACGACGCCGCCGAAGCCGTCGCGGCGCTCGGCGCCGCGGTCGCTACGCTGCGGGACGCGGGGATCGACCTCGACGCGAGGCTCGGCGACGTACAGCACGTGACGCGCAACGAGCGGCAGATTCCGATGCACGGCGGTCCGGAGATGATGGGCGTGTACTCGAAGCTGTCGGCCGACTTCATGGGCGCGGCCGGCTATCCGGAAGTCACCGGGAGCAGCTCGAGCTGGATCCAGCTGACGGAACTGCTTCCCGAGGGCCCGCGCGTCGCTGCGATGCTCACGTACTCACAGTCGACGAACCCGGATTCGCCCCACTTCTCGGATCTGACCGAGAAGTTCTCTCGCAAGCAGTGGACCGAGATCCCCTTCGAGGCGAAGCGGATCCGCGCCGCCGCCATCGATCGGATGGTGCTGGTCGAGTAGGCGAGACAGGGGCCAACGAACCGGTCTCAGCTGAACTTCGGCTCCTTCTCCGAACTCACGATCCACATGGCGAAGTAGTTCGCGGCGCCCCCGTAGGCGTGACCGAGCGCGACGCGAGCGCCGTCGACCTGGTAGTCGCCGGCGGTCCCGCGCACCTGGTTGGCGGCTTCGAGACAGCGGATCATGCCCGATGCTCCGATCGGGTTCGACGAGAGCACGCCGCCCGACATGTTGACGGGGAAGTCACCGCCGATCTCCGTGGCGCCGGATTCGGTGAGCTTCCAGCCGCTGCCCTCTTCCGTGATCAGATGACCCTCGAGCCACATGGGTTCATACCAGCTGAACGGTACGTAGATCTCCGCGCAATCGATCTGGCGGATGGGGTTCGTGATCCCTGCCTTCTTGTAGAGCGCCTTCGCACATTCCACACCCGCTGCGGGCTTCACGGTGTCGCGACCCGGAAATTGCGTGAACTCGGTGCGCTTCGCGTGCGCGACCACCCACGCGGGCGGCTGCGGCGCCCTCGCCACTCCCTTCTCGTTCGTGAGCACCATGGCGGCCGCTCCGTCCGACGACGGGCAGCTCTCGAGGAAGTGCAGCGGATCCCAGAGCACCGGCGATTCCTTGACCTTCTCGATGCTGATGTCTTTGAGGTGGAGGTGCGCGTACGGATTCTTGAGCGCGTTCTGTCGATCCTTGACGGCGACCTTCCAGCCGATGTGCTCGGGCGCAGCCGACTTCTCGATGTACTTGCGGATCCAGGGCGCAAACGAGCCGCCCGCACCCTGACTGCCGCTGCGACCACCGCCGAGCGCCCAGGTGGCGTTGCCGTCCGACTGCTTTTCGTACCCCACGGTGAGGACGGTGTCGAAAATGCCGCTCTCGACCATCGTCGCGGCACTGATCGCGGTCGACGCCCCCACCGAACCCGCAGTGTGCACGCGGTGGATGGGCTTTCCCACGGCACCGAGGGCGTCGGCGAGCGAGAGTTCCGGCATCATCACGCCTTCGAGCGCATCGGGCGCCTTGCCGATCACGATGGCGTCGATGTCCTTGAAGGTGAGCTGCGCGTCCTCGAGGGCGCGCAGGGCGGCTTCGCGGACGAGCCCGTCGATCGACAGGTCGCCGCGGCGACGCGCGTACTTCGTCTGACCGATTCCAATGACCGCGCTGCGTTCGGCCATCACGCACCTCCTTCCATCAGGCAGAGCAGGTTCTGCTGGAGCGCTCCGCCGCTCGCGGCGTGACCCACGCCGCGCTGCGCCTCTCCGGAGCGAATCCGCTCGGCGACTTCGATGATGCGGATGAGCCCGCTGGCCATCACCGGGTGTCCGCAGAGCGGGCCGCCGGAGGGGTTGATGTTCGTCTCGCCCGAGAGACCCAGGGCCTCCACGAGGATGATCTCCTCCGGGCTGTAGCGAACGCAGAGCTCGGCGACGTCGACGGGCCCGCTCTTCAGGCCGAGCTTCTCGGCCGAGATCCGCGTCGAGTCCGACACCGTGAGGTCCCGCAGGCCCAGGTGGTGGGACTCCATGCGGTGATCGATACCGCGGATCCAGACCGGCTTGTCGGTCAGCTCCCGTGCCTTGTCGCCGCGGGCGATGAGGAGCGCCGACGCGCCGTCCGAGATCGGCGGCAGATCATGCTTGCGCAGCGGCGACGCGAAGTAGGGCTCCTTCAAGAGCTCGTCGACCGACACGTCCTTGGCGACCTGGGCGTTCGGGTTGGCGAGGGCGCTGCGGCGGCTGCGCGACACGACCTCGGCGAAGTCCCGCTCGGTGGCCTTGCCCGCGTCGATCAGCGCCTGGGCCTGAAGGCCCGCAGCCGACACGGGATCGAACCCCAGCGGCGCCGTGTAGTACGGGTCGGTCTGCAGCGGGAAGATCTCGCGCGGCGACCCCGGCGACGACTTGCCCGAGCCTGCGACGAGCGCGAGATCGATGTCGCCCATCGACAAGCGCACCCAGGCCTCGAAGAGTGCCCAGGCACCGTCCATCTCGACGTGCGACTCGTAGACCGGCGGCCAGGCTCCAAAGCCGTCGACGTTCGACACGAAGGCGAACGGAAGACCCGAGAGGTAGTCGCAGCTGCCGGCGATCGTGAAGTCGATGTCGTGCCGATCGAGTTTCGTATCGGCGAGAATCTGGTTCACGAGCGTCATGAGGAGCGACGGCTCGGTGTCGTTGTAGTGGCGGTACGACGGCGTCTGCGCGACCGCGACGATGGCGATCTCTTCGGTGGACATCAGAACAGGTGCTCCAGGTATTTCTCCGGGGGCGCGTCGGGTTCGCCGGTGGGCTCCCAGTGATCGATGACGCCGCCGGTACTCCCCCAGCGGTTGTCCATCTCGACGATCTTCCGCTCGCTCTCGGGCCTGAAGACGGCGCGCAGCCGCATGCCCGAGCGAAACTCGTCGTGAGGAATGTTCTTGATGTCCTGCTGTCCGAGCGGCTGATCGGCACCATCGAGAAGAATCGACGCCCGGATGTAGGGCTCGGTCTCCTTCTGCCCGTAGTACTGCACGGGCGTGATCACGGTATAGCCGGCCACGATGCCGACGGGCGGCAGCTCGACGTCGTCGGCCTCGGTCATGGCGACACGCGCGAGCGGGTCGTAGCCCTTGCTCGGGATGTAGACCTTCCCGCTCACGGGGCTCTTCTGTCCGATGAATTTTCCGGCGATGAGACCGCGCGCGAAGCGCTCGCGGAACGGGTGAATCGCCTCTTTGAAGTCGAGGGAGATCAGGTGCTCGGTGAGCTCGACCTCGCCTTCACCGGGGGGGACGTAGGTGTCCACGGCGTCGGCCTCGGGGACGAAGTAGACGTCGGTGACCGCGCTCGCCCGCTCCTCGCGCCACTGCGCTCGCACCCGCATGCCGGTGGACATCGCATCGATGCCACGGGCCTTCACGGCGTGGGAGAGCGCCGTGTCGGCGCCGTCGAGCACGATCAGCGCGAAGGCAAACGGCTGCTGAAATGGGTGCTTGCGAGTCGGTTCCGCGATCCAGGTCCAGCTTTTCACGGTACCGCCGGGGCCGACCTCGACGAGGTCCTGAGCGACCGGCTCGGCCGTGTCGGGGTCGAACTCGAGCGGCGGACAGATCACGCGATCCCCGCAGCGGCTACCCAGAATGCGACCGTCGCGAAGCGCCGTGAGGAACGCTCCGACCACCGGACCCGTGGTTCTCGTGTAGGGGTACTCGAGCGTATAGGTGATGGGGGGTAGCTCGGACATCGGGACCTCCTCGCCGGTTCGCGAACGAAGGCATCTTGTCCCGAGCCGTAGGCCCATGGCAAGCACGACGCGCGGGTTCGTCGGCGGCCGTCGGTCAGTAGGGTCCGTCGAGGGAGTGCGGCTCGAGCTTCACGAGGGCGTCGGCGAGATCGCCAGCGGTCCACGGCTCGTCGCGCGACGTCGACTGTGTGAGGGTCAGGGGCTGGAAGAGACCGATGTGAGTCTTCTGAACGAAGAAGAACTGGCCGGTGATCCCGGCCGCCTGGTCGGAGCAGAGGGCCGCGATCAGGACTGCGACCGCTTTCGGCGACTGCAGCACGGCCTTGAGATTCGCCGCGCGCTTCGCCCCCTCGCCGCCCTCGGCGATGCCGCGTTCCACCGCTTCGGTCACCATCCGCGTCTCGGTGGACGACGGGTTCACGCCGTTCACGGTGATGCCAAACGGCACGAGGTCGCGAGACACGACGTTCGTGAAGCCGAACACGCCGCCCTTTCCGGCGCCGTAGGCCGCGTTGCCCGGCATGCCGAGGAGCCCCGCACGCGACACGAGGTTTACGATGCGCCCCCAGCCGCGCTCCTTCATTCCGCCCACTGCGTGGCGGGTGCAGTTGAACGTCCCCTGGATGTGGGTCGCCGCGACCCGGTTGAACAGCTCAGGGTCGAGGTTCCAGATCGGCGCGCCAGCCGAGAGCCCCGCGTTGTTGACGAGGATATCGACCGCGCCGAACGCGTCGATTCCCGCGGCGATGATACGCCCCGCAGCGTCGTACTCGGACACCGAATCGTGACTCGTGACGGCCCGACCGCCGGCGGCCTCGATCTCGGACACCACGCTTTCCGCGGGCGTGGCGTCGCTCCCCTCCCCGGCGCTCGAGGTGCCGATGTCGTTCACCACCACGTTCGCGCCGAGGCTGGCGAGTTCGAGGGCCGTGGCGCGTCCGATGCCGCGTCCGGCGCCGGTGACGACGGCGGTCTTTCCGTGGAACGATTGCGTCGAGCTCATGGGACTCCTCCTCGTGACGGAACAGGGCGCCACCGTCTCACATCGCGCGCTTCACCGCTACACTGGGCTTCCCGTGGACCTCCCGGACCTCGAAGCACAGGCCCGAGCGAACCTCGACCCGGCCTTCTATGACTACATCGCGGGCGGCGCCGAAGACGAGCTCACGCTCGTCGACAACGAGACGGCGTGGTCGCGGCTGCGGCTCCTGCCCCGGGTGTTGCGCGACGTTACGCACGTCGACATCTCCACCCGCGTGCTCGGTGCGCGCGTGGCGAGTCCAATCGGTATCGCGCCCATGGCGATGCAGCACCGCGCGAGCAAGGACGGACCCCTGGACACCGCGCGGGGCGCGGCGGCGACCGACAGTCTGTTCGTCATGGGGCTGTTCGGTGCAGGCTCGGCCGCCGAGGTCGCCGAGGTGCCGGGCAGCGCCCCGCGCTGGCTGCAGGTGTACATCCTCAAGGACCGCGAACGCAGCGCTGCGGCCATCGCCCGGAGCGCCGAGCAGGGCTACGGCGCGGTCATGCTCACGGTGGACGTCGTGCGCCAGGGCAACCGCCGGCGCGACGCCCGCAACCGCTGGGCCTTTCTCCAGAGCGACGGCGGCATCGAAGACCCGAACGAGATCTTCGACCACGCCCTCACGTTCGACGACATCGCGTGGTTCCGCGAACGTGCCGGCATCCCCCTGGTCATCAAGGGCGTGCTGCGCGGCGATGACGCCGCAGCCTGCGTCGACGCCGGCGCCGACGGCATCGTGGTGTCGAACCACGGGGGGCGACAACTCGACGGCGCGATCGCCACGGCTGACGCGCTACGCGACGTCGTGGCCGCGGTGGATGGACGCGCCGAGGTCTACGTCGACGGCGGAATTCGCCACGGGCAGCACGTCGTAAAGGCCCTTGCACTCGGTGCCCGGGCCGTGTTCGTCGGCCGTCCGGTCATGTGGGGCCTCGCCGTTGCGGGGGCCCACGGTGTCGAGGGCGTAATGCGCGGTTTCTGCGACGAGATCGAGCGAGCGATGGCGCTCTGCGGTGTGCGGAGCGTCGACGAAATCGACGCGAGCCTGCTGGCCGCAGACTTGCGGGAGCCGCGGTGAGCGACGGGGCCGAACCCCTCGTCGTCTGCATCAACCACCCCGCCGAGGTCGATGCCGAATCGCTGCGCTCGGAGCTCGAGAACACTCCCCGACCGATCGACCTTCGCATCCATCCCTTCAAGGAAAACCTCAAGGTACGCCTCGCCCGGCGAACGCCGCCGGTTCCCGGCGATCTTCTCGAATCGACGCCTCGACCCGATTCCTCGCTCCGGGAGACGTGGAAGCACACCGAAGTCCTGCTGGCCCTCGACCTCCCCGAGGAGCTTCTCGGCGACCTTCCCCGCTTGCGCTGGGTCCAGGCCTTCAGTGCCGGTACCGAGCACCTGCCCGTGAAGGCGCTGTACGAGCGCGGGGTATCGCTCACCACTGCGGCCGGTGCGGGCGCAGGAGCCATCGCGGAGTTCGTGATCGGACGGCTCATCGAGGTGTTCCGCGAGTTCCGACACATCGACGCCATGCAGCGCGAGCGGAAGTTCCACCGCCCCGCCGGACGGACGCTCGCGGGCCGCACACTGGGCGTGGTGGGACTCGGGGCGATCGGCAGCGCGGTGGCGAAGCGTGCGCGGGCCTTTGGCATGCGCGTGATCGCGACGCGGCGAAGCGCTGGAAAGGGCGCGAAGTCGCCGCTGGTCGACGATCTCTTCGCTCCCGAGGCTCTGCCGCAGCTCCTCGGCGCATCCGACGTGGTGGTCCTGGCGGCGCCCGCGACGGCCGAGACGCAGGACCTGATCAACGACGCGGCCTTCGAGCGGATGCGGCCCGGCGCCGTCCTGTGCAACGTGGCGCGCGGCGCGCTGGTCGACGAAGACGCGCTGCTGCGCGCGCTCGAGAGCGGTCGATTGGGAGCGGCCATTCTCGACGTGACACGGGAGGAGCCGTTGCCAGCCGACCACCCGCTCTGGAACGCGCCGCGCTTGTACCTTTCGCCCCACTGCTCGATCCCGCCAGACGCCTACGACGAGCGAGTGGTCGCGCTCTTCGCCGAGAACCTGCGCCGCTACGCCGCGGAAGAACCTCTGCGAAACCTCGTCACGGGCAGCTGAATCGCGATCCCGCCGGTGCGCCGAGCCGTTGCGTGTGCGAGTTGCCCCTTCGCGAACGGTGCGAGACCGAGGCATCAGCCGTTTCGTTCTACGGACTCGCGCCGCCGCGTGATACGCTAGATCCATGGCGATCTGAGCCTGGAGGGGGCACCGAGCGCACTCGTGCGCAGAGGAGCACCGCGAGACGGTGTAGAGCCCCGGTGATCTCGAACGAAGCAGGAACCGGTACGACGACCGGGAGGAGAGCCAGGACCCTGGCGGGGATGGCATTCGGCCTGGCGGCCGGGCTGTTCGTGCTCGTTGGTTCAGCCGGCGCTCAGCTGCAGATCGCCCCTCTGGACGGCGAGCCGAACCTCGACGATGTCGTCGTCAAGGGAAGCCACAACAGCTTCCACCGGCACCCGTTCGTCGCGATCCACCCGAGGCACCGGTACGACCACGAATCACTCAGCGTCCAACTCGCGGAGCAACGGGTCCGCGCCCTCGAACTCGACGTTCACAGGAGCCTCTCGGGCGAGTATCAGATCTACCACATTCTTTGGATCGACGGGCGCACGCACTGCAAGCGCTTCAGCGACTGTCTTCGCGAGATCCGCGAGTGGTCCGACGCAAATCCAGAGCACCAACCGCTCCAGATCTGGATCGAGGCGAAGGACTACGCGGGAGGCGCGCGGATCTCGAGCCTCCGGCCGCTCGATTCCCTGCTGCGGGTCGTGCTCGGCGATCGCCTCCTCACGCCCGACGACGTCCGCGGTGCCTCCCCGTCGCTGCGCGACGCCCTCCTGACGGAGGGTTGGCCCACGCTCCAGGCTGCGCGGGGTCGGGTGATGTTCATGCTGACCGCGGACGAGGAGCAGGTGGCCGACTACACCTCGAACTACGCTCACCTCAAGGGACGCGTGATGTTCGTCGCTGCCGAGTCCCACCAACTCCACCTGCCGTGGGCCGGCGTCGCAAAGATCAACAACCCCGGAGATCCGCTGATCGCGACCGCGCGTGCGGCCGGGATGCTGGTCACCACGACCGTTTGCGTGCCCCAGCTCTCGGACAGCGACTGTTACCAGGCGCGAGACCTCGCGCTGATGAGCGGCGCGCAGGTTCTCCTCGACGACTATCCGCACCGCGTCGCCGGCCGCGACTACCACCTCGATCTCGACGACGTCGCCATCGTGCGTCGCGGGCCGGGGATCACCGGGAGCGACGCGCACCCCCACCTGTGAGCGGTTGGGTCAGCGCTGCCCGAACAGGTGCTCGCGGGACTCCTCGTCCATCGCACCGCCCTTCGTGTTGCGCACGATGAGGTCCATGCCCGCCGCGACGCCGCGAGCCACAGCCGGTCGGGCATCGATCACCTCGTACCAGCGCCGCGCGTTGGGAAACTCGTCGAGCGCGATGCCGTGAAGCTCGTGGAGCTTCACCCAGGACCACGACGCGATGTCGGCCACAGAGTACTCGTCGGCGACGAAGTCGCGCCCCGCGAGGCGCTCGTCGAGGATGCGGTAGAGGCGGTGGGCTTCGTTGCCGTAGCGCTCGAGCGCGTAGGGGATCGGCTCCGGGGCGTACATCTTGAAGTGCCCGAGCTGCCCGAGCATTGGCCCGAGCCCGGCCATCTGCCACATCAGCCACTCGGTCGCGGCGATGCGTCCGCGCACGTCTTTCGGTAGCAGGCGCCCGGTCTTCTCGGCGAGGTAGAGGAGAATGGCCCCCGACTCGAACACGGAGACCGGCTCCCCCCCGCCCACCGGATCGTGATCGACGATGGCGGGAATCCGGTTGTTGGGACTGATCGCGAGGAACTCCGGAGCGAACTGGTCACCGCGGCCGATGTTGATCTCGACGATCCGATACTCGAGCTCGAGCTCCTCGAGCGCAATCGAGGCCTTCCAGCCATTGGGCGTGGGGAAGTAGTGGAGATCGATCATGGCGCCTCCGCGCGGTCGTACCGCGCACGGTTGTGCTTCACCCCGGCGGGGCCGAGTATATCGGAGGCCGTGTTCCGCGGCGGAAGAGGGACCGTTGAGCGCAGCGAGCAGCGGCGACATCGTCCGGGCCCCCGTGCTCTCGCTCCTCACGGTGGCCTGCATCGCGCTGGGTAGTGCAGGCCTCGTCGAGGCGCTGCGCCCGACCGTCACCCAGTCGCACGACGAGTTCAGCTACCTCCTCACGGCCGACACGCTCCTCCGAGGCCGACTCGCGAATGCCACGCATCCGATGTGGCCGCACTTCGAGAGTCCCCACGTGATGCATCAGCCGAGCTACGTGTCGAAGTACCCCCCGCTCCAGGGCGTCGTGCTCGCGGTCGGGTTGGTGCTCGGGGATCCCCGCATCGGCGCCGCGCTCAGCTTCGCGCTCGCGTGTGCGATGACGTGCTGGATGTTGCGCGCGTGGATCGACGAGCGCTGGGCGTTCGTCGGGAGTCTCGTCCTCGCCGTGCACCCACAGCTCGTCGCCTTGTGGGGAAATTGGCTGTGGGGCGGCGGCGGCGCGATGCTCGGCGGCGCACTCGTCTACGGCGCGGTGCCGCGACTCGGCAGCCGATCGCGGATTCGCGACGGCATTGCACTGGGGCTCGGTGTCGGCCTGCTGGCGCTGTCGCGCCCCTATGAAGGGGCAGTGGCGTGCGTCCCGGCGGCGGCGCTGCTCGTTCACGGCTGGCTCGCGAAGTCGCCAAGCAGGCGCCGCGTCTCGCTCGCAAAGGGGCTGCTTCCCATCGCGATCGTGATCTCCGGCTTCGTCGCGTTCATCGGGCACTACAATCAGCGCACCACCGGCGACCCGTTCAACCTGACGTACTCCGTCTACGACGAAACCTACGCCGCTGTGCCCGCGCTGATCCTGCTCCCCCCCTACCCGGCCAAGAGGTACCACCACCGCGTCCTCGCCGACTTCTACGGCGGCCGCGCACACAACGCCCAATACCACTGGCGCCGCGCGGATCTCGCAGGGTACGCCGGGGGCGTCGCGAAGAAGTTCTACGCGTACTCGCGATTCTTCACGCTGTACGGTCTTGGATGCGTGTTCTTCGCCCTCCCCTTCGCCTGGCGTGACCCAGGTGTACGCTTCGCAGTGGCTTCCTGTGGCCTGTTCGCTCTCGCACTCTCGATCGAGACGCACGAGTTCGGCCACTACGCAGCGCCGATCGTTCCAATCGCGACCTTCCTCTTCACGGCGTGCCTGCGTCGCCTCTGGGGCATGCGCGCGCTGGGGATCCCAGCGGGTCCCCTCCTCGCGACGCTGCTGCTGGGTTTCGCGATGGTCGAACACCTGAGCGTACTCGACGAGCGCCTGCTTCGACGCGAAGAGAGTCCCCTGGTGGAGCGCCCGGGCGTGATCGCCGACCTCGAGGGGAAGGGTGGCCGGCATCTCGTGGTGGTCCGCTACGCGGACGACCACGACGTGCATCGCGAATGGGTCTACAACGACGCCGACATCGATTCGGCCGCGGTCACGTGGGCGCGCGAGATGGCGCCCACCCACAACGAGCGACTCCTGCGCTACTTCTCCGACCGGACCGCCTGGCTTCTCACCCCCGACGCTGAGAAGATCGGTCCCTTCCCCTACACACCGCGGCCCGAGTGACCGCGAATCGGAGTCCCGCATGCCCACCCGTGTGAGCGCCGAAGCGCGCATCAACGTCCCGGTCGAACAGGCCTGGGCATTCCTTCGCGACCTCACCCGTGCCAACCAGTACGTCCCCGGCGTGACCGAGTGCACGATCACCACGGAGCGCCGGGAGGGCGTCGGCGCCAGCCGGCGGGTCGTGTCGAAGGCGGCCGGTCCGATGGACGAGACGGTCACCGAGTGGAACGAGGGCAATGGGTTCGTGATCCGACTCCACCGCGGCGAGGGCGACCCCGCAATCTTTCGCGACGCGTCGTTCCGCTACGCGATCGAGGCCGACGGAGACGGCACCCGCGCGACCCTCACACTCTCCTACGCCCCGAAAGGAGGACCGCTCGGCGGGCTCATCGACTGGCTCTTCCTGCGGCGCTTCACGGCGAAGAACGTGCGCGAGACGGCGCTGGGTCTGGCGCGCCACTACGAGGCGTCGGCGGCCGCACACTCCGAGTAGTCCGCGACCTCGCCGTGCTCTCCGAACCGGGACGCCTTGGGAACACTCCCGTCAGTGAGAGAACGTGATGGGCATCGCGGTGTAGCCGATCTGGAAGTCCGAGGGCGGGCGCTCGATCCCGGACGCATCGATGTCGTACTCGGAGATCGCGCCGAGCAACTCCTCGACCAATACTCGGCCCTCGAGGCGAGCCACGTGGGCCCCGACACAGAAGTGAGGGCCCTGCCCCAGGGCCAGGTGCCGCTCCGGCCGGCGGTGGATGTCGAACGATTCGGCGTCGGGAAACTCGCGCTCGTCCCGATTCGCGGATTGCAGGAGCAGGAAGAGGCGCTCGCCCCGGCGAAACGTTGTCGAGCCGACGGAAACATCGCGAAGCGCCGTGCGTCCCACCGACTGCAGCACGCCCTGGTGTCTCATGAACTCTTCGAAGGCGAAGGCCGCGAGTCGCGGCTCCGCAGCCAGGGTTGCGCGCTGTTCCGGGTGGCGGTGAAGCTCGAAGACACCGCCGGCCATCACCTTCGGGAGGGTCTCGGTTCCGCCCACGAGCAGGGACACCAGCTGCGTTGCAACCTGGTGGTCGTCAAGCGGATCGCCATCGATCGAAAGCTCGAGCAGCGCTTCGATGACACCGGGCGGCCCCGCGCCGCCTTTGCGGCGGCGCGCAACTTCCGAGGCGACCATGGCGTGGAGCTCACCCTGCGCGGCGAAGCCGTCCCTGGTCATTCCCGGGCGACCCGGCTCGCGCCGGGCGGACCGATTGACGAGAGCGACCATCCCCGGAGCTTCCGAGTCCGGAAGACCGAGCACACGACACGCGACGGTCACGGACACGGGTGCCGTGTACTCGCGCGCCACGTCGAGACGACCCCGCTCACGCGCCGCCTCGAGATGGGTGCGCGCCATCGCGCGCACGTCGGCTTCGAGGCGCCCGATCACACGGGGACGCAGGTGAGGGCTCATCGCGCGTCGAATGGCGGTGTGTCCCGGTGGATCCCAGGTCGCGAAGCTGCGGTCGAAATCCACGGGTGCTGCGGCGTCCGCGTCGAATGCTCGCGAAATCACGCTGCGTTCGAACACCGGCCCCTCTACGATCGTGAACGCGTCGGCGTTCCCGATCACCTCCCAGACGTCGTCGAAACGCGACAACGCCCACGCGTCGTACTGCTCGAGGCGATGGATGGGGGAGTGGGCCCGCAGCTCCCGGTAGAGCGGATACGGGTCCGCCATGGCTTCGACGGAGAACGGGTCGTACTGAACCTCGGGCATCCCTACCTCCGAAGGGCAACTCGGCCCGCTACGCCGAGAGCGCGGTCCGTTCGGATTCGAATACGCCGCCCTTCAGGACCGCGTGGAGCTTCGTGGCGTCCTCGAGGCAGGCGATGTCCGACAGCGGATCGCCGTCGACCACCAGAAGATCGGCGAGCTTCCCCTCCTCGACGGCGCCGAACTCGTCGCCGTTCGCGAACAGATCTGCACCGTTTCTCGTCGCCCAGCGGAGCACGTCCTTCGGCGGGATGCCGACTTCCTTGACGTAGAACACGAGCTCGCTCGCGTACTCGCCATGCTGCAGGAAGACGGTCCCGAAGTCGTCGCCACACACGAGCTTGACACCCGCGGCGTCCACCTCGGGGAGGAAGCTCCGCAACTGGGCCGAGTCCTCCCGCATGCTCGCGAGGGTTCGCTGGAACATCGTGCTCGCGCCAGCCGGGATCTTGCCGTCCAGCGCCCCGCTGTCCATGAATTCGAGCACGCGCATCATGTAGAAGAGGCTCGGCACTACGGTACTTCCGGATTTCAAGACCGCTTCGATGCACTCCTCGTCCATGCGGTCTGCGTGATCGATGATGTCGACCCCGGCTTGTGCGCAGTCGAGAATCGACCGCTTCGACGCGGTATGCGCGCGCACGAGAGCGCCGCGGTCGTGCGCTGCCGCGACGGCGGCGGCGAGCTCTTCCTTCGTGAGGCAACTCCGCTCCTCGGTGGGCCCCGCGTTGTGGCCGCTGCTCATACTGAGCTTGATCACCTCGGCCCCCTGCTTGATCTCCTCACGCACGATCTTGCGAAATCCGCTCGCTCCATCGGTGGTACGAACGAGCCCGCAGTTGCCGAGCTCGAGCCAGTAGTTTCGGCTCGCACCGCTCGCGATATCGGCCGTGGCCATCAGCTCGTGGCTGCCGCAGAGCATACGGGGCCCCGCAATCCACGCCTGATCGATGGCGTTCTTGAGCGAGGAGTCGATCGACTCGAACGTACTCGAGCAGACGATGCTCGTTACGCCGGCCTCGAGGGCGATCCCCAGGTTGCGTTGGGCGAGGATCGTGTACGTGGCGGGCGGATGGAGGATCTGGAGCGCAGGCGCCTCGCCGGGCACGAGATCGTGAAAGGTCGTGTGAAAGTGGCACGACACGAGGCCCGGCATGAGGGTGCGCCCACGGAGGTCGATCTCGCGGGTCGCGGGGTCGATCGACGCCCCCGCCGCCGATCCCTCGTTGGATACGAGGGCGATGCGATCACCCTCCACCACGACGGTGGACCGAGGGCGGACGGGGTTCACCCCGTCGACGACGTTGGCGTTGCGAAAGACGATTCGACTCATGGGTCCACGTTACAGCAGCAACAACGAAATGGGGCCGGTGGGCGATCGCCGCCCACCG
>JABSQW010000453.1 GCA_013215605.1 Myxococcales bacterium
GCGCACAGCTCTACTCGAAGCCCACGGGCACCACCTTCATCTGGGGCGGAGCGCTCTACATGCGCACGGCCCACCTCGTGCACAAGGTGGCCCTCGCATCGAGTGAGGGTCCCCATCGCGACGGGGGACTGCGCATCTCGGTCCGAGCGCTGCGCCGTTTGAACGTCGTTTTCTCGCTGATCACCGTGGTGATCGTCGCGGCCATTGCCGGTCGCCTCTTCGGTTCCATCCCGGGCGTCGTGGCGGCCGCGCTCATGGCATTCGTACCGGGGCCGCTGCTCGACGCCCACTATGCCCGACCCGATTCGCTTCTGTGCATGCTGTGCGCCGCGTCGCTCGCCTGTGCGGTACGGGTGGCACTTCGCGGAGGGACGGAGTGGCTGCTCGCCGGTGCGTTCCTCGGCGGCCTCGCTACGGCGACGATGCTGTCCGGCGTGACCGCCTTCGTGCCACTCGCAGTGGCGGCATTCGAGTGGCGGCGAACACGTCCCGATGGACCTCCCGCTGACGCCGGCGAGGCGGCGGTTTCCCTCGCGCGATCGGGAGCGCTCATCGCCGGCGGCGCCCTCGCGGGCTGGCTCGCCGGAACCTTCGAAGCGCTGCTCTTCCCGGGCGCGTTCGGCGACGGTCTCGGCATCGCGCAGCGGACGCACAGCAACGCCGGTTTCACGATTCCAACGCAGCTCATGACCAGCGTGTCCGCGTATTCGTTCGGTCTGCCGGTGACGCTGCTCGGCTACGCGGGTCTCTTCCTCATGCTGAGACGCCGCTCGCCGGGGATGCTCACGCTCGCGAGCGCGCTCATCACCGGTTACGTGTTGCTCGGTCGGGTCGGCGGACAGATGATGCGACACCTCGAGTTCATCGCCCCCGCGACGATCGTGGCCGCGGTGTTCGCGCTGGGTGTGCTCGCGCGCGCCGTCGCTCGCTCGGATGCCCAGCGCACGAGCGCAGTGGCGATACTCGCGGGGGTCACCGTGTTGTGGACGTTGCAGCTTTCCGCCGCGTACGTTCTTCCGATGCAGACGGACGTCGACCAGCGCTATCGCGCGGGCAACTGGATCGCCGAGAACACCCCGGACGATGCGGTGATCGGCCTCACCACGTCCTTCGCGTACGACTGGACGTACTCACCACGCCTTCCGATCGACGCGACGCAGACGCAGAAGCCGATCATGCTGCGGCGGGGCTTCGACGCCTCGGGCTCCCTCGACGGTGCGTTCGATTTCATCGCGATCTCGGACTTCGTCGAGACTCACGCCCGCAACGCAAGCGCGCGCGCGTTCGTCACGAAACTCCTCTCAGGAAGTCGCTACACGCCGGTCCACCGCGAGGGCACTCGCTTCGATCCCCTCTGTGTTCCGGATTGGTTCGGCTCCATGCGACCGAGCGACCTCCACTACACGAGGTCGACGTTCACGGTCTTCCGCCGGAACTAGCGCGTGTTCGAGTAGAGGTAGACGGGCGGCGGCGCGCGCGGTCGGGTCGAGGGGATCGCCTCCTCGCCACCGGTGCGTGCGCGAAGCGCTGACCGCAACAGGCCCGTCACACCGGCGCGGCGTGCGACCGAATCGACGTCGAGCAGCAGCACCCGCCCGCCGGCGTCCACCCCCTGCCCCAGCCGATCGGCGAGTCGCTCGGCCTCGCGGCGGGTCGCGTCGGCTTCGCGTACCGCGTGCTCGGCGTCGAACCAACCCATGTGGCGCCCGACCGATGCCGGGAATGACACGCGTTCCCCCTCGAACCCGGCGACTCTCAGGTAGTACTCGGGCACGGCGCGCGAGTAGCCGGGAAATACGAACACGTCGCCGGGACGCGCGTTCGCGCGAATCCAGGCCGCAGACTGCCGCTCGCCGTCGTCGACCGGAACCGCGAAGTAGGCGAGCAGGCTGAGGATCGCCAGGCCGCACCAGGCAGCGGCCGCGGCGGCGGCAACGGCCGGACGCTCCTGCCAGAGCACATCGATACCGCGCCCGACGAGCAACGCGAAAGCCGTGGAGGCGACCACCTCGTAACGACCCACCAGGTACACGGGCTGCCAGACGAGCGACACGAGCCACGGAAGGAGTAGCGGCAGCACCAGGAGCGCGCCGAGAATCCCCACCGACTCGGGGCGCGCCTCGTCCTCGCGACCGCGGAAGACCGCGAACCACAGAAGGAACGCCGTCAGCGACGCACCGGCGACACGCACCGCGATCCACAGCGCGTCTCCCGGAATCCCGTCCGAAAGCCGCGAGAGGGGTCCGAGGTAGCCGGGAAAGCTCGCCCCCACGCCCATCACCTCGAAGGAGCGCGGGATTGCTGCGACCGGCGGAGTGCTCTCGAAGAACGGGCGAATCCACGCCGAAACACCGGAACCCATCTGGCCGAGCAACACGGGAACCCAGGGGAGATAAGCGAGGCCAGCCACCCCGATTGCGGCGCCCGCAACGAATAGCGCCCGTCGGCGGCCCTGCGCACCGGGAGCGAGCCAGGCAAGAACGATTCCGAGGGGCAGCACGAAGAGAAAGTAGTTGTGCGCGTAGAGCCCCATCGCCAGCAAACCAGCGTGAGCCGCCCACCACCTCGTGCGCGTCGCGCCCGGCGGGCTGCGCAGCGCGCGGTCGAGACACAGCACCGCGGTCAGCGCGATCAACGGCGTCAGCGTGTACATCCGAACCGTCCGCGAGAGTGCGACGGACAGCGGTCCGAGAGCCACCACCGCAGCCGCGAACAGCGCCGCGAACCGGCGTCCCGGCAAGAGTTCGCGCGCGCCCCAGAACGTCGCGGCCACACAGGCCACACCGATGCACGCCGGGAGGGCGCGCGCGGCGGCCTCGCCGCTTCCCAGCGCGGAGGTCCAGATCCCGAGCAGGACGTAGAAGAGCGGCGGGTTGCCGTCGACGGAGAGCGCCTCGGTCATGCCGGTGAGTCCCCGCCACGCGATCAGCAGCGAGTTGGCCTCGTCGATCCAGAGCGGCTGGCGGTCGAGCGCGACGAGGCGAATCGCTGCTGCGAAGAGCAACAGGAGTGCGAACGCGATGCGGTCGGTGTGTCGGCTGGTCGTCGCCACCTGGAGTCCCACGCGGGTCGATGCTCGGACCGAAGACAATACTCACTGTGCGCGCCGGCGGATGTCGGTCCCCCTGGCGGATCGCAACTTCCCGGCCCGTGCCATCGGTGTCCTCTGCCCCGTTCTCGGAGCCACGAGATGGGGAGACCGATCATGGGATTCACAGGCTCACAGGGCCTCGAAGCGCGTGCGACGCGCCACGGGTGGTGCACCGCCAGCGTCGCCTTCGCCGTGTCGGCCTGACGAGCGCGCTGCCCTCCCGGGCTCCGGCCACGGACGCACGTCCGCCTCGAAGGGCGACCTGGATCCCCCAGGGGACCGGGTTCGCGCCCGGGAACGCGATGCTGTCGCGACCGCGGGCACCATCACGCGCGCCATCTTGCGACTGGCGAGCAACCCGCAAAGCACGCCATCTCCCAGACCTTCCGGTAGACGTGCGCGGTCGGCTCGCAAATCGGGAAGTCGACGTTGGCGCGAGCAGGGCGCCAAGCGGCATTAGATAGTTCTAATTAGGAACTTAATAGTCAGTTCTATTTTAGAATTCAATGGGGCGCGCTAGGCTGGACCCATGAGGTGGGACGAGATCGGCGAGCTCCGCTGCTCGGTGGCCCGAAGCCTCTCCGTGGTGGGCGACCGCTGGACGCTGTTGATCCTGCGCGATGTCTTTCTCGGAGTTCGGCGCTTCGAGGACCTCCAGCGGAACCTGGGCCTCACCCGGCACCTGCTCGCGGAGCGCCTCCGCAAGCTCGAGGAGCACGGCGTCCTGCTCCGGGTCCGGTATCGGGAGAGACCGGCGCGCTACGACTACCGTCTCACGCGAAAGGGCGTCGATCTGTACCCCATCCTCCTGTCCCTCGTCCGCTGGGGCGACCGCTGGATGGCCGACGACCTCGGCCCGCCCATGCAGGTCGTCCACCAGACGTGCGGGCGGGTGATCGCGCCGGCGCTTCAGTGCCCCGAATGCGGGGGGAACCTCACGGCTCCGGACCTGCGCGTCGAACTCGCCTGACCGCCTGCAGGCGGCGGTCGATCTGGTGCACTCTGTGGCTCGCGTTCTACGACAGCGCCCCCAGCGAGAGCAGCATGCCCCTCCCCTCCAAGCGCGACACCGCGGACCTCCGCGATCAGCTCACCCGCTGGCTTGCACGCTTGCTTCCCCGCGGTGCGAACCCCGAGCTGTCGTCACTGAGCGTTCCCGAAGGCACCGGCATGTCGAGCGAGACGTTCCTCTTCGACGCGCACTGGCGCGAAGACGGAGAGACGCGTGGCGGCAGCTACGTGGCGCGCATGGGCCCCGACATGAACGACTTCCCGGCATTCCCGGAGTACGACCTGTCACTGCAGGTCGAGTGCCTGCGGTTCGTGGCTGAGAAGAGCGACGTACCCGTTCCGAAAGTGGCGTGGACGGAGAACGACCCGTCGGTGGTCGGCACACCCTTCTACGTCATGGAGAGGATCGACGGCACAGCGCCCACGGACGTGCCCCCGTACGTATTTGGCGGCTGGCTCATCGACGCAGAGCCCGAGCGCCGCGCAGAGCTCCAGCGGAGCTCCGTAGGCATCCTCGCGGAGCTCCACGGCATTCGCCTCGAGGACCGCGAACGCAAGATCCTCGACCGCCCCCAGTACGGGGCGAGTCCGATGGACCAGCACCTCGGGTACCAGCGCGCGTACTACCACTGGGCGCGGGAGGGTGTGTCGTTCCGCTGCATCGAGCACGCGTTCGACTGGCTCGACGCGAATCGCCCCACCGACCCCGGCCCCGGCGGGTTGAACTGGGGCGACGCGCGCATTGGCAACATCCTCTTCCGCGATTTCGTCCCCGTGGCCGTCCTCGACTGGGAGATGGCCGCGCTGGGCCCACCGGAGGTCGACCTCGCGTGGATGGTCCAGATGCACGCTTTCTTCGCCGGCTTTACCGAGGCCCTGGATCTCCCGGGGCTCCCCGGCTTCATGGAGCGCGACGCCGTCATCTCCCACTACGAGCAGCTCACCGGTCACAGCGTCCGCGACTTCGATTGGTACTTCGTCTTCGCGGCGCTGCGCTTCATGATCGTCAGCATCCGCACCTCGATGCGCGCGATCGCGTACGGTCAGATGGAGAAGCCCGAGGACCCCGAGGAAATGATCATCAACCGCAACCAGGTCGTACCGTTCCTCTAGCTCCGTTGGGTAGACGCGATCGGGCGGTCATTTCGCGCCTGCGCCGCGTCGGATCAGCTCGACGTAGAAGGGCGGCATCTTCAGGTAGTCGTCTACGGCCACGCGTTCGCCAATACCGTGGACGCGCGTGGCGTCCTCTTGGCGGATCCGAACGGGTGTGAAGCGGTAGCCGTTTTCGGCGACCTGGGCGTAGTGCTTCGTGTCGGTGCCGCCGAGGACGAGCCCCGGGACCGTCGGCACCCCTTCGAATACGCTGGCCACCACGTCACGGAGGAGAGCGTACGAGTCGGAGTTCACGTCCGCGACGTCGGAGGCATCGGACTTGCTGACGATCTCGATGTCGACGTCCTGATCGGCGAGGAGGTCGCTCACGCGCTCGACGATCTCGTCCGAGCTGTCGCCCGGGTGTACGCGAAAGTTGGCGGTCAGCGTCGCGCGCGACGGCAGGACGTTTGCCTTCACGCCGCCGCGCACCATCGTCACGGCGGTGGTCGTGCGCACGATGGCGTTCGTCGCCGGCTCGGCGGAGAAGCCCCTCGCGACCATGGGCCCGAAGAGCCAGCGGTTGCGCACCGCGAAGCCGCGCATCCCGGCGAGTTCGGGGCCCAGAGCGTCGAGCATTTCCCCAACCATTCCATCCATGTGCGGCGGCATGGGATTCGCTTCGAGCACGCGCACCACCTCGGCGAGACGTCCGATTGCAGTCTCGGGCGGCGGCATGCTCGAGTGCCCGCCATCGGCCTTCACCGTGATCTCGAGCGTGAGGAAGCCCTTCTCCGCGACACCCACCACGGCGACCGGCCGCTTGATCCCGGCCATCCCCTCCACGATCGCCATGCCCTCGTCGAGGCTGAACCAGAGCTTCACGCCGCGGGACCGGAGCAGCTCGGTAATGCCGGCGGCTCCGACGTTGCCGCCGAGCTCCTCATCGTGTCCGAACGCGAGGTACACGGTGCGCTTCGGCGCGAAGCCCTCGCGAACGAGCTCCTCCACCGCTTCGAGCGTCGCGAGCACCCCGACCTTGTCGTCCATCGCGCCGCGGCCCCACACGTAGCCATCGGCGACGGCGCCTTCGAACGCCGGGTACTCCCAGCGGTCCTCCGAACCCGCGACGACCGGCACCGTGTCGATGTGAGACGTCAACAGCATCGGCGCGAGCGTCGCATCACTGCCGGGCCAGCTGTAGAGGAGGCTGTACTCCGCCACCGTCTCGCGCTCGAGCGCGCGGTGCGTATCGGGGAACGCGTCGGCGAGGAAGCGGTGGAAGGCAAGGAATGCAGCCGGGTCGAAATCACTCGGGTCCTGGGGCGAAACCGTGCGAATCCGCAGCGACGCCGCGAAGCGCTCGATTCGCTCGGCGTCGTCGGCCGACGCCGCGCCCGACTGGAGAAGCAAGAGCGCCGGGAGAGCGAGGAGAACGAAGTGACGAGCCATGCGAGACCTCCAGCAGGAGCCGGGCACTCTCTCACGGGGACTCATCGAATACCAGCGGACAGCGGTGATAAGCTGCCCGGAACTCCAACCGGGGAGGCCCCATGACCACTCTCGAAGAGCTCGACTCCCGCTTGCGGATCCTCGAGGACATTCACGCCATCACCCAGCTCAAACACCGCTACTTCCGCCTGCTCGATCATCAGGATTGGGACGAGCTCCGCGAGTGCTTCACGGAAGACGTCAGCACTCACTACGAGAACGGTCACTACACGTTCGACGGCATCGACGAAGTAATGCGCTTCCTCTCCGAGAGCCTGAGCGGCCTGCGCGCCGCGGGGCGGTGGGGCCTTCACCTCGGCCACCACCCGGAAATCGAGCTCATGAGTGCCACCGAGGCCCGCGGCCGCTGGACGCTTCACGCGGTGAGCTTCGACCGGAAGGGGGAACGCGCGGGACGCCAGGAATCGTTCTACGCGGACGAGTACCGCAAGCTCGACGGTGAGTGGCGGATTCGGCGTACGGGGTACACGGGCTACATCACGGGTAGCTGGCACGCTGGGGATCTGTCGACGGTGGTGGGCGACGAGGCCGATTCGCGCGATCTCAACGCGAGCGCCCGCGCTTCGGCGAGCTGAATCGCAGTTCCGCGAGGCCAGTTTGCCTCTGGGCGATCTCCGGTCGCGACCGAAACCCGTCGTTGGCAAGTCGAAGGCCAAAGAAAACGCGGCGCCGGGCCTACGCCCCGCGCCGCGTCTCGAAGGTCCCACCATCGAGCTACTCTCCCACCGGGAAACCCGGCAGTACCATCGCCGAGGCAGGGCTTAACTTCCGTGTTCGGAATGGGAACGGGTGTGGCCCCTGCTCTATGGACAGTGGGAAAACCTGATATTTCGTGCACCACATTCGTGGCGCTCTTGGACAACTGAATTTCCTGTTCTGTGCGGGTCGCGTCGAAGCGACCCTGTGTCAACGCTGTCGCGCTTTGTGCTGGCGAGTGGTCAAGCCTCACGGGCGATTAGTACCGGTCAGCTCCGCACATTGCTGCGCTTCCACCTCCGGCCTATCAACGTCCTCGTCTCGGACGGCCCTTCAGGGGACCGAAGTCCCAGGGAGATCTCATCTTGGGGTGGGCTTCCCACTTAGATGCCTTCAGCGGTTATCCCATCCGAACTTAGCTACCCGGCAATGCCGCTGGCGCGACAACCGATACACCATTGGTTCGTCCATCCCGGTCCTCTCGTACTAGGGACAGCACCCCTCAAATCTCCAACGCCCACAGCGGATAGGGACCGAACTGTCTCACGACGTTCTAAACCCAGCTCGCGTGCCACTTTAATCGGCGAACAGCCGAACCCTTGGGACCTGCTTCAGCCCCAGGATGTGACGAGCCGACATCGAGGTGCCAAACCTCCCCGTCGA
>JABSQW010000454.1 GCA_013215605.1 Myxococcales bacterium
CGGCCTCCGTATAGCTCCCCGCGATGACGACCACGAGGGTCGAACCGCTTTCGACGGTCGGTCCGCGATTACCAGTGAACATGCTCCACACCACGAACAGTGCGAGGAGCACGAACAGGATCCGCAACAGCCTCTTCATATCGACCCCTTTCCCGACAAAAAGCCTCTTCCTGGGACTTTCCGCAAAACGCGCCCTGGCGAACCGCGAGATGGACACCGCGCCGCCCGAACGGACAAGTAGCTATCATCTACTGCCATGGCGAGGGAGGTCTACATCGCGTCCGTCGGACTCACGAAGGTGGATCTGACCGGCCGCATTTTCAGCACCGTCTTCGAGCTGTTCGCCGAGGCGTACCGAAAGGCCCTCGAGGATTCCCAGGTCCGCCGCTTCGACGCCGTCCAGGTCGGCATCATGGACAGCGAGGAGTTCGAGAACCGCGCCAACATCGCGACGAAGATCGCCGACCGCCTCGGCCTGACCGGCATTCCCGCGATCCGCACGGAGACCGCCTCTTCTACGGGAGCCGCCGCGCTCCACGAGGCCTACTACAAGATCGCGAGCGGCCAGTTCGAATCGGTGCTCGTCCTCGGTGGAGAGCGCATGAAGACGGTGACCACCGAGGTGGCCACGCAGATCATGTCGAAGACCGTCGATCCCGAGGAGCGGCGCTTCGGCTTCACCATGCCGGCGCTCATCGCCCTCGTCACACAATCCTGGCTGCGCGACCAAAAGCTCAGCGGGAAGCAGGTCTCGGACGTGCTCGCGCGCCTGATGTGGCGCGCCCACTGCCTCGGGGCCGACAATCCCCACGCCGCCTTCTACGGCCGCCCGGAACCCCTCGACGCGTACTTCGACACGACAAAGAACCTCGCCGTCGCGACGCCCCTCATGCGCAAGGACTGCTCACCCATCTGCGACGGCGCGGCGGCGGTGGTGCTCACGAGCACTCCGCAAGCCGTGAAGGTCGCGGGGCTCGGCTCCGCGACCGAGACGTCGTCGATCCTCGACCGCTCGCGACTCTCCGGCCTCGATGCCACACGTCTCGCGGCCAAGATCGCCTACTGGCGCGCAGGCATCGCAGATCCGCGGCGCCTCGAAGGCCTGGTGGTCGAGGTCCACGACGCGTTCAACAGTCTCCTCCCGATCGGTCTCGAGGACCTCGGACTCGTCGATCCCAGCGAATCGATCGAGGCGCTCGTCGGCGACCCTCGCCAGGAACCCATCCATCCCTATCAGCATCCGATCACAGGTCCGCGAGGGCATATTCCGACAAACCTGTCGGGAGGGCTGAAGGCGCGCGGTCATCCAGTGGGCGGAACCGGGCTCTTCCAGATCGCCGAGAACTACCTGCAGCTCTCCGAGCGCTTTCCGAATCGCGCGGCGCAGGTGCCGGACGCGAATGTCGGCATCTCGAATTCGGTCGGCGGGCCGGGAAACAACAACTACGTGACGATCCTCGAGCGCAGCAACAGCCGGCGCCGGGGCGAAGCCGTCGCGGCACCGCGGCTCCAGTACGAATCTCCCGAGCGCCGAGCCGAACGTGTGTCCGCCACCGATCTCGACGGGTCGAACGCCACCGTCGAGGGCGCCACCACGATCTACGTCACGGCGAAGGGAGGCGCGCCGCTCCACGTGGCGCTTTTGAACATCGGCGGACGCCGGGTGTTTGCAAAGATGGACCACGCGCCGAAGGACGAGGAGCACATCGAGGAAGTGCTCGCGGGACAGAAGGTGCGACTGCTCGTGAAGGACGACGGCGATCAGTACTTCCAAATCCCGCGCGGGCGCAGCTTCGACATCAGCCGAGTCGTCGACGCGATCCGGCGCCGGGTCCCGCGCTGGCCCGCTTCCGAGAAGGCCTGAAGGCGCGGAGTTCCGCGGGCCGCACGGGACCTCGGGAGCAACTTGGGGACGTGGTTACTTCCCCAAGTTGCGTTGCGGGGGGTGGCGTGGCAGGGTCGGGCATGGCTATTCCGCTCGAAGGAATCCGGGTCGTCGAGATCGCGAGCTTTGTTGCCGCGCCCGCCTGCGGGGCGCTGCTGGCGGATCTCGGCGCAAGCGTCGTCAAGGTCGAAGTGCCCTGGGGCGAGATCTATCGCCACAGTCTTCCGCGCTTCGCGGGGTATGACAGCGAGTTTCCGATCGCGCCGCCCTTCCAGATGGACAACCGCGGCAAGCGATCGCTGACCCTCGATCTCGCGCTCCCCGAGGCCGTCCAGGCGTTGCACCGGGTGGTCGCGAAGGCCGACGTCGTGCTCACCAACATGCTGCCGGCGCGCCTCGAGAAGTACGGGCTCGACGCCGAACGGCTCCTCGCGGAGCGCCCCGAACTCATCGTGGCGCGCTTGTCGGGATACGGTCCCGAGGGCGCCGAGGCCAACGCGCCCGCCTTCGACTATTCGAGCTATTGGGCGCGCACGGGATTGATGGATCAGCTCCACGAGCCCGACGTGCCGCCCGCCTTCCAGCGACCGGGCATGGGCGATCACTCCGCTTCGCTATCGCTCGCGGTCGGCATCTTGTCCGCGCTGCGCACGCGCGACGTCGACGGAAAGGGGCAGGTGATCGACGTGTCCCTGCAACACATCGGCTTCTACATCGAGGGCAACGACGCCGCAATGACCCTCGTCACGGGCGAGTCGCCGCCCCGCCACGACCGTCGCGCTCCCCGCAATCCACTCTGGAACCACTACGAGTGTGGGGACGGCCGCTGGATCTCCCTGGTGATGATCGAGTCGGATCGCTACTGGGCGGCATTCTCGCGCGCCATTGGCCGACCGGAATTCGAGACCGACGAGCGCTTCTCCGACGGCGTCGCCCGCTACAAGAATGGCCCCGAACTCGTGGCGTTCCTCGACGAGACCTTCGCCTCGAAGACCCTCGAGGAATGGACCGAAGTGCTCGGCGCGCAGCGTCTGATCTGGGCCCCGGTAAAGACCGTCGCCGAGGCCGTCGTCGACCCGCAGGCCGCGGCAAACGGCAGCTTCCCGACGGTCCAACACCCCGAGCACGGCGCCTTCCAGACCGTGGCCCCGCCGCTCACGATGTCCGGCTACGCGATGGACGGAACCGCCCCCGCGCCGGCCCTCGGCGAGCACACGGCCGAGGTGCTCGCGGAAGCGGGCGTGGACGACGAGACGATCGCGCTGCTCGTGGCTGCGGCGAGCTGACGGAGTCCCTTCCAGCGTTCGGACACCGCTATAGTCCTCGGCGTGGCAGACGCACGAGCCCTCTACCGCGAAGGCTTCCAGCTCTTCGCCGACGACGAAGTCGACGGGGCCATCGCGCTCTACAAGCAGGCCATCGAAGCGGACCCCGCGCTCGCCATCGCGTGGAACGGCCTCTCGATGGCCTACCGTGCGAAGGGAGCGATCGACCTCGGAATCGAGGCGGGTCGGAAGCTCGTCGAGCTCGAGCCCGACGACGCCCTCAACCACACGAATCTCTCCATCCTCTATCAGGCGAAAGGAATGATTACCGAAGCCGAGGACGAGAAGGCGCTCGCGATGCAGCTCGAAATGAAGGCACAGCGCAAAGACTAGACGCGACGGAGCCCCCATGGCCGACCAACCCAAGAGCTTCAACCTCTCGCCCGAGATCCACACCTACATGGTGGATCACGGGACGAAGCCCGACGCCATTCTGCAGGCGCTCATCGAAGAGACCGCGAAGCTCGGCGGCATTTCGATGATGCAGATCGCCCCCGAGCAGGGCGCGTTCATGACGATCTTCGCCCGCGCCATCGGTGCAAAACGCGCCATCGAGGTCGGAACGTTCACCGGCTACTCGGCGCTGTGTCTCGCGCGCGGTCTGCCCGACGACGGCCAGCTGATCTGCTGCGACGTCAGCGACGAGTGGACGTCCATCGGCAAGCCCTTCTGGGAGAAGGCGGGGGTCGCGCACAAGATCGATCTGCGGATCGCACCGGGCGTGGAGACGCTCGCCGACATCTCGGAAGACGGCGCCTTCGATCTCGCGTTCATCGACGCGGACAAGACCGGCTATGCGGCCTACGTCGAGGAGCTTCTGCGTCTGCTGCGCCCCGGCGGCGTCATTCTCGTAGACAACGTCCTGTGGGGCGGCAGCGTGATCAACCCCGAAGCAGAAGGCGAGAGCGTCGAAGCCATTCGCGCCTTCAACGACCTCGTCGCCGCCGACGAGCGCGTCGACACCGTCATGCTCTCCATCTCCGACGGCCTGACCCTGCTGCGCAAACGCTGACCAGGCCCCGCATGCGAACGTTCCGTCCTACCCCGGAAGATGCCGGCCGTCGGCTCGACCTGTTCCTCGCCGAGCAGCTCGCGCTCTCGCGCGCCCAGGTGCGCCGCCTGCTCGCCCGCGGCGCCGTCACGGTTGACGGGCGACCCGCCGCGGCGAACGACAAGGGTGCACCGCTCCCCGCGGGATCGACTGTCGAGGTGGCCCCCCACGAGCGCCCCGATGACCAGCGCGCAATTCCCGAACCCGACGTCGCGATCCGCGTGCTCGCCGAGGGGCCGGGCTGGCTCGCGCTCGACAAACCCGCGGGCACGCCCGTGCACCCCCTCGCCGAGGACGAGCGGGGCACGCTCCTCGGCGCCGTGATCGCGCGGCACCCGGGGATCCAGGGGATCGGCGAAAAGGGGCTGCGCAGCGGCGTGGTCCACCGGCTCGACGTCGATACTTCGGGGTGTCTCGTGCTCGCGACCGAGCCGACCACCTGGCAGCGGCTGCGCGACGCGTTTGCGGAACACCGCGTGACGAAGGTCTACCGCGCACTCGTCGCCGGTCGCGTGGAAGCCGGCAGCATCGAGGTCGGCCTCGCGATGGCGCGCCACCGACCCGCGCGCGTGCGCGTGGTGGATGCCGCCGAGGCCGAGCGCTCGCGGAGCGTACGGATCACCGAGACGAGCTGGAAGCCGATCGAACACCGGGGGGACACCAGCCTGGTCGAAATCCGCCCACGGACCGGTCACCTCCACCAGATCCGTGTCACGTTTGCCCACCTCGGGCATCCGCTGCTCGGCGATCGCACGTACGCGCCCCCAAAAATCGCGGCGCGCGCGCCTCGGCACCTGTTGCACGCTGCCGAGCTGCGCTTCGAGGAGATCGCGGCGAGTGCCGCAATGCCGGCGGACTGGCCCCACTGATCCGGCGCCGCTCGAGGCCCGATCCAGCAGAAGCTCGGCCTTTTCTGCCAGTGGCCCGGAAAAATGGCGCCGCGAAGAGAGCTGAAGCTTCCAATTGCGAAAGCTTAACAGCAGCGCGTGCCCGTCCTACCGATACCCCCACCTCTAGATCTCATTGGCGAGCCGAGCTCGCATCGGGCCGACCGGGCCGACCGGGCCGCTGGAGCGGTGGCCCGGCAGATTGCCGAAACCGAGAATGCAGGAAGAAGCCATGAAATCCGCCATCTATGGCGACTACGACCGTTACCGCGACGAGCTTCGCCGCCGCCGCGTCTCGCGAATCAGCGCTCGGGCCGTGGCCGTCACCGCCGGCGTCGCGCTGGCGATCGGCGTCGTCCTGGGTCCCGTGCTCACAGCAGCAAGTCGTGACGCTGCACCCGTGGCGAAGGAGACGCCCGCGGAGCTCCCGAACGAGTGGCGCTGGAAGCGCGACGTCCGGGACTTCGATCACATGTTCCGGAGTCGATGACGCTCTCCCGTCACCCATGAGGGTGATCGAGCAGGGCATCGAAGCCGCCGTGCATCGGGTATCCTCCCGGAGACTGGGGCCCTCCCCCTCCGGCCCACGGCGACTTCCCCATGACCCGAGCGTGCCACCACGACTCGCCGCGCAATCGGCGACGCAACCGATGCTTTTCGCGCCCCGGATGGACGCGCGTGTACGCGGTGCTCGTTTGTGCGTGGCTGTCCGGGCTCGCCGGCTGCAGCTCGACGCCCGAAACCGACGACCGCTACCGCCCCGCCGAGAACATCCTGGAAGTGGTGGCTGTGCTGCGGCGTCACGTTCCAGACGACACTTACCGCTTCGAGCCCGCGCGCGATTACACGGGGCGAAACGTCTACCGCAGCTCGCTGCTGCGCCTCGAAAGTATCGAGCGCGTCCACGAGGGAGCGCTGAGGGCCGGGCACATGGACGGCGTGATCGCGTTTGCGAAGGGCCGGGCCCTCGAGCGCATCCGCGCGTTCGGAATCGCCGCGAGCGAGTACCGCATCGCTGCGGAGCGCGAGCCGGAGCTGGATGTCGAAGCCCTTCGAAGCGCCGATCTCTGCGATTCGCTCGCGCGCGCGACGACCCTCGCGATCGACCTCGACACCCTCGGCGATCCGGGACGCCGCTTCGCCACGGCGACCGACCCCGATGCGGTGGTTGAACAGTTCGATGCCCGTCTCGCGATGCTCGACGAGTCCGTCTCGGCCGCTTCCGGCAGCCACCACGAATTCGTCGTGAAGGAGGAGATCGAGCGCACCAACATGGCGAGGTCGCACTACTTCCTCGCGGTGCGCAACGTCATCCCCAACGGCAACCTGCGGGCCGTGTCCGAGCTGCAGCGCGTCGTGGTCGGGCACCGCGAGAGCAAAAACGCGAGCCGCCACATGCTGGCACTCGCCGATCTCTACGTGGACATGGCAAAGGAATACATCGACGCCAACCCGCCGGAGAGCATGCGTTTCGACCCGGTGCGCTTCCAGGAGCTCATCGAATCGGCGTCGCGTCTCTTCCAGGTGGTGGCCAACCGCGACGGCACAGCGGAGAAGCTCGAGGCATCGCGCCGCCTCGAAGCGTTCCTCGCCTTCGCACTGCGGGTGGACCGTGACCGATTCACGCCGTAGCTCGGGCGCGTCGCGCGCTGCGCTGGCGGCGCTCCTCCTCTTCGCGCTGGAGTTCGTGGGGTGCCGGACGCCCCCCGCCGGAATCCCACCCGAGCGGGCGCTCGACCCGGTCGTCCACACGCCGCTGCAGCTTCCCGACGTCGCCGACCACACCGCCGCCGACCTCGCAACCGCGGCTCTGCAGTCCGACCGCGAGGCAGCAACCCGCGCGCTTCGGCGCATGCAGAACATCGAGACGGTTCTCCGGGCCGCAGAGGAGCTCCCGACCGGGCTCCTCCCCGTGTCGGCCGATCTGCTGAACACCACACTCGACGATCCACGCGCCTACCGCGAGGCGACGCTGACGCTCCTCGAGGAGAAGGGCGTGGAGGGGGCCATCGAGGAGCGCCTCGAGCAGTTCTCGCAGGATGACCTCCTGCTGCTTGCGCGCCGTCGCGTGCGCGACATCTATTGGACCGAGGGCGCCCGCCTGTTCAACAGCATCGCCGAGCCGATCGGCCAGTCGGTGTTCAACACCGCCATGGCGCCCTACCGCCTCACGCGTTCCGCCTTCGCCTACGGTGCTGCGATGTACACGCGTCCGGCCATCACGGTGCAGGGGCGCCAGGCGCTCGTGCACTGGAAGAGCTACGTCGAGCGCAACCCCGACGCGCCCGGAGTCGGCGAGATCAGGGGCAAGATCGACGAGGCGAGCAAGCGCTGGGCCGCGACGCAGCGCGATCGAGCGATCGCGCGCGCAAAGACCGCTCTCGACAGCGGTCAGCCGCGACGCGCGCTCACGTACGCGAGCCGCGCGCTCCAACACTGGCCCGAGGACGTCGTGGCCACCGAATTGCGCGATCGCGCGGCAGAGCAACTCCTCGCTCAGCGAGCGGGCCAGCGGCGGAGTCTCGAGGCACCAACCGGCGCCAACGTTCCTTCCGCCGAGGCGCGTTCGCTCGCCATCGCCCTGCTCTCTCCCGACGGCGACGTCGCGAGCCATGCGAGCGCGCTCTTCGAAATGGATCCCGGCGGTCCCCTCGCCGACGAAGCGCGATTCGCCCATGCGATCCACCTCGCGGAGAGCGGTTCCGAAGCCCCTCTCTGGCAGGAAATCCGACGGATCGCGCAAACGGGCGAACCGGCGCACACCAACATGGCGCGCCACGCCCAGCAGCTCCTGAACCCCGCCAACCACCCCTACAACGCGTTCGTGCGCGCGCGAAGTCGCGATCGCTGGGGTCGCTTCCGCTGGCTGTGGGTCGGCGCCTACCGGAACGGGCCGATGATCAGGAGCCTCCCCATGAGCCTGTCGTGGCTCATCGAGCTGCCCGCCATGGCGCAGAGTCTGATCGGTCTGCCGATCCGCCTCGTCCAGTGGCCCTTCGAGAAGCCCCTCCCCTCGGCGCGTATCACGGCCGTGCACGCGCGCCGCTACCTCGCGCGGCGCGAGGACGGCGATCACGTCGACGAGCTGCGGAGCTGGCTGATCGGCTTCGAGGCGCAGCGCGGCAATTTCGTTTCGGCCCACATGGTTGCTCTCGAAGCGCGAGATCTGAGCCACAAGAAGCTCGCGACGCTCGAAAAGAAGGCCGCCGAGCAGTCTCTCTCGGCCGCCGAGTGGGAGCAGAACCGCGCGCTCCGCATCGCGATGTACCGACGCGTCGCGAGCGACTACCCCGACACGCCGGCCGGTCGACAGGCGGGACACAACGCCAGGGCGCTCGCGCAGAACACCACACCCACACGAATCCGTGTGACCCGCGGCTTCCTCCAGGAGAACCGCGACGTCGCCGGGCCGCGCGGCCTCGGAATCGCGCCGCAGCTGCTCGACGAGAATCCCGCGAACGGCGAGCTCCACCCGGACGGCGTGGCCTTTCTGGGCGGCCGCCGCATCGAGCTGTCGTTCCTGAACGAGAGCGGCGACGAGGATGATCCGCCCCGCACAGCCCACGAGACCCTGCCCAACGGCCGCTTCGCCCGCCTCGTGTCACTCCTCGAAGAGACCTCCTATCGAAACTCGCTCCTCGACCGGGACGCCACCCTGATCCCTGACGCCCAGCGCGATGTCTTCTTCGAACGCGCCCGCCTGGGCCTCCTCGAAGAGCCCGACTGGCGCCCCGGCGCCGAGTCGGACTTCGTCTACCAGGGGATGCGCGAGCGCTACGGCATGGTGCGCGCACGCGAGTCGATCCTGCCGTTCGACCTGGTACTGCGCGGCAACCTCGGCGACTTCAGCTTCGGAGCGTTCCCGCGGCTGCGTCCGCCGAAGAAGACCGCGGATGCGTTCCTCTACCGGTAGAGAGAAACTCCCAGCGGCCCCCGCTCAAGCCGGCAGCAACGTCGACATCTGACGCATCGAACGGGTCGCGTCGGGTTCGAAGTTGTCGCGCGAGTGGATGGTGCCGACGGTGTCGAAGACGACGAGGTCGCCCCCGCGCCACTCGTGGCTGTAGGTCCACTCGGGTCGGAGCGCGTGGTCGAGGAGTGTTCTTACGAGGTCCTGCGCCTCGTCCCCCGAGAGCGTGTCGACGGCGCCGACGAACGTGGAGACGTAGAGGGCCGTGCGTCCCGACTCGGGATGCACGCGCGCGAGCGCATGCGGAACCGGCACGTCCTCATAGGGGAGATGCGCGTTCGGGTTCATGCGCTGGCCGTACGCCTGGGGAGCGCGGAGGACTTCGGCGGGGATATGTCGCGCGGACGCGTAGGGGTCGTGGCGCCCGATGAGTCCGCGGATGCGCTCTCTCAGCTCCGGATCGAGCTGCTCGTACGCCGTGTACATGTCGACCCAGTGGGTGCGCGGACCGTTCTCGGGGAGGACGACCGCCTCGAGCAGGGTCTCCTTCGCGGCGCGTTCCCGGAACGAGTAGTCGGTGTGCCAGGGGAGATAGCCCGATCCCGCGTAGCCCACCTCGTAGCCTTCGGCGTCGAGTTCGTTCGAGATGCGCAGCACATCGCGACTGTCGGACGCGAGCCCGTAGCTCTCACCCCCTCCGAAGAGCTCACCGAAGCCCTCGCCGAGGCGCGCGAACTCCTCGTTGCTCGGACGCGGATGGCCGCGCAGTACGAGCAGCACGTACGTGTGCAGCGCTTTGCGAAGCACTTCTTCTTCAGAATCCGTCAGAGCGCGTCCCGGCTCCCAGCCGCGAACTTCGGCCCCGAACGGCGCTTTCAACGGAGTGACGTCGATCATGGGAAGAGGATACTAGAACGTAAAGGTGAAGAGGACCTTCACGAGCGCTTCCGTGCGGGTCGC
>JABSQW010000455.1 GCA_013215605.1 Myxococcales bacterium
GAACGATTGCGCGCCCTGCGCGCGCGTTTCGACGAGTTCCGGGGGCGTCTTTGACCCCGATGGACTGAGACGCCGCCTCGAGGCCCTCGAGGCCGAGACGGCGCGCCCCGATCTCTGGAACGACCGCGAGCAGGCCGAGAAGATCCTGCGAGAGAAGGCGGTGCTCGACCGCGAGATCGCCGTGTTCGACGCGCTCGAGAGCGGACTCGGCGACACCGAGGTGCTCCTCGAGTTGGCCGCGGAAGCAGACGACGAAGAGACCCGCGCCGAGGCCGCCTCGAAGCTGGACGTTGCCTCTGGCGAGCTCGACGACGCGGAGCTGCGCGCGCTCCTCGGCGGCGAGCACGACGTGTCGAACGCCATCCTCTCCATCAACTCCGGCGCCGGCGGCACCGACGCGTGCGACTGGGCCGAGATGCTGATGCGCATGTTCGCGCGTTGGGCGGACGGGCGCGGCTACGAGGTCGAGGTGCTCGACTCGCAGGCCGGCGAAGAGGCGGGTATCCGCAGCGTCACGTTTACCGTGGCTGGACCCTACGCGTATGGCTACGCGAAGGCCGAAGAGGGTGTTCACCGCCTCGTGCGCATCTCACCCTTCGACTCCCAGGCGCGGCGCCACACGGCGTTTGCCAGCGTCACCGTCGTTCCCGAAATCGACGACACCATCGAGGTGGAGATCGACGAGAAGGACCTGCGCGTCGACACGTACCGCGCGGGCGGCGCCGGGGGGCAGCACGTCAACAAGACCGATTCGGCCGTGCGCCTCACCCACATCCCGACGGGTATCGTGGTGCAGTGCCAGAACGAACGCTCTCAGCACAAGAACCGCTCGTCGGCGATGAAGGTGCTGCGCGCGCGCCTGTTCGAGCGGGCCCGGCGCGAGCGCGAGGAAGCGATGGCCGCGGCTCGGGGCGAGCAGCGTACCATCGACTTCGGCAGTCAGATTCGGTCCTACACTCTTCACCCGCAGCAGCGCGTGAAGGATCACCGTACGGGCGTCGAGACGGGCAACGTCGATGCCGTGCTCGAGGGGGCGCTCGATCCCTTCATCCGTGCAACGCTCCTGCAAAAGGCGAGCGGTATTGGAGAGACGTCGTGAGTGAGATCGATTCGAGGCGAGAAAGGCTCGTCGCTCTGCGCGAGAGCGGGGTGGATCCGTTTCCCGCGAGGGTGGGCGACCGGGTTCGCATCGCCGAGGTGCAGGAGCGGTTCGGCGGTGTGAGCGGCGAACAGCTCGACGCGGACCCCTCGGTGATCGGACTCGCCGGCCGCGTCATGGCCGTGCGCTCGATTGGCAAGCTCGTGTTCCTATCGCTCCTCGAGGACGGCCACCGCCTGCAGCTCTCGGTGCAGAAGAAGAACGTCGAGCCGGAGCTCTTTGCGTTCGTGAAGGCCCTCGACGTGGGCGACTTCGTGCACGTCGAGGGCCCGCTCTGGCGCACGCGCACCGAGGAGCTCACCCTCGACATCCGCGCGGCGCAGCTCCTCGCGAAGAGCCTGCGCCCCATGCCCGAGAAGTGGCACGGGCTGCAGGATGTCCAGACGCGTTTTCGACGGCGTCACCTCGACCTGCTCGTGAACGAGGACGCGCGGCGCATCGCGTTTCTGCGCAGTCGGGCCGTATCGGCGATGCGGGCGTTCCTCGACGGGCGGGGTTTCCTCGAGGTCGAGACCCCCGCGCTCCAGCCCCTCTACGGCGGTGCTGCGGCCCGGCCGTTCACGACGCACCACAACACCTACGACCAGACGCTCTACCTGCGCATTTCCGACGAGCTGTATCTCAAGCGTCTCGTCGCTGGTGGCCTCGACCGCGTCTACGAGATTTCTCACAACTTCCGCAACGAGGGCGTGTCGCGAAAGCACAACCCCGAGTTCACGATGATGGAGTGCTACCAGGCCTACGCCGACCACCGCGACATGATGCAGCTTACCGAGGAGATGCTGGCGGACGTCGCGAAGCGGGTCGTAGGGTCGACCCAGATGGAGTTCCGCGGCACGCCCATCGACCTCGCGCGCTGGCATCGCGTGACGTTGCGGGACGCCGTTCTCGAAGCCACCGGTCTCGACTTCACCGAGCTCTCCGACCTCGAGTCCCTTCGCAGGGAGGTCGTGGCCCAGGGGCTCGGTACTGGCGAGGCCACCTCCTGGGCGAGGCTCGTCGACGATCTGTTCAGCGATCACGCCGAACGAAGGCTCCTCGAACCCACCTTCGTGACCGAGTACCCGGTGGAGCTCTCGCCGCTCGCCAAGCGATCCCCCGAGAATCCGGCCCTCGTCGAGCGTTTCGAGCCGTACATTGGGGGAATGGAGATCGGAAACGCCTTCAGCGAACTCAACGATCCGGACGATCAGAGAGCAAGGCTCGAAGCCGAGCGGGCGGCCGGCGCCGCTGGCGACGAAGAAGCTCATCCCCTCGACGAGGACTACCTCTTGACGCTCGAGTACGGCCTGCCTCCGACAGGGGGACTCGGAATCGGAATCGACCGGTTCGTCATGGTGCTCGCCGACGCCCCGAACCTCCGCGAGGTGATCCTGTTTCCGCACCTGCGTCCCGAATCGGGCGGCAGCTGATGGAGGCGCTGGGTGCAATGCTCTGGGAGCTACTCACGGCGGCCGGCGGGACCGTTGCCCTCAGCTTCATCGTGACGATCGCCCTCGGCATCAGCGCGCTCGCGCTGCTCTTCGTGGGCTCGGCTGTGGTGGCCCTCGAGCGCTTCGCACGCGTATCCACGACCCTGCGCAGCCGGCTCCTCGTCGCGGGCGTCTGGTCGGTGGTCGTCGGCGTGGCCGCCCTGCAGTGGGGCGCGCCCGAGTTGGCCGTCGAGCCGATGCTCATCCGACTCCGCGCGCTCGCCGGTGCCTCGGGGGGCGGACTCGTCGCCGTTGTTTTCGTCAGCGGCGTGGTCTGGATCGTTCTTCGCAACTTTCGCTCGACTACCCTCGCGTACCTCGTTCTCGCCGTGCTGGGCTCGAGCTACGCGCTCGTAGTGGGTGGGAGCGCGCAGATCGGTTTCGCACTAGCGCCGCTGCTCGTCGTCCTTGTCGTGTCGGTGGGTCTTCGGGTCCGCGGCGGCGCGCCGACCGGCGAGCGCCTCGCCTGGGTGCTCACGGGGTCTCTGGTTCCCGGTGTGTTGCTCGCGCTGCTCCTCGATGGGCCCCAGGTCGACGTCTCCACTGCGGGTGGCGCGCTCATCGGGGCGTTGGCCATGCTCGTGCTCCTCGGGCTCCTGCCGCTCGCCACCGCGGGGCTCCTCGACACCCGCGGCGGCGTGGAGTGGTTCATCGCGCGCCGCTATCTCGTTGCGAAGCGGCGCCAGACGTTCATCTCCGTCATCACCGGCATCTGCGTGCTGGGCATCGCCGCTGGTGTATGGCTGATCATCACGGTGCTGTCGGTGATGAACGGCTTCGAGCGCACCTGGCGCGATGAGATCATCGGCAACCGCGCGCACTTCACCGTGCACAGCGGACTTGGCTCCTTTGGCGACTACGAGGCGCTGGTCGAGAAGGTCGAGGCCATTCCCGAGGTGGTCGCGGCGTCGCCGTATCTCGACGCCGAGGGGATGGTGCGAGGCGGCTCCGGCGAGATCATGGCGGTGCGCGTACGCGGCGTGGACCCGGCGCGGGTCGGCAGCGTCACCGATCTCGAGAACGACGTCATCAGCGGCTCGATCGCGTCGCTCGCCGAGGCCGAATCGGAAGAGCGTGGCGACGCCGGAATCATCATCGGCAGTCAACTCGCGAGCGCCCTCGGCGTCGCGCTCGACGATGAACTCGTGGTGATCTCTCCGTTTGGCGGTCCCCAGACACCCCTCGGTCCGGCGCCGCGTCTGACGCGCTTTCGCGTGGTCGGGGTCTTCGAGTCGAGCTTCTTCCAGTACGACGAGATGTTCACCTACGTGAGCCTGACCGCCGCCCAGGACTTCCGGCGCACGCAGAACGTCGTCGACGGCATCGAGGGGCGAACCACCGATTTCTACCGCTCGCGCCGGGTCGCAGACGAAGTGCAGACCGCGCTCGGCTTCCCCTATTACACCCGCGACTGGAAGGAGTTCTTTCCGGCCTTCTTCCAGGCTCTCAAGAGCGAGCGGGTGATGATGTTCATCCTGCTCGCCATGATCATGGTGGTGGCCGCGTTCTCGATCGTGTCGACCCTCGTGATGATGATCATGGAGAAGTCGAGCGATATCGCGATCCTGAAGGCGATGGGCGCCGAGGACGACAGCATCGAGCGCATCTTCGCCATCGAAGGCACGCTCATCGGGCTCGTCGGCACTGCGCTCGGTGTCGTCGCGGGTATCTCCGTAACGGGGCAGATCGCGTGGGTGCAGCGTCAGATCGAGATGCTCACGGGCATCGACACGCTGCCGGCCAGCGTCTACCAGTTCTCGACGCTGCCCGCGGAGCTCGACGTGTCACAGATCGGGATCGCGGTCGCGCTCGCGATGGTTCTGGCGCTTGGCGCGACGCTGCTGCCGAGTCGGCAGGGCGCGCGCATCGATCCCGTCGAGGCGTTGCGGTATGAGTAGCGAACTCCTGCGC
>JABSQW010000456.1 GCA_013215605.1 Myxococcales bacterium
CGAGGGTTGGGTCGCGGCGCGCCTCGCCTGGGAATGCGGCGACCACGGACACGGGAAACAGGACCGATAGAAGGAACTTCGCACCGAGGCCCTCGGGCGACAGCGCCCGCATGACCGCCAGGGGGGCGAATGCGATGCCGCTCTCGACGTTCGACGGGTGTGCGACCTGAGCCGCAGAGAAGGTCACCGCGTACTGGGCGGCAAGCACGCCGGCGCCCGGAATCGCGAACCCGAGCCAGAACGCGCGGGCGTCGACCGCGGCGCCGCGCCGCCAACCGAGCCCCAAGGCGAGCGCCAGAGAGGGCAGGAGAACCATCGTGAAATTCGGCTTCGCGAGTGTGCCGAGCGCCACGATGAGCGCCGTCGCGGTGAGCCGCCCCGGACTCGAAGTCGCGAGCGGAGCCGCGAACGTGCGCGTGGCCGCGACGAACGCGAGCCACGCCAGCGGCTTCAGGAGCACGAGCGTCGGGTTGTGGTGGGGACTTGGCGCGAGATAGCCGAAGTAGAGATTGTGCGACGGCGCGGTGAAGAGGTTGACCGGCATGATGAGCATCAGACTCAGCGCGAGGAGCGCGGTGGCGATGGGCGGAGCGACCGCGTCTTCGGGAGATAGCGCGCGAAACAAGAGAACGCCGAGCGTGATCTGGGCAACGAGGGCCACGGCGAGCGCCGAGCCGAGGAAGCCCACCACCGGAATCACGGCGTGCGCGACCACGGCCAGACCCGCGAACAGGAAGTTGGGGAGAGGGATCCGCGTAGTGCCGTGCTCCGACCAGTACTGCGCTTCCCCCGCGTGAACCGTGTAGTCGGATTCGCCCCCGATCGCCCACAACACCGGCGTGAAGACGATTCCGACCGCGACGGTCGTCAACAGCTCACCCCAGCGCGAGCCGGGGCGGCTCACGGTGAGACCGTCGCGAGCCGAGCGAGTCCGGCCGAGGCTTTCGCGTGCGCCGGTGATACCGCGAGCAGCGCCTCGAAGACGGTGCGTGCGCGCGCCGCGTCGCCCAGCCACTCGTAGCAGGCCCCGAGATCGAACAACCGGTCCGGCGCGTCGTTGTAGTCGCCGGGACGCGCGGCTGCCGCACGACAACCCGCGGTGCGCTTGATGCGAAGGCCGCTGCGTACCTCCGCGATCTTCTCGCGCTCGAGGGTGCCGGAGTCGACGTGCGCGAGGGATGCGGCGGCCGATTCCGGCTCTCCGAGCACTTCCTGCAGGAGGCCGAGGTGAAGCCACAGACGCTTCAGGTCGGGTCGGATTCGCGACGCTTCCGCGAAACTGTCGCGCGCGGCCGGAAGAGCGCCCATCATGATGAATAGCCGACCGAGCCTGTCGAGCGGGTCGATGTCGGCGACCCGCGGCACGAACCCCTCGAGCCAATCGGGAGGCGTGACGAACGCGGGCGGACGACTGCTCTTGCGCTCGGGGCGATCCCAGCGGATCGCGAGCCTCTCGAGCAGGGGACGGGTCTGCGCATTCAGCCGCACGTACACGATGTAGGAGGGGTCGAAGTAGACGGCCACCCAGTCGGGCCGTTGCTCGAGGCCGTTGATCGCGTCGTGTGCCCAGGAAACGGACAGGACGGCGGTGTCGATCTCGTATTCGTCGGCAATGGCGCGGAAGCGCTCGGCATCCGCCAGCTCCGGGAGCACGCGGGCGAGGACCTCCTGACCATAGACTTCGAGTCGGCCGTCGACATACACGCTGCGTTCGCCCTCTGCGTAGAGGATGTACCCCCCCTCGCCGAGATTGCTGAGTACCGGAGTCGGAATTCCCTGCTCCTTCACGTACGCCATGGCGCGGACCGGGAAGCGAGACTCTTCGACGCCGAAGCCGAAGCGGTGGGGGTAGTTCTGTTCGACCCAGAACGCGTCCGTGACGACGGCCGCGGTCAGTGAGATCGAGAGCAGCGCAGCTGTGGACCGCGCGGCGCGGGGAATCCAGCGACGCAGACCGTCGGGCGGTGTGGACTGCGGCTCTTCGGTCCAGTCACGCAGATGGGCCACGGTGACCGCAGCCGCGATGAAGCCGAAGAGCGACAGGTTGCGGACGGATAGCAGCGACAGCAGCAGGAAGCCCGCCCACCACGCGAGCCTCGTCAGCACGAAGCGATCGGGTCGAAGCAGGAACGACGCGGCGGAAAGCCACATCACCGTCAGATAGGCGATGTAGTGGAAGTTGTATCGCGCGTCGAGCAGCGGGCTGCGGAGCTCGTGGATCAACAGCGAGAGCTCACTCCCCGCGCGAATCTGTTGCCAGAGGGTAATCGGGTAGAGCGCCCCCTCGAGGAAGTACGGTGTGGCGAGACCGCACGACGAGACGGCGATCGCGGCAACGGTGAGCCGCCGGAGACGGATTCCCTCGATGGCGTGCCCTTCGCCGGCGAGCCAGACGAATCGAGTCGACAGCAGCTTCTGCAGAGTTTCGCAGATGACGGCGGTCCAAATCAGCACCGGGCCGAGCACCCAGAGCGTGTGCGTGTTGGCCCAGAGGATCTGCACGACGGGCAGTGCGACGAGCCAAGCGATGGGGCCGTTGCGCCGGTAGCGGTCGAGGCACAGGAGCGTCGTGGCGAGCCATACGAAGCTCATGACCTCCGGGCGCAATCGCAAACGCGGATAGATCAGGACGGCGACCATCAAGAGCCCCGCGCTCGTAATCCACCCCTCGCGCGCACGGAAGGCGACGGCGAGCACTCCGAAGGCTGTGAGGATCACTGCGCACTTCGCCAGGATCAGTCCGTTCAGGCCGAAGGCCTCGGCGACCTGGAAGCAGAGTACGTAGTAGAGCCAGCGCAGCTCGATCCAATCGCGATCGGGAAACCCGTAGCTGAACGGGTCGATGCGCGGAAAGCCGTTCTCCAGGATCCAACCGCCCGTCGTCAGTTGCCACCAGAAGTCGAGCGCGATGATCTTGTGGAGCGAAAGGGCGGCGACCGCCGTGAAGATGGCGACTAGCGTCGCGCGATCGATCCAGTCCCGGCCGGAAGTCTCCGAGGGGAACGCATTGGGGGACACGCCGCCGCGCTAGTCGCGATCGCCAACCCAGGTGAACATGATGCCCCCGTGGGCCACGATCGAATAGCGGTCGTACACCTGGCGAACCTCGCCCCGGCCCGGGACGCCTTCGACGGCGGCTTGGTTCGGTTGGCCCGGGCCGAAGGGTGGCAGTCGAACGTTGCCAAGATGGTCGAAGACCCTCGGATCGAACTCGGAGAGCAGCGCGGAGTTGGGGATGCCCAAGGTGGGACGACCCGGAATCGGCTGGCTGATCTGCGAGAACGAAATCGTGCGGTCCGACAGGAAGAGCGCAACGAGTGCGTTGATGTAGACGCCCACGGCGATGGGCCCACGACGTCCGAGCTCGACATCGAAGCCCAGGCCGGGTGCGACGGCGTGGAAGGTGGTCGTATCCCGGTGCACGGTCCGGAACCGCTTGAGCACTCCCCCGGTGATGGGATTGATGTTTTCGAGGGGGAAGTCGGCGATCTTTTCGAAGTGAGTGACCGTGTGCTTGAGTATGTCACCGTAGTAGTTCATCGACGGTTTGACGGTGATGTCGTACTCGCCGAACGGAATCGTGAAGGCGAGTCCAGCGCCGGCCCACCAAAGCCCCTTGCTCTCACCGGTCGTGTAGGTCTCGAGCTCCGTAAGCTTGAAGAGGTCTTTGAGAACGGTGCCGCCCGGGGTTACCTTTTTGTTCCCCCGAACGACGGCATACTCCTTGATCGACTTCTGCGGGAAGCCGAAGCCGCCCTGGAAGAAGAGGCGACCGCCGCCGGGAAGATTCGGAAGGACGGGTCCCTTGAGTTCGAGGCCGATCGGAACGACGGCGCTCGCGATCGTGAAGCTTTTGCTCTCCGTCAGATCGAACACGCAGCTGAACGAGGTTGAGTTGTCTCTTATTTCGAAAAGATTCTTCCGGGAGTCGCAGTAGTCACCGTTGGCCCTGCCATAGATGTCCGTCGCGGAATTCGGTTCGGCGATGGGGTTGAAATCGAAGGCCGGCTGGGCGGCAAACCCGCCGAAGATCGAGCTCGAGACGTCGCTCGACATGATGCCGACACCGACCGTGATCGACGGGGTCCAATCCGACCAGTCGATGCCGCCAG
>JABSQW010000457.1 GCA_013215605.1 Myxococcales bacterium
GCGCAGTTGCTCGACGCAGCCATGACCCACGGGCTGCTGATTGCGCCCTGTTCGAACCCGGCGGATGTGTTGGCGAGCGAGCAGCTCGAGGCTCGTGGATTCTTCCCCAAACAAGTGCGCCCCGATGGCCGGGGTCGGGCCCGGATGCCGGGCCATTTCGCGCGCTTCAGTGGAAGCAAGTCCAGGGAATCGAAACCGGCGCCGGGGCTGGGTGAGCACACCGAGCAGGTGATGGAGGAATGGAACGCGGAGGTGCCGAAGCGTTCCGAGCCGAGTGGTGAAAGCGGGTCGCGGCCCCTCGACGGTATGAAGGTCCTCGACTTCATGTGGGCGATCGCGGGGCCGATGACCTCGAGAATCCTCGCGGACTACGGCGCCACCGTGATTCGCGTCGAGTCCGGCACCCATATCGACGCGTGCAGGACCATGCGGCCCTACGTCGGCGGCAAGCCCGACATCGATCAGTCTTCGCTGTTTCACGCGTGCAACGCGAGCAAGCTCATGCTCGCCATCGACCTGTCGAAGCCCGAGGCCCGCCCGGTGATCGAAGACCTGGTCGCGTGGTCGGACATCGTCTGTGAGTCGTTCGCGCCGGGCAAGTTCGAGAGCATGGGTTGGGGGTACGAGCAGCTGCGAGAGATCCGTTCGGACCTGATCCTGCTCAGCACGAGCCTGATGGGACAGACCGGGCCGCTCGCGGCGTTTGCGGGCTACGGAAATCTCGCCGCGTCGATCGCCGGCTTCTTCGATCTGACGGGCTGGCCGGATCGGCCGCCGGCGGGGCCGTTTGGCGCGTACACCGATTACGTCGCGCCCAAATTCTGCGCGACCGCACTGCTCGCGGCGGTCGAACACCGCAGGCGCACCGGGCAAGGCCAGCACATCGATGTCTCGCAGGCGGAAGCGGCACTTCACTTTCTCGCGCCCGCGCTTCTCGATTGCTCGGTCAACGGCCGCGATCCCACCCGAGCGGGCAACCGCGACCTCCTCTTCGCACCTCACGGGAGCTACCGATGCGCGGGAGACGATGTCTGGGTCGCCATTGCGGTGGAGGGCGACGCGCAGTGGCAAACGCTTTGTCGAGTGCTCCGCTGCGAATTGCTGACGAGCGACTCTCGCTTCGCCACGGCCCGGGCACGCCGCGAGAACGCGGATCTTCTCGATCGCGAGCTGAACGAACACACGCTGCGCTGGGAGGTCAGGGAACTCGAGGCTGCCCTCCAGGAGCACGGCATCCCCGCCCACGGGGTTCTCGATTCCGCTGGACTCATCGCCGACCCGCAGCTACAGGCGCGGGGTCACTTCATCGAGCGGGGCGACGGCGGTGCCATCGTCGAATCGACTCGCACGAAGCTGTCTCGCACGCCGGCAAGGGTTCGGGACGGGCTCGCCGTGCTGGGGCGCGACAACCACGAAGTCCTGAAGGAAATCCTGGGCTACGGAGACGATCGTATCAGCGAACTCGTGATCGCTGGCGTGCTCGAATAGACCCGACGACTCGGAGAGCTCGATGGCACGTGGACGAACGCCAGGCGTGAACGCCCGGACGGGCCGAGGACCCCTCGAACCCGCGCGGTACGGGCAGCGGCTCGGCGGGCTGATCCCCGTTGTCGTGTGGTTGGTGCTGTCCGTGCGAATGCTGCTCTTTACGCAGGAGTACGCGGCGACGATCTTCGTCCAGGACCAGTGGGACTTCCTCTCCGGCTTCTTCGACGCCGAGAGCAGCTTCGAGCAGTTCCGGCATCAGCACGGACCGCACCGCCAGGGTCTCGGCGGATGGCTTCTCGCGCCGGTCCTTGCGGCGAGCGGGTGGGATGGCGTTGCGATCGCGCACGCGACCGCGTCTTGCATCGTGCTCGCCGCCCTCGTGGCGCTGCTGCTGAAGCGCAGGCTCTTCGGCCCGTTGGATGCCTGGGACACGGCGATTCCGGTGCTGCTGCTGGGTCTCGGTCAGTTCCAGACGATCGTCGGCATCCCCAACCCCGCGCACAGCGCGCTGCCGCTGCTGCTCGTGATGCTGTGCGGCTGGACGCTCACGCTCCGGAATCTCCGGGTGCGGCTCGCGACCCTGCTCTTGCTCGACCTGCTCGCTGTCCACACCGGTTTCGGGTTGTTCCTGGGGGTCGTGATTCCCGGTGGGCTCGCCCTCGAACTGGCGCGAAATCGGGGCGGGGTGGCAGAGCGCCGTGCCCTGGCGGCGGCGCTCATCGTCGCCGTTGGCGTGATGGGCAGCTTCTTCCTCGGCTGGGGGGTGGCGAAGGCAACGAGCGACTGCCAGGTCGGCGGGGTCCTCGGTGCCGCAGCGGCCTGGGGTCTTCCCTTCGGGCGCGTCGTGGGATCGGGCCACGGGCCCTTGGGTCGACTGCTGGCGGCGCTGCTGCTGCTGGGCGTGGCGAGCGTGGCGACCGCCGCCGTTCTTCGCGCCTGGCGATCCGAAGAGCGCGCGAGCGATGCCCTCGTCGTCGCGTTGCTCGCCGGCGTCTCCCTCCTCTTCGTCGCGACCGTCGTTGCGGGGCGCGCCTGCATGGGCGAGCAGGCCCTGTATGCGTCGCGCTATTCCACTCTGGCGGCGTCGGGTCTGCTCGCGATCTTTCTCGCGTCTCGATGGGCGCCGCGCATTCGAGGGAGGCTGCTCGTCCCGGCGCTCCTGTGTCTCGCAGCGATTGCCGCAGAGGCGCGTCCGAAGCCGACCGACGCGAGGGCGGTCGAGACCACGCTGCGGCGACGCGTCGCCTTCTCAGTGTGCCTGGTCGATCGCGGCGACTCGCGAGGCTGCGCGCGGAAGCTCGGCTGGCCCCCCCACCCCCACCCGGAACGGACGCGGCTCGAGGAGAAGCTGAAGGAGCTCCGCCGCACTGGGCGCAACGTCTTCAGCGATCACGGTCGCTCGCGGGTCGAGCTGCGGGCGATTCGATGACCCCCGCGTCGTCGGATCAGCCCTCGTCGAGGAGCTCGATCGCGCGCTTCGGGGCCACCATCCGGTAGCCCGCTTCGAGAAGCGCGGTGACCATCGCCCAGTCGACCTCGCGATCGAGGCGGATTCCCACCCAGCCGCTCGGGCCGGCGTAGGGGGGGACGAAGAAGGCGTCGGGGTCGTTTTCGACGAGGTCGGACTGCATCTCGAAGCTCGACTTGAGCCAGACGGCGACGCGGCCGTCGCCGTGGTGGTTGTCGTGGAAGGTCGCGAAGGTCTTCTTGCCCCCCCACCAGGTGGGTGAGCCGTGGGAAATGCGCTCGTCGGTCTCGGGCCAGGCGGCGATGATCTCGCGCAGGCGGCCGAGGGGATCGCGGGGCTTCGCC
>JABSQW010000458.1 GCA_013215605.1 Myxococcales bacterium
CTATGTTCCCGTCTCTGTCGGACTCGAACGCAATCTTGGTGCCGTCGGGTGACAATTCAGGCTCGTCATCGGTCGCAGGGTCATTGGTGAGGTTCACGGCATCATTGGTGTTGCCATCCGTATCCATCACATAGATCTCTATGTTCCCGTCTCTGTCGGACTCGAACGCAATCTTGGTGCCGTCGGGTGACAATTCAGGCTCGTCATCGGTCGCAGGGTCATTGGTGAGGTTCTCGGCATCATCGGTGTTGCCATCCGTATCCATCACATAGATCTCTGTGTTCCCGTCTCTGTCGGACTGGAAGAAGATCTCGGATCCATCGAGTGACCATCTCGGGTTCTCATCCGCCGCGGTATGGTTGGTAAGCCTCTCAGGGCCAGTTCCGTCGGCATTCATTATGTAGATTTCGCGATTGCCATCTTGGTCGGAACTAAAGAGAATCTTGTTGCTGCCGAGAGACCATCGAGGGGTACGATCAGGGATCGTGTCACGCATCGTCAGATTCATGAAATTGCTCCCGTCTGAATCCAACACATAGACATCCTCACTGTCTCCTGCTTGAGCTTCGCTTTGAAACGCAATCTTGCGGCCATCAGGGGACCACCGTATTTCTTCTCCGCCTCTTTGATCAGGACCGGTGTTGGGGAGGTCCTGCAGATTTTCCCCATCGCCATCCATCAGCGAGATTTTAGAAGGCGCGGAGCTATGGTCGTCGTATGTGAAGGCAATCTTGGTGCCATCGGGGGACCATGAAGGTGCATCATCGTCGCCACTGCGATCGGTGAGATTCGTCTCCGAACCGGTGCCGTCAGAATTCATGATCAAGACCTCGAGATCTCCGGTTCTATCGGACACGAAGGCGATCTTGCCGGAAGTATCCAGTCCCGGCGGAACCGGCGCCGAGCTACCCGAGGGATCTCCTCCGCAGGACACCATCTGGAGGATGCCAAGACACAGAACCGAAGACTGAGCGAGTTTTATCGCCATTGATAGGCCTCTAGACGTGGCAACGAATCGATCGACAGGAGGATCTCCCACGCAGAAATGCTTCCCGGCGAGCACCATCCTATCTTCACCGACCGGTGGAGATTTGATTTTCTTATCTGCAATCGACCCGATGTGTGCGTATCTGTTGCCGTGGTCCTATGAGGCGATTCTCTGCGAGGTTTGGCGTTCCAGACCGATTTCCTGCGCGCTAAGATCACCACGGTAGGGCTGTGAGACACTCGGGGAAGGGGCGAAGATGTCACACTTCGAACGGGCCATTGTTTCGATTCTCACCGTGACGCTGCTGATTCATTGAGCCGTCAACGCCTACAATCCGTTGCGTCGGCTTTTCTCATTCTGCTCTTTGGCGTGTGGGTAGGACGAGCGACGGCTCCCTCGCCCTCTTTTCCCCTTGATGCCGCAGCAAGCTCAATGCCGCCGCAGACCGCCTCGCTAACCAGAACGTCAGACGTACCGACCCCACCGGAATCCGTTGTAACCGACAAGCGGGCTGGAAGAGAGGAATGGGTTGCTGCGCTGAAGGAAAGAGACCGGCTGGTGGATTGGTGGCATCCTCGGGCAGAACTCGTCCGGGCGCTGGCGGAATGGGGAGGGGATCCGGCAGAGATATTGGGAGTCGTGATCGACGCGATGAGCGATCGCGAGTTGCGCTCTTCCCTCACGAGCCTGACCAGCCTGACGGAAGGGGACCTCGATGAGATTCGCGATCTGCGGGCCTTCACACGCCGCGTTACGGAGGTCGCCTTGGACAGCGTCATCGGTTTCGGGGCACCAGAGACCGCCAGTCTGGCACACGTACAGTTCTCGCAATCGGTGAACCCGCAGAACATCGCCGAATTGGCACAAGAGCGCTTCGCCAGCGATGGAAAGATCTACGCCGTCTTTCCCATGGAGGAGTATCGCGACGACGACGTCTTCGTGAAGTGGTATCGGACGGACGACCCGGAGATCTTGCTGTTCGATCGATATCCGATTCAACGAGAGGCCGACTACAACTACGTGTGGCTGGACAAGGAGAGTGGGTGGCCCGAAGGCGAGTACAGCGTGGATTTCTACTCTGGCGATGATGCGATGAAGAAAATTGCAGCGGGTCGCTACTTCGTCGATTCGAGAGCTGCAGCGCTCGACATTGAATGACCTGAGAACGGAAATCCTTGCTCGGCCTTGCCTAACGCCAGCCCTCCAGCTTCTTGCGTTTTCAGAAGCACAGCGCTGTCCGCGTGCCCCGCCCGGCTAGGGACCGCCCAGACCGTCTCAGTCGGCGCCGGTCTCGGCTCGTGTGAAGTAGACGTTCACAGGGTCGTACGCCGCATACTTCTCGATGGGCCGATACCCCCGCTCGGCGAGCGCCGCTACGAGGCGCGCGCGCACCGGCGTGCCCGACTCGATGCACAAGAGTTCGGGCTTGAACCGGTCCAGGTCGAACCCGTCCAGCGCCTGGAACTCTCCTCCCTCGATGTCGATCGAAACGAAGTCGACGCGCTCGACTGCGTAGCGATCGAGGACCTCGGTCAGGGTGATCGTGGGAACCTGAATGGGCGTCACCTCGGGCTCTCCCGGCCCGAACCTCCGGGCGAACGACTCGGTCCAGCCCTTCATGGTCGACGACACGCCCTCGGCGCCGGCGACCACGTAGAGCGACTCCTCCGTCCCCGAGTGATCGGTGACGATGAAGCTCAGAAATCGGGTGCTCGGACGGTGGTCGGCGTAGCCCGGCGCGTAGCGCGAGAGCGCATCGATCGCGATACCCGACCACCCCAGATGCTGCTCGAGGTAGAAGGTCGTGCTGAGCTGCTTGTAGTGGGCGGCGCCGACGTCCAGGAAGAAGCCCCCTCGTCGATCCTCGAAGAAGTCGCGGATGATGAGTTCCTCGTCGTTCTGTGAGTAGAGCTTCTTGCCGGTCGAGAGGATCTCGCGAGACGCCGCGGCCGGAACCGCGGTCGGGGCCGTGTGGCACGCCAGCATGCAGAGCACCAGGCAGAGTTGCGGAATTTTCATTCGGAGTGTCATCGACACGGGGAGTCTACCGGAGCCCGCGAAGAAGTTTCGAGTCGATCGGAAGTTCGAGCTGCGTTTCCGCAAGTTCCCATCAGTAGAGATTCTGCCACCCCAGAACCGGTGACGGGAAGCAGACGCCGATGCGGGGCGATGCGCGAGTTCGCAGCCCAGTCGTCGAGGTTGAGCGATGGGCGGATTCAAGTTTTTCTCGCGCGGCGATCACCGGGCGGCCCACGTCGATGGTTCGCGGGAAGTCGTTCCCCGAACGAGTGTAAGATCGCTGCACGTCGATCCATCGGGGCATCGGCAAGCGAGGGAGGACCGCGATGTTGGATGTTTCCGACGTGATGCTCACCGGCAGGCGGGCGCTCGTAACCGGAGCCGGTCAGGGAATCGGCGAGGGGATCGCCCTGGGCCTGGCGAGCTTCGGCGCCGATGTGGCCGTACTGGATATCAACGAGCAGACCGCCGAGCGCACCGCGGCGCGCGTGCGCGAGTTGGGCCACGAGTCGACTGCGATCTGCGTGGATGTGCGGGCGTCAGCGAGTCTCGAGAGTGCGCTGGAACAGGCCTCCGAGGAGCTGGGTGGCCTCGATATCATCGTCAACAATGCGGGGACCGCGACCCACAAGCCGGCGATTCAGTTCGACGATTCCGAGTTCGACGAGCAGATCGCGCTGAACCTCAAGCCCTCGTTCGTTGCGGCGCGCTGGGCGGCGAAACGCTGGATTGCGGCGGGCAGCGGCGGAAGCATCGTGAATGTGGCGACGACGGAGGGAATCCGCGGCTGTCCGGGATTCGCGCCCTACTCCGCGGCGAAGGCCGGCATGATCAACCTCACCAAGACGCTCAGCTCGGAGCTCGGCCCGTACGGTATCCGCGTCAACGCCATCGCTCCTGACTACACGCCGACCCCGGGGCTCGGGCACATCGACCTGGAGGGTCAGACGCCCGAGGAGATGATGAGCGGGATGACCCGTTTCATTCCACTCCGGCGCCTGGGTACGCCGGACGACATGGCGGGTGCGGTGATCTTCCTCTGCTCGGGGCTGGCATCCTGGGTCAGCGGGCAGACGCTCGTCATCGATGGTGGGGCGCTGCCGTGCGCCCGCGTCGAGGGGCCCCTGCCCTTCCCGAGCCTGCGGCCGTGAAGGCACACCGGTCCGGCGCCTCGAGACGGGTGTGAAAGCCTGGGCTCGAAGCAACTCCCCCAACCCGCGTAGAGGTGTTGGGTGTGGACTCCCCATCGGAACTTCGCCGCCTTCGAGGCAGAGCAGACCCTCCTTCAGCGCATCGTTCGCGAGCGGCTCGAGCCACTCCTCTCGCATGCTCGAGACATTGGACAGGGCAAAGAAGCTGCGTTTCCGCAAGGTCCTATCGCAGATAGGAAGTTCGAGCTGTGTTTCCCCGGGGTGGGGCTCAGTGAACCGGGCCACTTCGAGTGATATAATTCGAATCGACTGGAAGTTGTGACGGCGGCGGTCCCAAGGGGTCTCCGATCCTCCCTCTGGACGTATTGGCTGCATCCGCACCGTTGGGATGGCCATTGGGATTGTCGGGGTTGGCCCCACCGCCAACGCGCTGAACACCGCGCTCCCCGGAGGATCCCTCGAATGCCTCGACTCGGGTGCCGTCTTCTGCTCGTCCTGGTCGTCGCGTTCTGGGCGGATCTTGCCGCTGCACAGCCCTCTTTCGTCGCTTTCGAGAGCGGCCACGTCCGTCCGTTGACCCTGTCGCCGGACGGGTTGCAGTTGTTCGTCGTGAACACGCCGGACAACACCGTCGAGATCTTCGACGTGGGCGCCGGCGGACTCACCTTCTCCGCCTCGGTGCCCGTGGGCATGGAACCGGTTTCGGTGGCGGCGCGCACCAAC
>JABSQW010000046.1 GCA_013215605.1 Myxococcales bacterium
GGATCGCGATCCGCGCAGCGCCGGAATCGAGTGCTGTCTTTCGCGCTCGGTGGCCGCGCTGCCCTTGCCCTTGCCCCCGCCCTCGACTCGTGGTGACTTCCCGCCGACCCGAGGTGGAAACGCAAAGAGGGGAAGGGCATGGCCAGGGAGGATCTGCGCGTGCGCCGCGGGGTGGTGATCCCCGAGGCAGAACTCCGCGAGACGGCCAGCCGCGCGAGCGGCCCGGGTGGGCAGCACGTCAACAAGACGAGCACCCGCGTGACTCTGCGCTGGAACGCGGTGCGCAGCAACGCACTGAGTGACACCCAGCGCGCTCGCGTGCTCGAGCGCCTTGCGACGCGTATCACCCGCGGAGGCGACCTCGTGATCCACGCCGAGCGGTATCGCAGCCAGTCCCGCAATCGCGCGCTCGCCCGAACCCTCCTCGCGGACCTCGTGAGCGACGCCCTGCGCGTAGCGCGCCGGCGCGTCGCGACGAAGCCGTCGCGCGCCTCGCGCGAGCGGTCTCTCGAGGCCAAGAAACGCCGGTCGAAGGTAAAGAAGACCCGGGCCGCGCCGCGCGACTCCGATTGATCGGCCCAGGGCGGCCCCGTTCAAATCGCAGCCGGCTTCGCGAATCTCTCAACTTACCATCTTGACATCCCGATGAGTATTAATTAGATACTCACCCAATGCCCAAGTCCATAGCCAGCTCGAGTGCGCGCCGCGCCCCCTTCCCGATCCCCGCAGAGATCTTCGACCCCGTCGCCCGGGCCCTCGAAGTGATCGGAGACCGCTGGAGCCTCGTCCTGGTGCGCCAACTCATCGCCGGCCCCAAGGGCTTTCAGGAGCTTCGCATGCGCACAGGGATCGCCCCGCGCGTGCTCTCGAGTCGCCTGCGACAACTCGCCGCCGATGGCTTCCTGGAACGCCTCGAGGCGGGCGGCCGCTCGATCTACGCCGTCTCGAGTCGCGGGCGCTCCCTCGAGCCCATCATCTCCTCGATCGCGCGCTGGTGGGTCCACCACGCCATCGCCGACCTCGAGATCGACACCGATCGCTTCACGGAGACGTCCGCGCTGTCGGTCATTGAATCCCTCCCCTTCCTGCTGCGCGAGGAGCGCGCGCGCGATGCGGAAGTCACCTTCGAGATCCGCCTCACCGGCTCCGGGGGCGGCGTCTTTACCGTGGCGATCCAACACGGCCACTGCGAGGTCCGCGCCGGCTTCGCCGAGCGCGCCGACGTCCGGTATACGGCCGACGCCAAGTTGTGGTGCGGCGTCGCCCTCGGTCTCCTCGACGCACGCGACGTCGTCGAGGGCGGCGGCATGACCAAGGACGGAGGGCCCGAGGCCCTCGACCACTACTTCCACCAGATCGCGCGGAATGGCGAAGCCGCTGTCCGCGAGACGCCCCCGGGCGCGACCCGGGACACTCAGCGACCCAACCGCGGGAAGGCCGCACCGGCCTCCCGACGCAGGAGACAATCGAGATGATTTCATTTGGAATGACGGAGGAGCAGGAGCTCATTCGCGACGCCATGCGCGAGTTCGCGGCCGACGCGATTCGCCCCCTGGGACGCGAATGCGACGAGACCTCGTCGATCCCCGACGACCTGCTACAGACGCTGTGGGACCTCGGTCTCACGAGCACCCAGATCCCCACCGAGTACGGCGGCGGCGGCGAGGCGCGCGCCGCCGTGACCAACGCCATCGTGCTCGAAGAGCTCGCCTACGGCGACGCCGCGTTGGCCGTGGCTGCCCTCGTCCCCTCGCAGTTCGCGAACGCCATTCTCGACCACGGCACCGACGACCAGAAGCAGCGGTTCCTGCCGATGTTCTGCGGTCCATCGTTCCACACGGCATCGCTCGCGATCGTCGAGCCGGGCCCCCTCGGCGAGCCGCTGCGCCCCCGCACGGTCGCAGAGCCGAAGGACGGCGGCTTCGTGATCTCGGGCAGCAAGTCCTGCGTGATCTTCGGCCACACGGCGAGTCACTTCCTCGTGTTCGCGCGCAACGACGATCACGTCGACGCCTTCATCGTTGGCCGCGACGCCGCGGGCCTCACGATCTCGGAACCGGAGCTCAACATGGGCATGAAGGGTCTCACCACGGTGAGCCTGGAGCTCGAGCGGGTGCCGGTCTCCTCGGCCGACCAGCTCGGGGGCGTCGACGGCGCCGACCTCGTCGAGATCGTGAACAACAGCCGCGTCGCGCAGACTGCGGTACTGCTCGGGCTCTCGCGCGCGGTGCTCGACTACTGCGTGCCCTACTCGAAGGACCGCATCGCGTTCGACGAGCCCATCGCGAAGAAGCAGTCGATCGCCTTTCGACTGGCCGAAATGCACATCGAGTGCGAGGCGATGCGCAACCTGGTCTGGCAGGCCGCGAGCTTTCTCGAGAACGGCCGCGACGCCACGAAGCAGTCCCGCTTCGCGCGCACCTACGTGAACGAGAAGGCCATGTGGATCGCCGACAACGGCATCCAGGTGCTGGGCGGCCATGGCTTCATCCGCGAGCACCCGGTGGAGATGTGGTTCCGTCACGCGCGCACCCTCAGCGTCCTCGAGGGCGCTGCCGCCGTCTGAGCCCCTTTTCAACGAACCCTTTTCGGACGCACGACGTCCGGCCGACCGAGGAAACCGAACATGATCGACTTCACCCTGACGGAGAACGATGAGGCCGCGTTCGACTACGAGCGAGCGGCGGCGTTGATCTGCCGCAAGCACGCGCGCTACTACGACGAGAACGAGCACGAACTCGCTCCCGAAAAGCTCCCCGAGAGCGACGAGTTCTACGCGACCCACCCGAAGCCGCCGAAACCCGGTCCCCACGACACATCGCAGGCCTGTCGGTTGCCGCGGACGGCGATGATCCGCTACTGGGGCGACTACACGGTGCGCCTCAATCGCGACCGGGGAGGTCTCGGAAACGCTGCCCTCGGCGCTGCGGGCACGCCGGAGCAGAAGCAGAAATGGGGACATCTCTGCCTCTCGATGGCCATCACCGAGCCGGGCTGCGGCTCCGACCCCTCGCGCGTGGCGACCACCGCGGTCCTCGACGAATCGACGAACGAGTGGGTGTTGAACGGCGAGAAGATCTTCGTGACCACGGGCCTCCGCGCGGACGCGGTCGTGCTGTGGGCCACGCTCGACAAGTCCGCGGGACGCGCCGGCATCAAGTCGTTCCTCGTCGAGAAGGGAACCCCCGGCTTCGATGTGCCCCACAAGGAGAAGAAGCTCGGCATCCGCGCCGACGACACCGCCGCCTACGTCTTCAGCGACTGCCGCATTCCGCGGGAGAATCTGCTCGGCGGCGACGAGTCGATTTCGAAGGAGAACTCTGGCGGCTTTCGAGGCGTCATGAAGACGTTCAACATGACGCGCCCGCTCACGGCGGCCATGGGGCTCGGCCTCGCCGAGGCCGCCCTCGACTTCACGCGCGACCAACTCGTGGAAGCCGGCGTCCCGATCGACTACATGGCCGGGCTCAGCCGGCAGAGTGCCGCGGCGGAGAAGTTCATTCGCCTCGAGGCCCTCTGGGATGCCTCCATGCTGACCACCCTGCAGGCTTGCTGGCTCGCTGGCGAGGGCAAGCCGAACAACATGGAGTCTTCGGTCTCCAAGGCCCATGCCGGTGGCGCCGTGCGCACGATCACCCAGGGCTGCATCGAGATTCTCGGCGCGATGGGCATCTCCCGTGACCACCTCCTCGAGAAGTGGACGCGCGACTGCCGCATCACCGACATCTACGAGGGCACGGGAGAGATCCAGCGCCTGATCATCGCCCGCGGGCTGCTCGACTACACGCGCAACGACCTCAAGTAGCCGCGTCCGCGCGTTCTTCACAGCGGGTCGCCGGAGGTCCGGCGGCCCGCTCATCGTCATCGGGGAGAGGCCCGGCCAACCGGCTACGCTGGCCGGCCGGAAACCATGAACGCCCCCCAGAATCCCGAACCCGCACCCGAGCGGAAGTCGTCGCCAGCACGCCCCTCCCCCCTCGAGCCGCTGCGCCACCGCCAGTACGCGGCCTGCTGGCTGACGGGCATCCTCGCCCACGGCGCGAGCTGGATGCAGAGCATCACGGTGCCGTTCCTCGTCTTCGAAATGACGGGGTCGGCGGCCTGGCTCGGCGCTGCCGCCGTCGCCGGACAAGCGCCCGCGCTGATCGGCAATCCGATCGGTGGCGTGCTCGCCGACCGCTATTCGCGCCGGGGGATCCTGCTCGCGGCGCTCAGTGTGAAGTGCGCAGTGGCTTTCGGTCTGTGGGCCCTCTGGTCGAACGATGCGCTCAGCCTCGCCCCGATCCTCGGCCTGCTCGCCCTCAACGGACTCGGCGCCACCATCTACGCCGCGTGCTGGTCGAGCTTCGCCCCGCAGCTGGTACCCAAGGCCGCGCTGGCGTCGGTGTACCGGGTCAACTCGATTCAAATCAATCTGTCGCGCGCAGCGGGGCCCGCCCTGGCCGGATGGGTGCTCGCAGCCTTCGGACCCGGCACGGCCTTCCTCGTCGCCGCGATCTGCTACGCGCCGTTCGCGGTGGCCCTCGCCCTCGCCCGCCCCCGACCGATTCCCGTCGAGCTCCACGCGGGAACGCTCCGCGCCCTCCTCGCGGGGGTCCGGGCAATCCGCGAACACCGCGGTCTCGCCATCCCCCTCGTGACCGCCGCCGTCGTGTCGATCTTCGGCGCCGGGCTCCAGGGTCTCACGGCCGGCCTGGCGGCCGACGTCTACGGCGTGGGAGCCGAGGGGCTCGGCTGGCTGGTCTCGAGCATGGGCATCGCCTGTGTCCTGACCGGCATCGCCGTCGCCCTGCTCGGCGAGCGCGTCGCCCGCTCGACCACCGCAACGATCGGCATCGCCGCCTACGCGAGCGGCGCGATCCTCGCCGGAGCCACCGATCTCTACGCCGTCGGCCTCGCTGGCTACGCGATCATCGGCATCGGCCACGTCACCCTCTACGTGTCGTGCGCGACCTCACTTCAGCTGAACCTCCGCGAGGAGCTGCGCGGTCGCGTCACGTCGCTCTACATGATGGGTATCTTCCTCGGCATGCCGCTGGGTTCACAGGTCGGGGGCCTGCTCGCCGACCAGGTAGGGCTCGCCACGGTGATGACCGCCTACGGTGCCGCACTCCTGCTGTACCTCGCGATCGCCCGCACCTGGCTGCGCGGCTTCGCGGATCTCGATGGCGACGCGCTCGCAGAGGCGTCTGCGGCGTCCTGAACGCGCCCTTCCGCGGCGCCCTCTCGGCTACTGAATCCGAATCCGCCCCGCGAACCCCTCGTCGTAGCCGTGGAAGTGGTCGAGGGTTTCCTCGGGCCACTTCCAGCAGTAGTACCCCTCGCCGTTGTCGAAATCGACGAGCCAGGGTCCCTGCACCTCGAGGCCCAACGCGTCCATGGCCCGGGCCCAGCGGCCCGCGATTTCTTGGATGTCGTCTTCGACCTCGGCGCGTTCCGGGGTGCCGTCGGGGGTGGCATCGCGACGCTGGAGCAGGCCTTCGACTTCCTCCACGGCCGCGGCCGTGCGATCGCGGACGTCGCCCAGAAGGGCTCTCGCGGACTCGAGGGTCCAGCGGTGTTGGGGGGGCTCGTTCATGGGGCGACTCGAACTCGTTGAACGGCACAAGGACCCTGCCGCGAACCAGGGCGGGCCCGGGACGCCGCCCGCCCTCGGTCCTGCGGACCGAGCACCGGCGACCTCAGGGTGAAGCGAAGCTACCCGATCCCCCGGGTGGTTGCGCCTCGAGCGCCGGCCCTTTTGCGAAGCCGGCGGTTCTGGTACCCCCCCGTTCAGCATGTCGCCCTCCCCCGAGACAAAGCGGCCGCTGATCCTGGCGAGCGGCTCGCCGCGGCGCCGCGACCTCCTCGAGAACGCCGGTATCTCGTTCGAGATCGAGCCCGCGGACATCCCGGAGCAGCACGCTCCCGGCGAGACCCCGGTGCCCTTTGCGACGCGCCTCGCCCGCGAGAAGGCGCTGGCCGTGGCGAAGCGGGTCGGACCGGTGCCGCGGCGGTTCGTGCTCGGAGGCGACACGATCGTGGTGCTCGACGAGGAACTCCTCGGCAAGCCGCGCGACGCCGCCCACGCGGAGCAGCTGCTCGGACGTCTCGTCGGACGGCGACACTGCGTGGTGACGGCCATGGCCGTGGCGGCAAGCGACGACCTCGTGGTGAACGACATCGCGGTGACGAGCTTCGTGACGATGCGCGAGGCCAGCGTCGACGAGATCCGCGCGTACGTGGCCACCGGCGAGCCGCTCGACAAGGCCGGCGCCTACGCGGTGCAGGGCCTTGGCCGCCACTTCATCGAGTCGATCGAGGGCAGCGAAACGAATGTGATCGGTCTCCCCGTCGAGGAGACGCTCCTGCTCCTCGAGCGGGCGGGCGCGCGGGTCACACGGTCGTGAGCGGCGAAACCACCCTCGCGGCGCGAATCGCCGCGGTCAGGACGCGCATCGACGCCGCCGCGGCGGCCGTCGGGCGCGACCCGAAGGACGTCACGCTGGTGGGGGTCTCGAAGAAAAAGCCCGCCAACGAGGTAGCGGCAGCCGTGCGCGCCGGGCTCACCCACCTCGGTGAGAATTACGTCCAGGAGGCCCGCGCGAAGCTCGGCGTCGTGGGTCAGCTGCTCGCCGACCCTCCGGGTCCCACGCCCCGCTGGCACTTCATTGGCCAGCTGCAGCGCAACAAGGCGCGCGACGTCGTGCGCGATTTCGATGTCATCGAGACCGTCGACCGTGCGTCCCTCGGCGCCGAGCTCGACACGCGCGCGGCGGCGGCAGGGCGCACCCTCGACGTCCTGATCCAGGTCAACGTCTCGGGGGAAGCCCAGAAGGGCGGCGTCGATCCCGACTCCCTCGAGGACCTCCTCGGGCAGAGCCGCGCCTGGTCGAACCTCCGTGTGATCGGTCTGATGGGCGTACCCGCGCGCGCGACGAACCCCGAGGCGAATCGCGAGAGCTTCCGCGCTCTGCGCGAGCTGCGCGACCGAACGCGCGAAGCTCCGGGAGGCGAGGGCCTCCAACAGCTCTCGATGGGGATGTCGGGTGATTTCGAGATCGCCATCGAAGAGGGAGCCACGATCGTGCGCGTCGGCACGTCGATCTTCGGCCCCCGGGAGAACGCATGATGTCACTGGATGGAAAGCACATCGGCTTCATTGGGGCCGGAGCCATGGCGAGCGCCCTCGCCGGCGGACTCCGAACCGCGGGCATTCCCTCGGAACGGATCTTTGCGTCCGACCCCGATGCGCGGCGACGCGACGCGGTGTCGAAGGACCTCGGCATCGCCGTGGGGGACGACAACGCAGAGCTCGCCGCGCGCAGCGACGTGGTGGTGATCGCCGTGAAGCCGAACATCGTGACGGAAGCGGTCGGCGCAGCCCGCGCGGCCGGCGTCGACGTCGAGCGTCCGGTGTGGATCTCGATCGCGGCGGGCGTGACACTGGCCAGGCTCGAAGCCGCCATCGGCGGCAGCCCGCGGGTGGTGCGCGCCATGCCGAACACGCCGGCACTCGTGGGCGCCGGCGCCACAGCGTTCTGCGCGAACCGTCAGGCGGGTCCGGAGGACTCGGGCGCGGCCCGCGCGCTGTTCGAAGCCGTGGGGGTGTGCTGGGAGGCCCCGGACGAAGGGATGCTCGACGCCGTCACCGGCCTGTCGGGGAGTGGACCCGCCTACGTGTTCCTGCTCCTCGAGGCCCTGGCCGAGGCGGGGGTCGCTCAGGGCCTCCCCGAGGAGGCGGCGGCAGAGCTGGCCTCCCAGACCGTGTTCGGCGCCGCAAAGCTGGCCCGGGAGAGCGACAAATCCCCGGCAGCGCTCCGCGAGCAGGTGTCTTCGCCCGGGGGGACCACCGTGGCGGGCCTCGAGCACCTGCGCGAGGGGCGCTTCCCCGAAACCGTGGTCGGCGCCGTGGCGGTGGCCACAGCGCGCTCGCGGGAGCTCGGAGTCCGCTGAGAGCCCGGCATCGGAGGGTCGCTAAAGATTTCGCGCGTTTTCGTCGAACGGTTGCCGCAGGGAGAGGTTTCGACCGCTTCCAAGAAGCCTCACCCTCCGGAGACGACTGCGTGCGCATCACCCCGCTCGACATCCGCAACCACGCCTTTCAGCGCAAGCTGTCGGGCTACGACCGCAACGAGGTGAGCGGCTTCCTGCGAATGGTCGCGGACGATTACGAGGCTGTGCTCCACGAGGTGCAGAAGCTGCGCCAGACCGTGGCCCAGCTCGAATCGCGGGTCGGCGACCTGGCCTCGAACGAGTCGATTCTGAAGGACACGCTCACCACGGCTCAGAGGCTCGGCGAGGAGCTGAGACGGACCGCCATCAAGGAGTCCGAGGTGCTGGTCAGCGAGGCCGAGATCAGGGGCGAGAAGATCCTCGACGCTGCGCACCGCCGGGCGGCGCCGCTCGCCGAGGACATCCGCGAGATGAAGAATCTGCGCGCCCGCGTGGCGAGCTCCGTCCGCGCGGCGCTCGAGACCCACCTCAATCTGCTCTCCAGCCTCGAAGAAGCCCCCGCTGACAATCCGGAACTCGACGGCAAGGTCGCCTACCTCACCCGCCGGCCCCGGGAATCCCGCAGCGCAGCGAAAGAGTAGTGGCCGGAGCCGCCGCCGACCTCGACTTCCAGCGCTCGGCCACGGGCGTGTCGCTCTTCATCCACGTCTCCCCCCGCTCGCGACGGGAGGGCGTCGGCGGCGTCTACGGCGATGCGCTGCGCGTGGCGGTCCGCGCCGTTCCCGCGGCTGGCGCGGCCAACGCCGCCGTGGCCGGACTCCTGGCCAAGACCCTCGGCGTGCCCCGCGCGTCTGTAGAGCTCGACGCGCGTTCCAAGAACCGCCGCAAGCGCGTCCGAATCGCCGGAGATGCAGACGTCCTGGCGACGCAACTACTGGAGTTGGCAGCAGGAAAGGCCAGCCAGTAACCTCTGCCGCCCGGCGGGGCGAGCAGCGCCGAAGCTCTGGGGAGAGAGCGAGAACCGATGCCCATCTACGAATACGCGTGCGGAAAATGCGAGCACGAGTTCGAGGTCGAGCAGCGCATCACGGACGATCCGATCAAGACCTGCCCCAAGTGCCGCTCCCGCAAGATCAAGAAGTTGATCTCGCAGACCTCGTTCGTCCTGAAGGGCGGCGGCTGGTATGCGGACGCCTACTCGTCGCCTTCGGGTGATTCCAAGCCCGATTCGGACAGCGGCAGCGACTCCACGTCGGAGTCGAAGCCGAGCAAGGACGCCAAGTCGGATTCAGCGTCGACCAAGTCCGACACCAAGTCCGACACAAAGTCCGACACGAAGAAGGCCAAGACGTCGAGCAAGAGCAAAGACGCCGCGTAGAAACCAAGGAGGCGTCAGTCAGACATGAACCCGTCCCCCCAGACGGTCGTCGTCGACGGACTGGGCCTGGCCCAGGAAATCCGCAAAGAGCTCGGAGAGACGGTTGCCGCGCACCTGGCCGCGGGTCGCCGGGCGCCCTGCCTGGCCGTGGTGCTGGTGGGCGACGATCCCGCGAGTGCCTCCTACATCAAGGGCAAGCGCCGCGCGTGCAAGCGCATCGGGATGGAGTCGGTCGAACGCACCCTGCCGGGGACCGCGAGCCAGGACGACATCCTGGCGGTGGTGGATGAGCTGAACCGCAACGACGGCGTCGACGGCATCCTCGTCCAGCTCCCCCTGCCGGAGGCCGTCTCACCCCACGCCGTCGCCGAAGCGGTGCTGCCCGCGAAGGACGTCGACGGTCTCCACCCGCTGAACGCCGGGCACTTGCTGCACGGCCAGCCGTGCCACGTGCCCTGCACCCCGGCCGGCATCCTCGAAATTCTGAGGCGCTTCGAGATCCCGCTCGAGGGCGCGAACGCCGTCGTGATCGGTCGCAGTGCGATCGTCGGCAAGCCGGTTTCGCTGCTCCTCCAGCAGCAGAACGCCACGGTCACGATGTGCCACTCCCGAACCCGCGACCTCGCCGGTCTGTGTCGCGAGGCCGACATCCTGGTGGCTGCGGTGGGCGTGCCCCGACTCGTGAAGGGCGACTGGGTGAAGCCGGGTGCCGCGGTCATCGATGTCGGTGTGACTTCCGTCGCCGGCGAGCTGGTGGGTGACGTCGACACGGAGGGCGTACAGGGTCACGCGAAGATCGTGACCCCGCACCGGCGCGGCGTGGGCCCGATGACGATCACGATGCTGCTCGGCAATACCGTCACCGCCTACGAGGACTCCCTGGCGTGAGCGGCGTCCTGCGCACGCCTCTCCACGCCATTCACAAACGCCTCGGGGCCCGCATGGTCGAGTTCGCGGGCTTCGACATGCCCGTGCAGTACCACTCGATCCTCGAGGAGCACGCGGCGGTGCGCGAGCGTGCGGGCCTCTTCGACGTCTCGCACATGGGGCAGATCCATCTGCGCGGCCCAGCGGCGCTGGCCACGGCCGACCGGCTGCTGACGCGACCCATGGCATCGCTGCGCGTCGGGCGGGTGCGCTACGCGCTGCTCTGCAATGAGGAAGGCGGCGTCGTGGACGACGTCACGGTCTATCGCCTGGCGGACGATCACCTTTTCCTCTGCGTCAACGCCGCGAATATCGAGAAGGACTACCGCTGGATCGTGCGAAACTCCCCGGACGACGCCGGAGTCCGCAACGCGAGCGACGAGACGGGCCTGCTCGCCCTGCAGGGCCCGGCGAGCCCTGCCGTCCTCGAGAGGATCTCGAGCGGCAGCCCGGGCACCCTCGAGCGCTACGGCTTCGCGGAGTTCGCCGTCGCGGACCGCGACGCACTCGTCTCGCGTACCGGCTATACGGGCTCGGACGGATTCGAAATCTACGTCGCGGCGGGCGACCTCGCCGCGGTGTTCGACGCGCTGCTCAGCGAAGGTGCCGCGGACGGTCTCGTCCCCGTCGGCCTCGGCGCGCGGGACACCCTCCGCCTCGAAGCCGCCATGCCTCTCTACGGCCACGAGCTCGACGACACCACCTCACCCCTCGAGGCCGGCCTCGGGAAGTTCGTGAAGCTCGATGGGAGGGACTTCATCGGCGCAGAGGCCATCGCTCGGCGCGCTGCGGAGCCTCAGACGCGCGTACTGGTGGGCTTCGAGCTCGACGCCAAGGGAATCGCGCGGGCCGACTACCCCATCGCCCGGAACGGCCAGGACGTCGGTGTGGTCACGTCCGGCGCGCCCTCCCCGACCCTCGGCAAGTCCATCGGGCTCGGCTATGTCGCCCCGGAGCTGGCGGCGCCGAACACGACCTTCGACATTCGCGTCCGGGGGCGCGCCATTCCCGCGCACGTGGTAGAAACTCCATTCGTAGGTGCGGGGGGGCAGTAGCACCACGACTCGGAGCCACCCGGCGGGGAGCCGCAGGGCGGCGTACTCGATCGGTGCTTCGAACCGATCCGTTCTTTCGACCATCGGAGAGCACGTCGTGTCCAGTACCCAGATTCCCAAGGAACTCCTCTACAGCCGGGAAGACGAGTGGGCACGCGTCGAGGACCACCGCGTCGTCGTGGGCATCACCGACTACGCGCAGGACCAGCTGGGTGACATCGTCTTCGTGGAGCTCCCGGAAATCGGGAAACCGCTCGAGATCCGCGACGTCTTGGGCGCCATCGAATCGGTGAAAGCCGTGTCCGATCTCTACGCTCCAGTGGCCGGCACGATCGTCGAGGTCAACCGCCAGCTCGAAGACAAGCCCGAGATCGTGAACGAGGACTGCTACGGCGACGGCTGGATGTGCGTCATCGAAATCGCTGGGGACGACGCGCTGGCCGACCTCATCGACGCCGCCGCGTACGCCCAGCACTGCGCGGATCGCGCCGACTGAACCCAGCAGGACACCGCCGGACCCCGCGCTCGGGCCCGGCTTCGCGGAGAGGCTCTTGCGCTACATCCCCCACACTGAACGCGACATCGCCCAGATGCTCGACGTGATCGGCGTCCCCGACGTCGATTCGCTGTTCTCGACGATCCCCGAAAAGAGCCGCCTGCGCGGCGAGCTCGACGTGCCGGCGGCCCTGAGCGAGCAGGAACTCCTGCGCGTACTGTCCGCCATGGCGGCGCGAAACGCGAACACAGACACCCACGACTGGTTCCTCGGGGCCGGTGTCTACGCTCACTTCCTTCCGACCGCGGTCGACGCGCTCACCTCGCGCGCCGAATTCCTCACGGCCTACACCCCGTATCAGCCCGAGATCAGTCAGGGAACCCTGCAGGCGATCTTCGAGTGGCAGACGATGATCTGTGGGCTGACCGGGATGGAGGTCGCAAACGCCTCCATGTACGACGGTGCCTCCGCGGCGGCCGAAGCGGCGCTCATGGCCATGCGGGTCACGAAGCGCTCGCGCATCGTGATGGCCGAGGGAGTGAACCCCGAATATCGCGCCGTGGTGCGCACCTATTTGAGCGGGATCGGCGCCGAGATCGTCGAAGTGGGACGCGCCGAGGACGGCCGCAGCCAGCCGATCGCGCCCCACATCGACGGCGACACCGCCTGCGTCCTCGTCCAGCAACCGAGCTTTCTCGGCGCGATCGAAGACCTCGCGTCGGCGGCCGACGCCGCTCACGAGCACGGCACGCAGCTCGTCGCCGTGGTGAGCGAAGCCCTCTCGCTGGCGCTCCTCGAGGCGCCCGGTGCGCTGGGCGCCGACATCGTGTGCGGCGAGGCACAGAGCTTCGGCGTGCCGATGAGCGTCGGTGGCCCGCACGTCGGCTTCATGGCGACCCGCCAGAAGCTCGTCCGCCAGCTGCCGGGTCGTCTCGTCGGCCAGACCGTCGACACCGAGGGCCGTCGCGGCTTCGTCCTCACGCTCGCCACCCGCGAGCAGCACATCCGGCGCGAGAAGGCGACGTCGAACATCTGCACCAACCAGGGCCTGTGCCTGCTGATGGCGACGATCTACCTGTCGCTCCTGGGACGTCGCGGACTGCGGCGCCTCGCTGAGATCAACCTCTCGAAGGCCGAGTACGCCAAAGCCCGGGTGCGGGAAACGCCGGGGCTCTCGCTCCCGCTCTCCGCGCCGACGTTCAACGAATTCGTGGTGGCTCTCGATGGCCCGGCCGACGCCGCCCTCGCCCGCGCCCTCGACAGCGGCATCATCGGCGGTCTCGACCTCGAGACGGACGCGCCCGAACTCGGTCCAAGCCTGCTCGTCTGCACCACCGAGCTCGCGAGCCGCGACGCGATCGACCGCCTCATCGCTGCCCTGCCAGCGGGCAGCGATTCCGGAAGCCAGGAGGCCGCGCGATGAGCGACGCCGACCGCCGCAGTCGATCCGGGAACGCCGCGAACGGCTTCGGATACGAGGAGGCCCTGCTCTTCGAGCTTTCGCGCGAAGATCGGGTCGGCTACTCGCTGCCCGAGCTCGACGTCCCCGCGGTCTCCCCCACCGACGTGCTTCCCGAGGGCAGCGTTCGCGAGGATCTCGCGGAGCTTCCCGAGCTGTCCGAGGTCGATGTCATCCGCCACTTCACACGGCTCTCCACCTGGAACGCCGCCGTGGACCTCGGCCTCTACCCGCTCGGCTCGTGCACGATGAAGTACAACCCGAAGCTCAACGAGCGCGTCGCGCACCTAGCGGGCTTCTCCGCCGCCCACCCCCGCCAGCCGGCGGCCCTGCTCCAGGGATTCCTGCACCTCTGCTACGAGCTCGCGCGCCACCTCGCCGAGGTGAGCGGCATGGACCGCGTCACGCTGCAGCCCGCGGCGGGCGCCCAGGGCGAGCTCGCCGGCATCATGATGATCCGCGCGTACCACGAGCATCGCCGCGACCACCGCACGAAGGTGATGATCCCCGACACGGCGCACGGAACGAACCCCGCCACCGCCACTTTGAATGGCTACTCCGTAGTCGAGGTTCCGTCGAACGACGCGGGCATCCTCGAGCCGGCCGCCGTGGACGCCGCGATGACGGAAGACGTGGCAGGCATCATGGTCACCAACCCCAACACCCTCGGCCTGTTCGAGGAGAACATGGCCGCCATCGCGGAGATCATTCACGCGAAGGGCGGCCTCGTGTACGGGGACGGTGCGAATCTGAACGCGGTGCTGGGCATCGCGCGCCCGGGCGACCTCGGTATCGACGTGATGCACTTCAACCTGCACAAGACGTTCTCCACGCCGCACGGCGGCGGCGGCCCCGGTTCGGGCCCCGTGGGCATCAAGAACCTGCTCGCGAAGCACCTGCCGGTTCCCGTTGTGCAGAAGAGCTCCGGCCCGGACGGCGACGCCTACGTGCTCGACTCCGACTTCCCGCTTTCGATCGGCCGCCTCCACGGCAATTTCGGCAACGCCGGCATGTTCGTGCGCGCGTACGCATACCTGCGCTCGCTCGGGCCGGACGGACTGCGCCGCTGCGCCGATATGGCGGTATTGAATGCCAACTACGTGCTCGCACGACTGAAGGACTCGGGCGCCTACAAGATCCCCTTCGACCGCACCGTGATGCACGAGTGCATCGTTTCGGACGGGAACTTCTCCGAACAAGGGGTGAGCACCCTCGACATCGCCAAGCGGCTCATCGACTACGGCTACCACCCGCCCACCACCTACTTCCCGCTGATCGTTCCCGGGGCGCTCATGATCGAGCCAACGGAGAGCGAGAGCCTCGAGGGCCTAGACCGCTTCATCGAGGCGCTCCTCGCCATCGCCGACGAGGTGCACGAGGACCCCGAACTGGTCCGCACCGCGCCCCACCACACGCGCCGATCGCGCCTCGACGAGACGCGCGCAGCCCGCAAGCCCGTGCTGCGCTGGCAGCCCAACGCCGCCGAGTAGCCGGAATCGGGCCGTAGGAGCCGAGACGCCGCAGCGCCGAGACACGACCGCCCGCCGACAGCGCGCCGCGAGGCTCCTCGATGCTGGGTGGATCGCAGTGGCCCTCGTGGCGTTCACGGCGTGTTTCGCGAACCCGTTTCGCGGAATTACGGGCATCTCGGAGGATGACGAGCGCGAGATCGGCATGGAGTTCGACCAGGAGCTCCGCGGGAACGTCGAGGTGATCAGCGACCCGGTCGTGACAGCGTTCATCAACGACCTCGGGCAGTCGATCGTCCGCGAGATCGAGCCACAACCGTTCATCTACCGCTTCCGGGTCATCAAGAACCCGTCGCTCAACGCGTTCGCGGTTCCCGGCGGCTACATCTACTTCCACAGTGAGACGCTGCTGGTCGCCGGCGACATCCACGAACTGGCCGGCGTCATGGGTCACGAGATCGCCCACGCGAAGGCCCACCACTACGCGCGGATGACGGAGAAGACTCAGATCCCATCGCTGCTCACGTCGCTCGCGGGCATCGGTGCGGCCGTGGCGACGGGCGAGCCCGGCATCGCAGTGGCCACTCAGGCGGCCAACGTCGCCGTGGGCCTCAAGTTCAGTCGCGAGTTCGAGGCGGAGTCCGACCAACTCGGCGCCATCTGGCTCACGCGCGCGGGCTACGACCCCTCCGGCATCACCCGCTTCTTCGAACGAATCCTCGAAGAGCGCGATCGCTACCCGAACGACATCCCGCCGTATCTCTTCAGCCACCCGGAAGTCGAGGAGCGCATCGCCACCGTGACCGCGCAGGCCGAGGAATTGACGCCCGTGCGCGAGCCCGATCTCGACCTCGTGGCCGCGTTGCCCGCCGTACAAGAGCGGCTGCGGCTCTTGATCGAGACCCGTCGCGCGAGCCTGCCGCACTTCCCGCAGAACGATGAGGTCACGACAGAAGCTGCGACGGACATCGATGTCGACATCGACGCTGTCCTCACCGAAGCGGGCGAACTCTCCGAAGCTGGCCACCTCGACGCCGCACTCCTCAAGCTCGCCCGCGCCGAGGCCTCGGGGAAGCGCGATCCACGCGTGACGTTCGCGACGGGAGAGCTCCTGTTCGACGCCGGGCGCTACCGCGAAGCCGCCGACGCCTACCTGCGCACGGTGGCTGTCGACTCCTCTCACGCGCAGGTCTACTACAAGCTCGGTCTCTCCCAGGCCCGGTCCGGCGAGCGCCACCACGCGGTTTACGCGCTCGAGCACGCGAGCCTGCGCGTGGGCCCACAGACCGACCTCTACCACGACATCGCCTGGGAGATCGAGAAGCTCACCTTCGTCATCGTTCCCGAGTCCGGCTTCGCCGACGGAAGCGTCGGGGTCACGAGCGCCGCACCGCCCGGTCGCCCGCGAAGCGAGTTCACCACGGCCGCGCCCCGCATCGTCTGGTGGGCGCGGATCGGTGACCACTTCTCGGACCGTCGCGACGACATCAGCATTCGTTGGATCGCGCCGGACGGCCGAATCGTCCGCGAAGGCCCGGCGGAGAGCGGGACGGGTCCCTACGTCACGGCCACCCTGGAGTTCAGCAGCGACATCGAATCGACGCCAGGCCGCTGGGTGCTCGAAGCCCGCACGCGTCGCGACGTCGTCTCGCGTGCGACCGTCGAGATCCAGCGGTAGCCGAGCGTCGAACGGTCAGTCGTCGAGCCGCGACCTCGCCACCTCGCACCATGCGCCGTCTGGATCGAGGCGCAGGTAGCACTGCCAGTGCGAGCGTGCTTTTCGCCGAAGCCCGAGCTTCTCGTAGAGGAGCGCGAGGCTCACGTGCGCATCGGCGTAAAAGGGATCCGAGCGCAGCGCTGCCTTGTAGTGACTCAGCGCCGACTCGTAGCGGCCCTCATCTTCGTGGACCATCGCGATGTTGACATTGGCCTCGACGTGATGGGGCTGGATCTCGAGGGCGCGCTCGAAGCAGAGCCGTGCGCTCACCCGGCGGTCCCGGTTGAAGTGGAGCGAGCCGAGATTGCAATGGGCGTCGGCGAACTCCGGATCGAGTTCGATGGCGTGCATGTACGCGTCAATGGCGGCCGTGTAGGTGTCGCTGTCGCCGTCGAGCTCACAGCCGCGCTCGAACCAATCGTGCGCCGGCGATGGGTCACTCTCGAACGACAGCTCCGTCTCGTCCACGAGATCATCCGACGACGCGGTGAGCAGCCGCGCCGGCGCCTCGAGTTCGGCGCCGCCGGACTGTTCGGCCCAGAAATCGAACACCGTCTGGCCGTCGGACTCGATGAGCAGATCTCCCTGCCGCATCACGACGCGATCCGAGCCGTCCACCCACACGCGGAGTGCACTCATCGGTTGATCGACTTCGGGCATGGTCGCGCGAACGACTTCGACGCTGCGCCGAATGCGCGCGATCGGAACTCCCCGCTCGAGCAGCCCCAGCAGCGAACGCACAGAGACGAGATCGCGAAAGCCATAGGCGGGACGTCGACCGACGTGAAGCGTTGGCTCGACGAGAGCCGCGCGGCCCCAGCGTCTCAATCGCGCGGGCGAAACGTTGAGAATGCGGGCCGCATCACCGAGGGTGTAGGCGCTCACCGGCGCGAAGGATACCGGCGTCTTGTCGCACTCGAAACCCCGAGCCTTCCCGAATTCGAGCGGCGCAGCGGGTGAGCAGCGTCACGTTTTCTCGCGCAACGGCACCGCCGAAACAAGGACGTTCAACCGCGCGTCGTTGAACTGATTTTCGAACGCCGTTACGCGATGATGCGGGCTGCCGTGGATTCTTTTTCTGCGTTCGCTGTCGCATTTTCCTACAATGAAAGTCGTGGAAGCGTTTGCTGCGCTGGTGCCGGCCTCGGACTTCAAATCCGATGGGGGGTGTGGCGACACGTCCCCGGCGGGTTCGATTCCCGTTCGCTTCCGCCAATGGGCTCGACGTGTCTGCGCGCGTCGAGCCCGTCGTTGTTTCTCGGCATAAGTGAAGGGAAATCAATGGCTCAGACAACTCCTGTAGTAGTTCACTTCAAGGATATGGACTCCAGCGAACGGATTCTCAAGAGCATCGAGAAGCGTTGCGAGCAGCTGCGTGACGAGTTTCACGAGGTTGCGCGTTTCGAGATCACAGTTTCGGAAGAAGGAGCCGGCTACTCGGTCCAAGGCCATGTGACCGGCAAGAACACGGACATCGGCACTCACGCGAAAGCGGGGAATGCCGGACCGGCAGCCGACGCGCTGCTCGACAAGATCGAGCGCCAGCTGCGCCGCATCCACGACAAACGGATCTACGCCCAGCGGCGCGACGCGCGACGCGACTCACCGAAGCGGACAGAGCACGCCTAGTTCGGCGGGCGAAGCCCGCCTGACAGCCTTCGCTCGGCTTCGCCTCGCTGCGCGCTCCGCTTGCAGGGCGAACGAGGTACCGCATTCCCGGCTTTCGACAGCGCCTCTGGCGCGTTCGATCCCATCGGCGCCCTGAATCCGGATCTCGCCCGCGCGCAAGAGGCGGCTTTGCGGATCAGAGACCTTCTTCGGAGAGATAGTCGGCGAGCTCCACGAGCATCGTGATGCTGATGTGGCCGTCCGGCGACTCGCTCTGCGCCATGTGGATCACGCGCACGCCGTGATTGGTCACCAGAAACTTGTTCACGTCTTCCTCGGCTTCTTTGACCAGACCGCGAAACACCACGCACTGCAGCGACATCTCTAGATCCCTCCCACTTCGATCAGACGCCGCGCCTCGGCCGCATACAGCAGGTTTCCCGCGGACTCGGCGTTCTGCGCGACTTCGACCCACTCTTCGCGCTGCGGCGGGTCGGCCATGGCCACGGCGACCGCTCGGAACAGGAACACGTCCCCGGCTCCGACGGCTTCGCTCCGCAGCTCGGTCAGCTGCTCCGTCGCCGCGGCTTTCTGCAGAAATTCCACCGCCTCGACGCTGCGCCCCTCGGCGAGGTAGGCCTCTGCGACCTTGAGCGCCTGCGCGGGTGCGAGCTCCTTCTCGATCAGATGCCGCCGCACCAGCGGATCCGGGATCTTTGCACTCGCCATGTCGCCTCCTGGTTCGCCCGAATGTGTGGGTCCGCGTCGCTCAGTAGCGCGCGACGTCGGAATCGACCGTGAGCGACCACGCCTCGATCCCTCCCGCGAGATTCTCAACCTGCTCGAATCCGAACTCGGTCAACAGCCGTACCACCTTCGCACTCCGCCCGCCCGTCTTGCAGTGCACCACCACGGGACGCGCTTTCCACTCGGCAAGCCGGTCGAGCTCCTCCTCGACCCGATCGAGCGGTACCAGCACCGAGCCCTCGATCCGGGCCTTCTCGAACTCATCGGGCTCCCGCACGTCGAGCAGGAGGAGATCCTCCCCCGCGTCGAGGCGGCGCGACAGCTCGGCAGCGCTCACCTCGTCGAGCGGCTCCTCTTCCAGTGCAGAGGGAACCCCGCAGAAGCCCGCGTAGTCGATGAGCTCCGTGACGGTCGGGTGTTCACCACACATCGGACACTCGGGGTCCTTGCGCACCCGGAACTCGTTGAACTCCATCCGCAGTGCGTCGTACTGGATCAGCCGGCCGTAGAGGGGGTCGCCGATCCCCGCGAGGATCTTCACGGTCTCGGTGGCCTGGATGATCGCGACGAGTCCGGGGAGAACGCCGAGGACCCCGCCCTCCGCGCACGACGGTACGGCACCGGGCGGCGGCGGCTCGGGAAACAGACAGCGATAGCAGGGGCCGTAGCGGGCGTCGAAGACCGTGGCCTGCCCTTCGAAGCGAAAGATCGAGCCGTGGACGTTCGGCTTGCCGAGCATGACGCACGCGTCGTTGGTGAGATAGCGCGTGGGGAAGTTGTCGGTGCCGTCGATCACGACGTCGTAGTCGCCCATGAGCTCGAGGGCGTTGTCCGAGGTGATCTGGACCGGGTGCAGCTCGACTCGGACGTCGGGGTTCATCGCGCGGATGCGCTCGGCCGCGACCTCCACCTTGAGGCGTCCCACGTCAGCCGTACCGTAGAGGACCTGCCGCTGGAGATTCGAAGGATCGACGCTGTCGAAATCGACCAGTCCGAGGCGACCTACGCCGGCCGCCGCGAGGTACTGCGCGAGCGGGCAACCGAGCCCGCCGGCGCCGATCAACAGAGCGCTCGAGCCCAGCAGCGCCTTCTGCCCGTCCACGCCCAGCTCGGGAAGGCTCAGGTGACGGCGGTAGCGATCGAACTGATCCGGCTCGAGGAGCGGCTTTCCCATCCGAAAACGCTATCGGACTCGGGACCTCCGATCCAACTCGCAGCGACGGAAATCTCGCCTCGGGGCGCTTACCGATCGTCACCGGCCTCGTTCTTGGGCGGCAGGACCTTCACCTTGTAGGCGACCCGGGGCTTGTCGACCATCTTCCAGGACACCGACACCCAGTCGCTCTTCTTGAGGCTCTGCCAGGACGTCTTGCCCTGTCCATCGACGGCGGTCCTCTCCGCAGGCACGAAGGAGACTTTGTCGCCCATCCGGTTGTCGACGATCATCTTCCGTTCGTCGATCCTGTCGATCCGCCCCGTGAACTCCCGAAACTGGGCCGAGGTGGCCAGCGGAAGCGCCGTGACCAGGAAACCGATGAGGGCCAGCTGTCCGAAGCGGCCGAGAATCTCGCGCATTCCCTGTTCTCCCGTGCTCCGAGCCCAGCTCGGATCCAGCGTCGCACGGAGCGACGCGACCATCCTCTCCCCCCTGAGACGCGCGGAGCCGCGGATTGATTCGCCGCACGTCTCGAGCCGATCAGGCTGCCGGAGGCGGGATTCGAACCCGCATGGGACGAGCCCACTCGATTTTGAGTCGAGCGCGTATGCCAGTTCCGCCACTCCGGCTAAAGCTGCGGCAGGATAACACTGCAGGATCAGGGGACAAAAGCCGCAGGCCGCTCGGGATCGCCGGCTGCGTCCGGCCCGGAACGAAGGACTCGGACGGCCCGAGAGACGGGCTTTGACAGACCCCGAACCCGGCGGTAGCTTGCGAAGAAGCGCTCGGGGAGATCGGTGGTCGCGCATCGCCGTTACCCGTGAGTCGCCCAGAACGGGGCTGTAGCTCAGCTGGGAGAGCATCAGGCTGGCAGTCTGGGGGTCGTCGGTTCGAACCCGACCAGCTCCACCATTGATTTCGCGGGGTTGGCGACATCGTCGCCAACCCCCTTTCCTTTTGGTGCAGCGAACTCGGAGTGCGGGCGTCCCCAAGCCCCGGTGGTGTAACCGCCCGGCTGGGCGCCGGTCGCGCTCTATTCTGCCGGTGCCCGCTCCCCTCCTCTCCGCTCGAAGAGAGCCTTCCGCAGGAAGACGAGTCGCCCGGTCGGTCCGGCGGAAATCAACACGAAGGGTTCCTGGAGGAGACCGCGGTCCAGCGCACTCTGCATGCGATCGGCTGCGCCCGCTTTCACGACGATGCCGTCGACTCGCACTCGTTCCGCCAGGGCCTGAAACTCTGCGTCATCCTGCGGCGGCCGCCAGATGATCTTCGTCGGGTAGTGGTCCCACGCGTGGCGGAAGGCCATCTTGTAAAGGATGACCTCCGCACCGAACGGCTCGAGGTCCCTCTCGATCACATCGGCGGCGATCTGATCCCGGGCGATCGCGAGTTTCTGCTGAGGGATCAAGAGCTGCTCGGTGAAGTGAAAGGACGCGTAGCCAAACAGGGCAACGGTTACACCGATGGCGCAGCCGCGCGCACGCCAGTCGCGCAATAGACCCAAGAGACCCGGCAACAGCAGCAGGCTGGGGAGCACGAAGATGGCCAGGCTCCGGGCGACGTTCGGTCGGACCACGGGCTCGTAGAGTACCGTGAGGACCACGACGGGAACCCAGAAGGCGTAGACGGAAAGGAAGCCAAGTCGCCTTTGAGCCGAGTTCTGAAGACGCAACGCCGCAAGGGTCACCCCGCCGAGAACCAGATGCACCAGCGCCAGTGGCCGCTCGACCGCCGAGACGTCGAAGGTCGACCCGAGACCTTCGATGGCGTTGTGGAGAAGGATTCCGAGGGTCTCAGCCCACTCGCCGGCCGCCATCGCGCGGTCGAAGGCCGCGGGGTAGTAGGCGCGGTCTTGTGCCAGAGGCCAGACGATGCCGAACAACAGACCGACCAAGAGGAAGCCGAACGCTCCGAGGGACCCGTAACGGCTTCGGGAACCTTGCGTGCTCGCGAAAAGGAAGAGCGTCGGCGGCGCGAGAGCGAGGAACGTCGGCCTGAGTGTGGTCCCGACGATGAGGAGCGCGGCCAACACGATGCCATCGCGGAACGTCGGACTTCGCGCGCCACTCAGACGCAGCCAGCAGGTCAGCCAGATCGCCATGGTCAGCGCCAGCACGTTTTCGGCCATGATCAGGTTCGCGTAGGCGAAGGCCATCGGGTAGGCGTAGAAGAGAACTGGCGCGAGCAGGGCCTGACGCGGGCCGTACAGGCGGCGGGCGGCGTGGAGCAGGATCAACCCCGCCGCGAGATACGCGAGCTGGCTCGGCAGAGCCAGCGCGAAGTCGTTGACGCCGAACAGCGCCATCGCGGCGGCCAGCACACCCATGTAGCCCGGGAAGTGGTAGTCGCGGGTCGGGTAGCCGCGTTTGGCGATCGAGTCGGCGCGGTAGAGGTGGGTCTCCAGGGTGCCCTGCTCGAGCAGGTTCCGCGCGACGACGGCATACACCACCTCGTCGCTCAGAACCGGGCCCTTGGGAGTGAAGGGCTGCGAGACGAGCAGCAAGCAGAGGCCGATCGCCCCGACGAGCCCGTAGTGCGCCCACGCGGAGGCCCGACTCGATTCCCGCGGAGAGAGGGACCGCATCTCGGCTGGAAGTTCAGTCATCGTCGCCCACGTAGCCGAGCGCCCGCAGGGCCTCGAGCTGCTCGGCGTCCATCGAAAGCTGCTCGGTCGAGGTGGCATCGTTCAGGACGACCCGACGTGGCCTCGGCAGCGACGCGCGAAGCCTCTCGAGCAGCTGTGTGTCTACCTCGTCGGCGCGCAGGGGATGCAGCTCGTCGGGATCGCCACTCAGGTCGTAGAGCACCTCGGTCACGATCTGCCCGGAAACATCCGACCGCCGGAGAAGCTTGAATCCGTCGGCGATCGCCGCCGCCAGTTCGACTCGGAACGGATCGAATCGCTCGTCGGGCACGCGGTTCCGCAGACTCTCGATACTGATCTTCGGGTAGGAGAGAGATGCGGTGAGAACGCGGTCGCGCGGGATCTCTCCCCTCAGATCAACGGCCTCGCTTGCCGCCGGCACGACGAGGCCAGCCGCGGCCAGGATCGTCGCGTAGACATCCGTGATATGGACGGGCCGCGGATCCATCGAGCCCGCGGAGAAGCCGGGGCCGCGCGCCATCAACACGATGCGCAGGTTGGAATCGTACAGGTTGAAGGAGTGGGCGTAGAGATCGTGATCGCCGAGGTTCTCCCCGTGGTCCGAGAGAATGAAGATGAGGGTATCGGCCGGCTCCACGGCGCGATCGACCGCGCGGATGATCGCCCGGGTGAGGGAGTCGGTGAGCCGCAAGGCTCCCTCGTAGAGTCGCGACAGCTCGCGCTGCTCCGCCTCGCCGATCTTGTGTCGGCCTGCGACGTGCTCGATGAGGATGTCTTGCCGGCTCCCCGGGAAGATCCGTTGGATCGTCTGCCAGCGATCCTTGGGGCTGTCGAAGAAGGGGCGCGCGGAGGGTCCGTCGGGCAGGTAGGGAGTGTGGGGGTCGACGAGGTTCACGAACAGGAAGAAGGGCTCGTCGCTCCTCAGCGTATTCTCGATCCAATCGAGAACCCAGCCGACGACGTAGTGCTCCGCGGGCCGGATCGCGCGAGCCTGACGATCGGCCGCCAGAGCCCGTATCCAGGCGCCGTATGCCCCGGTCGCGCAGTTCTTGAAGTGTTGGAAGCCGCGCGCCAGTCCTGTCTTCTCGGTGATCCACTGGTTCCCGGTGAAGGCGGCGGTCTGGTAGCCGGTTTCGGCGAGCTGCTCGGCGAGCACCGGTACGTCATCGCGAAGCACGGTCGTGAGCTGGTCGACGCCGTGGGCCGACGACGGGGCTCCGGTGAACAGGGCGACGTGCGCCGGCAGCGTCCAGCACGACGACGAGTACGCGCGCTCGAAGCGAGTTCCCTGCTCGGCGAAAGTCTCGAGAAACGGTGTCGTCGGCCGAGGGTGCCCGTAGGCCGAGGTGTATTCCGGTCGAGCCGTGTCGAGCACGATCATCACGATGTTCGGAGGTACGGATGCGTCGCCTCCGAAGCCGCACCCGTAGACGACGGCCAGCGCCGTTGCGCACCAGACAGCGCAGCGACAGCGCTCCCTCACGAGACCTCGGACACGAGACCGCGGGCGGCGTAGTTGAACCTGATCATGCTGGTCGGAAGTCTATTCCTCGGTGCACACTGGGTTCAACATGGACGACGGATGCACGGGGCCGGAGCCTCCCGCCGTCGTGCGCCGGTCGCAGCGCCACATGGATGTACCCGAGCTCCCGCGGCGGCTCGAGCGAGGCTGACGATACGGCACTGAACCCGCTCGACCGCGAGCTGCCGAGGAAGAGAATGACAGGGCTCAGCGCGCTGACGTCGCGGCCCTCGACCCCTTTGTCGGCGATCAGGGCGGCACGCGGGGACAGCTCGGCGACCAACAGGAAGGTCGCCCCGATCTGCCGACTATACTGAGCACGTGCTGCCGGCCCCCGTTCAATGGCTCGCGCTTGCGCTCGCCGCGATGCCGATCGCATCGTTCGCTTCGCCATCGGAACACACCGAAGCCGCGCACCCCGATGTCCTACTCATCTTCATCGACGATCTGAATGACTGGGTGGGGTACCTTGGAGGTCACCCGCAGGCGCAGACGCCGAACATCGATCGGCTCGCCGCGCGCGGTGCCGCGTTTACCAACGCCCACGCGGCTGCGCCGACCTGCACCCCATCGCGCACCGCGATCTTCACCGGGCTCCGCCCCACCACGACGGGCGTGATCGGCAGCTCCACAGACTGGGCGAAGGTCGACCCGCTGCTGTTGACGTTACCGAGCGCGTTCGGGCGGTCGGGATACCAACGCGTGGCTCTACAGAAGGTCGACCACGAACACTGGGCGACCGACTGGGACCACTACCAACCCGGATTCCAAAACCGATCGAGGCCCACGCTCGGAAAGCCGATCGCGACGTTTCACATCGGCCCGATCGACGGCGTCGACGCCGACCATGCGGATCACCGGGCGGTCGTCGCGGCCATCGAGCGCCTGCGCGCCCATCGCGACCAGCCTTTGCTCCTGGCGGTGGGTCTGCGCAAACCCCACCTGCCCATCCAAGCTCCGAAAGCGTACTTCGATGCGTTTCCGATCGAGGAGGTCGAGTTCCCGGCCTATCGGGAGGACGATCTCGACGATGTCCCACGGATTGCCCATCACCGGCCCGGGTGGCGTCGCAGCGCCGCGGCCATGGCATCGCCGCGACGCAACGAGATCGTGCAGGCCTACCTCGCAACCGTCGCGTTCATCGATGCGCAAATCGGCCTCCTGATCGACGCACTCGACCAAAGCCCGAATGCCGGTTCGACGATCGTCGTACTCGCCTCTGACCACGGCTGGCATCTGGGCGAAAAGGGGTATTTTGGCAAGACGACGCTCTGGGAGGAGACCACCCACGTCCCGTTCATCATCGTCGCGCCGGGCGTGACGAAGCCCGGCAGCCGCATCGACCGCGCCGTCGACTTGGTCCACTTCGCACCCACCGTGAGCGATCTCGCGGGCGTGCCCTTCGCGGGCGACCTCGACGGCACGAGTCTGCGCCCCCTTCTCGAGGATCCCAATGCCCCCTGGGACCGCCCTGCCATCACCACCGGGGACGACGCGTCCCACGCGGTGCGCACGGACCGCTGGCGCTACATCCGCTATCGCGATGGCAGCGAAGAACTCTACGATCACAGCAGCGATCCCCACGAGTGGGTGAATCTCGCGGGTTCCGCCGATCACGCAAGACTGTTGGTGGAGTTGAGGCGCCATCTCCCGAAAAGCAGGACATGGGGTTCCGAACCACTGCGACAGCCGGAGGAGTGACGACTACCCAGGCCGACCGTGCGAGTGCGGGGCACAGGCCGGAAGCACGGCCGGTGACGGGGATCCTCTCCGCGCTCCAGGGCCGGTACGGGGAGGAGTCGCGAGTCGTCAGAACCTCTTGGACGACAGATTGATCCGGAGCGCTTCTGGGGCCCCAAGAGGCCCCCAGGGTTCGCGCGAGTTCTGAACGTCCTCGATTCCTCTTGCCTCCAACGCTCTCGGGGCTTGCGTCCGCTGCCATTTTACCGCCTCTCGCACCACTTCTTTGTGCAGGTGGTCTCCTCATGCGCTTTCCCGCTGTTCTTGCTCTCGCCTCGGCCCCCAGCCTTTTCCTGGCCGTATCGGGTGCCAGCGCCGCGGCACTGAACGTCAACGGCTTCGGCCATTGGGTTGGCGCGTGGAATGCCGATGGAGGCGGAGCCATGGACGAGCCGTGCGGCTGACCGGCGCAAAGTGGCGAATCGCGCGGGACGCCGCACTGATCGGTTGCCTCCTGTTGCTCGTCCTTCCCGCCGCTCACGCTTCGGCGTCGAGTATTCGCGTGCTCTCCATCGGTGATTCCATCACGTTCGACACCAACACGGAAATCCTCTACACGGACGTCGTTCAGGACCTCCTCGGCGAAGGCTTCGATGTCGTGAACAAGGGAATCCCGGGGATGGACGTCGTCCACCTCGTTCAGGGTGGCCTGCCCCTCGGCATGGACGAGTCGATCTGGGACCTGGCCGTCGTCCAGGCCGCACCATTCGACATCGTGACGCTGATGCTCGGGACGAACTGCGCGCTCGGGTTCAACACCGGAGGAACCTGCGACCCCACAACGTGGCACGACACCATGGAGCAGATCCTCTTCGATCTCTCCACCTACTCGGCGTTCGATGGATCGCCCGTCGACATCATCCTGATGCCCGCGCCCATCATGGACTACGATCGCTTCGGCATCTTCATCGAACGGCAACCGATCATCGATGCCATGGAGGCCTATCGCGATTCGGTCTTCGAGCTCTGCGGTCAGTTCGTCAACGCCCGCTGCCCCTTCGACCTCTACGAACAGACAGCCGTTCTCGGTATGGAATTCATGTTCGGGTGCACTTTCGCACCAGACTACGATCCCATCCACCCATGCGAGGCGTTTCACACGGAGATCCTGGGACCGCAACTCGCGGCCGAGATCGTGCAAACCGTTCCCGAGCCCTCGACGAAGCTGCTGTTCGGCGGTGGAGTGGTCCTGCTGGCGTGGGCGAGCCGTCGCAGCCTGGAGAGTGCATCACACCGCGTTGCCGACGACGGCCCCAACCAGCCGCTTTCCAACGCGGCGACGCGGACAGGCCGAGAGTCGACGTCGGCTCAATGAACGGCGACGCCCTCGGAGACGATGCGCAGGTCGATGCTCCCGACACGCTTCTCGGCCAGGACACGGGCCTGTCGGCAGGCCCTCCGCAGGCCGGGGGTCGCTTCGCAGTGGCGGAAGGCTCTCGCGAGGGACGAGCGGTCGAAGGGCGCGGCGAAGTGGTAGTAGCGCTCGTAGAGGTCGACGGCGCGACGCGCCGCGCTGAGGGCATCGGAGCGGGGCGTGGAAACGCTGCCAGGTGACCTCGTAGACGAGCCCGGTGAAACCCGTCGCGATGGTGAGCACCAGAACGACCGGACGGATCATGCGGACCTCGACCTCGAGGGCTATGTCGCGGAGCGTGCGACCCGGCGTGATCGCGAGAGCATATCCACTGCGCAATCTGCGGAAGCCGGAGAGGTCTCCCCGGCAGAGCCGAGGGGTCTCCCCTTGGACGAGGCTCCCGCGCCGTCGCTGGGAATCGGCGTACCCTGTGGAACGCCGGGACGTCGCACTCCCCTCGCCGGATCGATGCTTCCTCCTCGACGCCCCGAAGCCCTCTATAGATTCGGGGCGTCACGCCCTTCCCGGAACTCGAGCCGGGGCCCGGAAGCCCGCCTGCTTCTCCTATCCTTCTTGCAGCGTCCGATCGTGCGCCGTGTGTCAAACTGGACGGTGACGAGCTCGAGGGTCGCCTGCCACCGGGCGGTGCCGGCTCACGGAAACTTCCCGAGTCCTCCGGCTCGGATTCGGATCGGACGCGCGACGGATCGCAGACACCCATGGATTCCAGCCTCCTCCAGTCCGCAGCCTCGCTCGCAACCTTGCCGAACGATGCACTCGATGCCGCACTCGAGGATCTCGTCGACCAGGTCCGAGTCGCCACGGGCGCGACGAGCGC
>JABSQW010000459.1 GCA_013215605.1 Myxococcales bacterium
CGGATCACGTTGTTCATTGGATCCTGCGCGGTGAGGCTCGCACCCGAGGTCTGGCAGTGGGTGCGCAACATCGACGAGCGCGGGTCCTTCGGCGAGAACTGTTCGAGCAGCTCGGCCCAGAGCCACCGCGCGGCGCGCATCTTCGCGATCTCGAGGTAGAAGTTCATCCCGATCGCCCAGAAGAACGACAGACGCGGCGCGAACTCGTCGATGTCGAGCCCCTTCGAGAGCGCGGCGCGCACGTAGTCGAGGCCGTCGGCCAGGGTGAAGGCGAGCTCGAGCGTGGAGGTCGATCCCGCCTCCTGCATGTGATAGCCGCTGATCGAGATCGAGTTGAACTTCGGCATGTTCTTCGACGCGTACTCGATGATGTCGGCGACGATCTGCATCGAGGGCTCGGGGGGATAGATGTACGTGTTGCGGACCATGAACTCCTTCAGGATGTCGTTCTGGATGGTCCCGGTGAGCTTCTCCGGCGGAACGCCCTGCTCCTCCCCGGCCACGACGAAGCAGGCGAGCACGGGCAGCACCGCGCCGTTCATGGTCATCGAGACGGACATCTCGTCGAGCGGAATGCCGTCGAACAGGATCTTCATGTCCTCGACCGAGTCGATCGCGACTCCGGCCTTCCCGACGTCGCCCTCGACGCGCGGGTGGTCCGAGTCGTACCCGCGGTGGGTCGCGAGGTCGAACGCGACGGAGAGGCCCCTCTGCCCGGCCGCGAGGTTTCGCCGGTAGAAGGCGTTCGACTCCTCGGCGGTGGAGAAGCCCGCGTATTGGCGAATCGTCCAGGGGCGGTTTGCGTACATCGTCGCGCGCGGACCGCGGATGAACGGCCACTGGCCGGGCAACGTGTCGGCGTAGTCGAGGTTCTCGAGGTCGGCCGCGGTGTAGAGCGCCTTTACGACGAGCCCGTCGGGTGTGTCCCAGACCAGCTCATCGGAGTTCTTGCCGCGAAGCTCCTTCGAGGCAAGATCGTGCCAGCGGTCGATGTCGGCGCGCTGCTTGGGGTCTGCGCTCATGGGATTCTCCGGCTCACGCGGTGGAAGGTGGAGGGGAAAGGCGAGACCATAGCCGCTGCGGACGGCCGCGCGAACCGGTGTCGGGGCGCCTCCGGCGGACTCACATCGACCGCCGGTAGCGCCCGCCCACCTCGAACAGCGCGTCGCTGATCTGCCCGAGGCTCGCGCACTTCACGCACTCCATCAGCTCGGCGAAGACGTTGCCGCCAGCGCGCGCGACGTCCTGCAATCGTGCCAGGGCATCGGCCGCGCGGTCGGCATGGCGCGCATGGAAGGCGCCGAGGTTCGCGAGCTGGGCGTGTTTTTCGTCGTCACTCGAGCGCATCAAGTCGACGGGCTGCGCGGCGGCGGCGGGGTTCGGGTTCTCGAAGGTGTTGACGCCCACGATCGGAAGGTCGCCCGAGTGCTTGAGGGACTCGTAGTGGAGGCTTTCCTCCTGGATCTTGCTGCGCTGGTAGAGGGTTTCCATCGCACCGAGCACGCCTCCCCGCTGCGACAGCCGCTCGAACTCCTTCAGCACCGCCTCCTCGACGAGGTCCGTGAGTTCGTCCATCACGTAGGCGCCCTGTAGCGGGTTCTCGTTTGCGGTCATGCCGTGCTCACGGTTGATGATGAGCTGGATCGCGAGGGCGCGGCGCACGGACTCCTCGGTGGGCGTCGTCACCGCTTCGTCGTACGCGTTCGTGTGGAGGCTGTTGCACCGGTCCTGCAGGGCCATCAGCGCCTGGAGGGTGGTGCGGATGTCGTTGAAGTCCATCTCCTGGGCGTGGAGTGACCGACCCGATGTCTGCGTGTGGTACTTGAGCTTCTGGCTCTGCTCGGACGCCCCGTAGCGCTCGCGCATGGCGATGGCCCAGATACGGCGCGCCACGCGACCGATCACGCTGTACTCGGCGTCCAGGCCGTTGCTGAAGAAGAACGAGAAGTTTGGCGCGAAGTCGTCGACGGCCATGCCGCGCGCCGCGTAGTACTCACAGAACGTGAAGCCGTTCGCGAGGGTGAACGCGAGCTGGGTGATCGGGTTCGCCCCCGCCTCGGCCATGTGGTAGCCAGAGATCGAGACGGAGTAGAAGTTCCGGATCTCGTTCTCGATGAAGTACTCCTGGATGTCGCCCATGGTCTTCAGGGCGAATTCCGTCGAGAAGATGCAGGTGTTCTGGGCCTGGTCCTCCTTCAGAATGTCGGCCTGCACGGTGCCGCGCACCTGGGAGAGCGCCTCGGCGCGGATGCGCGCGTAGGTCTCCTCGTCGACCACCTCGTCGCCGGACACGCCGAGGAGCGCCAGGCCCAGACCGTCGTGGCCGTCGGGAAGCTCGCCGTCGTACTTCGGGAGATCGCGCGCCGAGAGCTGAGCCACCGCGCGCTCGAGCTGTCCCGTCTCGCGCAGGTGCCTCTCGACGCGCTGATCGATGGCTGTATTCAGGAAGAACGCGAGGAGCATCGGCGCGGGGCCGTTGATCGTCATCGAAACGGAGGTCGATGCTGCGCACAGGTCGAAGCCCGAATAGAGCTTCTTGGCGTCGTCCAGCGTGCAGATCGACACGCCGGAGTTGCCAACCTTGCCGAAGATGTCGGGGCGCGGGTCCGGCTCGCGGCCGTAGAGGGTGACGCTGTCGAAAGCGGTGGAGAGGCGCGCCGCTCGCTGGCCGCGGCTCACGAAGTGAAAGCGCCGGTTGGTGCGCTCCGGGCCGCCCTCGCCTGCGAACATGCGCGTCGGGTCCTCGCCCTGGCGCTTGAAGGGGAACACGCCCGCGGTGAACGGAAAGTGCCCGGGCAGGTTCTCGAGACGGAAATAGCGGGTGAGCGCGCCCCAATCCTCGGACCCGGGTACGGACACCTTCGGGAGCGCGGTGCCGGAGAGCGTCGCGGTCGTGTTCTCGACCCGAATCGCCCGACCGCGCACCTCGTACTCCTGGTGGGGTTCGCGGTAGCGCTTGCGCGTTTCCGGCCACGCCGCGAGCTGCGCGCGCAGGTCGGGATCGAGCGCCGCGATGGCGTCGTCATACCGCTCGCGGAGTGCGGTGACGGTCGGGTCAGCCGCCGCCTCCGCGTCGCCGAACGTCGCCAGGCCTTTGGGCGGCGTGTCGCCGAACTCGTCGAGCACGCGCACGAGAGCTCCGGCGCGCGCCGCGCGTTCGGCCTGGGCGCCCGTGTCGGCACGCCA
>JABSQW010000460.1 GCA_013215605.1 Myxococcales bacterium
ACCGCCAGCGTTGTTGACGAGCACGTCGATGCGTCCGAACGCGGACTTCGCCGCGTCGACCAGCGCCGCGACCTGCTCTTCGTCGCGCACGTCGGTAGGAACCGCCAGGCTGCGCCGCGAAGTCTCGGACTCGATCTTCCTCGCCACCCGCTCGAGGTTCTCCTGGGTCCGGCTCGCGAGCACCGTGTCCGCGCCGGCCTGCGCAAGAACGTGTGCCGCTGCAGCACCGATTCCGGTTCCCCCCCCGGTGACGATGGCGACGCGGCCAGTGAGATCGAAGGGCGCGGGATACATTGGCGTCTCGGCGCCCGGAATCGCGGGTGCGGGTTGTCTCACCAGAGGGACGCAGGCGCGGCGATTGTATCAGAATGGTCCCGACGCCAATCTAGACACGGAAGGCCCCGAGGTGTGGCCGCGCAGATGAGGATTTCAAGCTGCGTTTTCCAAAGGTCTGGTCATAAGAGATTCTGTCGACTGGGAACCGGTGACCCATACGGGTACATTCGATCAAGAGAGGCGCCATGGGCCAGAGTCCTTCCCCCTTCGATCCGCTGAAGATCGGCGGCATCGAGATCCCGGGCCGTGTCTACAAGGCGGCGACTTCGGAAACGAGCGCCGACGAAGACGGATTCGTGACCGATCGACTGCTGCTCTTCTACGAGCGGATGGCGCGCGGCGGCACACCCATGATGATCACAGGGAACATGTACGCGGGCCCGCTCGGGAAATCGACGCAGAACATGACCGGGATCGAGGCGGACGAGAAGATCCCGGGGCTGCGGCGACTTACCGATCGCGTGCACGAGCTGGGCTCGCTGATCTTCGGCCAGGTCAGCCACTGTGGCCGCCAGGTCGTCGCTCATCTCATGGGCTTCGAGGCCGTCTCCGCCAGCGCCGTCAACGAGCCCACGATGGGAACCCAGCCGCGTCCCCTCACGCTGGCCGAGATCGACAACGTGGTCGAGGAGTTCGGCGCTGCTGGCGCCCGCGCGTCGGAGGCGGGCTTTGATGGAATCGAGATCCACGGGGGACACGGCTACCTGATCAGTCAGTTCCTGACCCCGCATACCAATCGCCGCAGTGACGCCTACGGCGGGGGCTTCGAAAATCGGACACGGCTCATGGTCGAAGTGCTGCGTGCGGTGCGCGCGGCGGTGGGTCCGGCCTTTCCCATCGTGCTCAAACTGAACGGCGACGACTCGCTCGTGGGCCGTCGCGGGCTTGGCACCGATGAACTGGTGCGCGTGGGCCGGCTCGCGCAGGACGAGGGGTGCGATGCCATCGAGGTGTCCGTCGGTCACTACGAGTCGGGCTTTCGGATGTGTGCCGGCAGCTTCGAGGGCTTCTACCGGGAGTTCCTGGAGCACGGCTCGGGACAAGACATGACGCGCCTTCGCCAGGCGGTCCTCCGCCTGCTGCACCCGCTGCTCGATCGAGTCTCGGGCCGGATGTGGCCGCCGCGCGAGGGATTCAACCTCGCCTATTCCCGACGTTTCAAGAAGGAGCTCGACATCCCCGTCATCTGCGTCGGCGGCTTTCAGAGCGTCGAGGCGATCGCAGGCGCACTCGAGCGAGGCGACGCGGACGCGGTATCGAGCGGCCGTCAGTTCATCGCCGACCCATTCTTCTACCGCCATCTGCGAGAGGGCCGTACGGGGCCGACCTGCGACTTCTGCAACCGCTGTCTGGCTCGAACCGGCTACGAACCCGTGGACTGCTACAACCCGACGGTGAGGGCGGCCAAGGAAGCTCTGCTCCGCGAAGTCGGCGAGTGACCGTTACCGGGGTCGGCCTCAGGCCTTCGGGTCTTCCAGCGCGGCTTTGCTCGCCGCGAGCGCGAAGACATCCGGGTTCCCGCGGCTCCAGAGTACGTCGAGGGCGAGCCTCTCGATCTTCCAGTCGTCCCGGCTGCGTGCGAACTCCGCCCGGTAGGTGCCGCCCAGGGTCCAGGATTCCTGAGCGCCCTCGACGGTGACGAAGTGCTCGGCGCGGATGTAGGCCGTGCAATGCGCGCGATCGCCTTCCACGCGGTGGACGTGGTTCGAGCTCAGGTGCTGGGTCACGTCGAAGCCCGCGAAGGACTGGCGTGCGCGCTCGGTCCAGGCATCGCTCGGCTCCTTCAGAATCTCGCCGCCGATGAGCGAGCGATAATCGATCTCGATGGAATCGGCGAAACAGGACCGGTAGGCCGCCCAGTCGCGCGCGTCGATCGAGCAGGCGAACCGGATCAGCACGTCGCTGAGGGCCATGCGATCGCGAAGCTCCCGGGCAGACGAAGGTTCGCGCTCGACCACGCCTACCCCGCTTGCTTCGCCAGAGACTGGAAGAGCGGCATCAGGTTGGGGCCCTTTCCGATGGTGATCCCGCCGTCGACGGCGATGACCTGGCCCGTTACCCAGTCGGCTTCGTCCGAGAGGAGGAAGGCCACCATGTTCGCCACATCGGTCGGCTGGCCCACCCGCTCGATCGACATCATGCGAAAGAACTCTTTCCGAGAGACCTCGTAGTCGTAGAGCATCGCGGCCATCGGGGTGTGGATGGCGCCGGGCATCACCGCGTTCACGCGGATCTCGAGCTCTCCGAATTCCTCGGCGGCGCAGCGGGTGAGCATGTTGACTCCGGCCTTGGAGGCGCAGTAGCCGGCCATCGAATGGTGAGTGAGCGTGGCGGCGATGGAACTGATGTTGACGATGGCGCCGCCACCCCGCTCTGCCATGGCATTGGATTCGGCGCGCAGACAGCGAAAGGTTCCGAGGAGATTGGTGTCGACGTTCTCCTGGAATGCCTCGCTGGACTGATCGCAGATCGGCTCGTAGGTCCCGATCCCCGCACAGTTCACGGCGAGATCGAGGCCGCCGAAGCGTTCTACGGTGGCGGCAACCGCCGCGTCCACGTCGGCATCGATGCGCACGTCGCAGACCACGAACTCCGCGTTCTCTCCGAGCTCGGCAACGGTGCCCTCGAGGGCGGCCAGATCGTCGGGGAGTGAGCTGATCATCACCTGGCAACCGTCGGCGGCGAGCGCCCGTGCGCAGGCAACGCCGATGCCCGTGGCGCCGGCCGTCACGAAGGCCACCTTGCCGTTGAAGCGGGTCACGATGGCTGCCGCTCGTGTCGGGTATGACCGGTGCTCGTCATGGGGTGATCACGGCTCGGCCTACCAGCGTGCCGCGCTCTACCTGGTCGAGCGCGTCGTTCACTGCATCGAGGCCGAAAAGGGTCGTTTCGCAGTGAATCTGGCCCTGCCGCGAGAGAGACAGGACCTCTTCGAGTTCGGGGAACGAACCCCAGAGGCTCGTCGTCAGCACCGCTTCCGGGGCCAGCGCAAAAGGC
>JABSQW010000461.1 GCA_013215605.1 Myxococcales bacterium
AGCAGAGCAGTCGGTGTGAACGAAGGGCCGATCTCGACGCGAGGAGACCTGGTGGATGGCGCGCGCAATCAAACCCTTGCCCGTGCCCGTCTCTCCCGTGAGGAGGATCGTGGCCGACGACGTCGCCGCCAAAGCCACCCTACGCTGCAGCTCGTTCATCGCAGGGCTGTCCCCCACGAGTTGGGGAAGCTGATCGGACCGGGCGCTGATGAGATGATCCAGGCAACGGCTGGCGACCTCGCGCTCCGAGGCAGGCAGCTCTACGAACCCGGCGACCCCCAGGCCGGAGAGCCGGAACGCCGTCTCCGGACTGATCCGGTGCGCCAGAACCACGGCGGGAGCTTGGTGGAAGACCTTTCGTACAGCGCGCACCCGCTCGATGGCATCGTGTCCATCGGCATCGGCCTCGATGACGGCGAGCGCCAGCTCGGTGCTGGAAGAATGCTCCGACAACTCTCCCACGATGTCGATCGAGTCGATCTGCCGCGCCGCGGCCGCCGCCTTGATTGCGCCCAGATAGGGCTCCTCCACATCTACCGTCAAGACCAACTGGTTGCTCATGGACGACGACCTCTGGTTGGAGGAGTCAGCCCGCATCCGGCGCGCTGATGCGAGTGTGTCTCCTCGGGTTCAACAAACAGCAAGCGGCGTGCCACACGAAACGGCGGCAGGCGTCGCCGGTTTGCGCGAACTCGCCTCTTTCCGCGAACTCGCCGCTTTGGTTGGCAAAGAGTGGCCGACGGCGCCGTCGAGTCAACGAACGCTTGATCCTGCGACATCATTTGGCGAGTGAGCTTTCGATGCGATTCTGCATTCGGTCTATCACCGTCCGTCGGACTCAGGTGGAATACCGCTGAACTCATCGATCACACACGATTACCTCTCGAACCAGAACGCGTCAACGCAACTCTGCGTCCGATGGCGTTCGAAAAACGTTCGATTGCGCCCATTCAATATTCGGCTGTGTTCTTGGAGCGTTCGGTTGCGTCTGTCGAAGTTCGATTGCGTCCGATCGCGTCCAGTCGGCGGATGCCGGCGTTTCAAGCGGTGGACGACGCAGGCCGAGGACGAGAGCCTCCAAACCCGGCGCAGGAAGGTTCGCACGGCGGCACACCATCGGTTCTTGTACGTCGAAGGAGGTGTGACAACATGGAAATCATTGTTTGCTGCGCGAGCATCTCGATCCGACGGCGGAAGGGTCGAGCGTGATCACTCCCGGCTGCATGAATTCGAACGCTGCCATCGTGCGTGGTGACCGCGGGAACCTCGGTTCGTCGGTCCGGACAGACGCGCACGGCGAATGTTGTGTACGACGCCGGAACTCACGATGGCGGAGACTCCGTTGGCCGCACCGCACACGCGAATCGGCAGAAGCTCGGTCGCGGTGGAGCGCAGCGAAACCTAGGCAACGCACTCGCCCGTGCTCAGGAGTGCGAAGCAGATCCCGAGCACAGGAAGCGCGTGTTCCATCCACTGTCCGGCGAGCGTGTCGTAGCCGACTCCGAGAACGCCGGCGGTCTGCGGTCGCTCCAACTTCTCCCGTCGAGCGCTGGTTCGACGTGGCAGGGGCAAGCCGCATACCGCCGCGCGCTACGGCCGACAGGTGCTGGCGCGCCGAATGCACCTTCGAGCGCTGCCGGCGGAATCCACCACCGGCGCTCGCTAGGCGCGAAACTTCGGCGCGTCGCTGGGTGAAGTGGGCGAAGTCGTCCTCAGGCGCGCCTTGACCACCCAGCCCTCGATGTCGCAAAGATCGGGCCGCTCTCGATCGAACGCGTACTCGACCGCCACCTCGGCTGCGACCTCGAGCGCCTCCCGCCGCGAATCCATGCGGAGCCCATTGACCTCGGCGGCGGCGGACTCGTAGTCTCGCGCCGCGGCGGCTACTTCGCCGACGGCGCGCAGGATTTCGGGCGCGCGGGCCCGATTTTGCGGCCTGCCGATCCACTCGACCTCGAATTCCAGGACCGCGCGCCCCACGAATTCTCGGATCGCATCCGCCGTGATTCTCACGACCATGACATCCCTCGCGGCCGCAACCTCAGTTCGTCGCCGCGCTCACGGGCAGTCGGCAGCTCCGCGATTCCACTTTCGTATGTCTTTACGCCCACCATTCGCCCTTCCGATGGACCCCGATCACGTCGACGGCAGACAGCGGGTGCCCCCGCACAGGCGACGGAGTCGCGCCGCACGCACTCAGGCCCCAGGCCGCCTTCAGGCACTCGTCCTCCCAACACCCGGTTCGAACAAAGACACCCGTGCGGTTTCCCAGCCGTTCGGCCGGAAGCTGACTCGCGCCCCAAAGGGCCTCCCAGGCAACCTCGCGCAGGAATCGCCGCGGGGTCCATCGTCTGCGCCTGGCGTGGTGACAGCCCAAAGAAGCCGAGATCGGAGCGGTCGACGCCGTCCACAAACGCGCCGTAGTGGGTTGAGATGCGCCCGGGACGGTCCGGGCTGGGGATCGAAGAGCGCGTCGATGTCGAAGCGATCCGGAGGCACCTCGGAGATGGCATCCACGCCCGCGCACAGCAGAATCCAGAGCCAGTCGGAGCGCGGACTGCGGGGAAGGCGGCAGCCGATTCCAATGATGGCGATCGGCTCCGATGCCGGCGTCGACACGTGCAGGGTGTCACCGCCCACGCTGCCGGACGCAACGGTCATGGTCGCTCCTCGAATCGGATCGATCGGCAGGTTCACTGGGCCGAAAGGTCTGCAAGTGATATGCCGTCCTCCCGCGCCCGTGAGATCTCGCGCGCGAACGCGCGTATCCCTGGAGTGCCAGCATCGGTGGCGGAGCTAGCCGAAAGCGGCCAGGGAGGTATCTCGGATCGCCTGATGCGCGAGGCCGCACGGCACGACTCTTGCTTTGACCATCCGGGAATGGAAAGAGCCTCCGAAGATCGCACCGCGGAAGCGGCCCGAGTCGTTGTCGGGCGGAGACCGGTGCGGCGCGACATCAAGGCGCTGGTCGATCCCGGATCGTTTCGCGAGTGGGACTCCGAGCTTCACTCGCGCGATCCCCTGCGCTTTGAGGACACCCGCCCTTACCGCCAGCGGCTCGAGCAGGCTCGGGCAAAAACGGGCGAGCGGGAGGCGTTCGTCAGCGGCTCGGCACGCATCGGATCGCATCGTGTCGCCATCGGTGTGTTCGAGTTTGGTTTCCTGGGCGGGGGCGTTGGGTGCGTCGTCGGGGAGAAGCTCGCCCGGCTGTTCGAACGCGCGGTGGCGCGCGACCTCCCGGTCGTCGTGTTGCACCGCAC
>JABSQW010000462.1 GCA_013215605.1 Myxococcales bacterium
GCCGCCGAAACATCGGAACACGCGAAGAGGTCCCCATGAAAGCCTGGCAGGTCCACGAGCACGGCGAGCCCGCCCAAGCGTTGCAACTCGTCGAGGTGCCGCTGCCGGAGCCCGGGCCCGGACTGCTGCGGGTTCGCGTGGCGGCGGCGGCGCTCGGACTTCCCGACGTGTTCATGTGCCGCGGCAGCTACCCCCTCACCCCCACACGCCCCTTCTCCGCGGGCCAGGAACTCGTGGGCACCGTCACCGCCGTGGGGCACGGCTGCGAGAACAGTCGGGTCGGCGACCGCATCATGTCGGTAGCCGCGTTCCCCACCGGCTACGGTGGCTTCGCCGAGGAGGCCCTCGCGTTCGACGACTTCGCGTTCCCCGCCGACCCGCTGTCCGACGCCGAAGCGGCCAGCTTCCTGATCCCGTATCACACGGCATACGTCGGACTCGTGCGCCGCGCCGGGCTCGCGCCGGGTGAGACACTTCTCGTGCTGGGCGGTGCGGGCGGCACGGGCTCGGCGGCCGTCCAGCTCGGCCGCGCGTACAGCGCACGCGTGATCACGACCGCCGGCGGTCCCGAGAAGGTGGCGTTCTGCCGCGAGCTCGGCGCCGACGTCGTGATCGACTACCGGAGCGAGGACATCGCCGAGTCGGTGCGTGCGGCAACCGACGGCGTGGGAGCGAACGTCATCTACGACCCGGTCGGCGGCGACGCCTACCTGGCCGCGTCCCGCTGCATCGCCCACGAGGGGAGACTCTTGATGGTGGGCTTCGCGAGTGGCACCTGGGGAGACGTGTCGTGCCCCCACCTCGTGAACCGCAACTACTCGGTGATGGGCGTGATGCCAGGTGGCTACGACCGCGCATTCAAACAGGCGGCGCAGACCGAGATGATGGAGCTCGTCCGCAACGGATCGATTCATGTTCCCGTTGGCGGCGTGTTTCCATTCGAGAAGCTCCCGGAGGCGCTGACCGAGCTCGCGTCGGGCCGCTCGACCGGAAAGCTCGTGCTCGAGGTGGGTGGGAACTGATGTCCTCGCCACCGCACTCATCGCTCCTGGACTGGACCGCCGACAGCGTCGGCCAATCGGCCGGTGACCACCTCGCGGCGTTTCGCAGCCTCATCCTCGTCCACTGGGCCGTGCAGAGCTGGTCGTGGATGATCGCCGACATCTCCGTGCCCATCGCCGTCGGACCGCTCGGCTTCGGAGTGTTCGCGGTCGTCTTCACCGTCTGCTTCCTGCTGAGCCTCACGCGCCGCGGTCTGATCGCATGTCGCGTCGCCGCGCCGGTGGCGTTCCTGATCGTCGCGGGTTCGTTCCCATTCACCGCGAACCACACCTACCTGGCAGCGTGGCTGCTCTTTCTATTCGCCGTGCTCGACATCGGCGCTCCCGACGAAGAGGGACTCGCACTTCGCGCGATGCGCTGGATGGCGGTGATCATCTTCTTCTGGGCGGGCGTCCAGAAGTTCTCCTACGGGATGTACTTCCGTGGGGAGTTTCTCGCGTGGATGATCGCCCACGCCGGCGACCGCTGGTCGGACGTCTTCGGCTGGCTACTGCCCGAAGCCGAACTCGATCGGCTGCGCGGCTATCCCCGCTACATGATCGGCGGCGGGCCATACCGCGTGGCGTCGCTTCCCTTCCTCCTCGTGGCGAACTCCGTGTGGATCGGAGAGATCACTCTCGCGGCTGGGATGCTGTGGCGGCGCACGCGCGAGTGGGCGGCGCTCGCAGCGATCGCACTCACGCTCACGATCCAACTGGCCCCGCGCGAATACATGTTCGCGCTGCTCTACACCCAGCTCCTGTTGCTGTTCGTTCGCGGCAGCTGGAACCGTCGGCTGTTCTGGCCCTTCGTGCTCGCGTACGTGTACCTGCTGTCGGTCGTGCTCGGTGCTCCTGGAGACTTCCTCCTCAAGTCGAGCGGCGACCTGTGAAGCGAGCGATCGTCCGCGCCTTCCTCGTTTTCTTCGCAGCGTGGCCTCTCGTGCACGCGGGTCTTTCGGCGCGGTACGGCATCGACCCGTGGAAGCTCGCCGGCTTCGGGATGTACAGCGTGCCGGGCGCGATGAAGACGGTTCGCGTCATGCGGGTGGCTTCCGACGGAAACTTCGAGCTCCTCGACTACCAGCGTTACAGCGACGGCCAGCGGGCAATCGTCGACGAACTGCGTGAACTCCGCCGCTCGCTAGGCGCCCTCCAGCCCCTCGACGGCGCCGCCGCGGCGTTGCTCGCACTCCACCCCGACTGGGAGGGCGTGGTCATCTCCGTCGTGACCCTCGAGCTCGAACCCGAGACGGCACGCCTCGACGACCGCAGCGTCGTGGAGACGTTCTGGCGCGATGGACGCGATGAACCCTTCCGGCCTCTGGCGCCTGGGTCGGGGATACGCCGCTGAGAAGCAATCGCTGGAAGCTCGACGGCTTCCAACGCGCGCACTCCTAGCGGATGCGAGCTGCGAGATTCCCGCAGTCGTCGAGGAACGCGTAGACGTCGTCGATCGTCGCGCGCCGTCCCTCGGGCAGAGGTGGCGTCAGGTTGAGGCGCGTCACGCCGATCTCCCGGTACTTCTCGACGGCATCCGGGTCGTTCGCGAGCTGGCGGCTGCCCGTCGTAATCTCGAGGGGCTCGGCTTCGCGGCCGAACTCCTTGCGGAACGCGCGCAGCTGCTCGACGGTCCGCGCGAGCTCGTCGAGACTCTGGCCCCCGACCCCGATCCAGCCGTCGCCCAGCCGCGCTGCGCGTCGCAGGGCCGCCCGGGACTCGCCGCCGATCACGATCGGCGGGTGCGGCTTCTGCACCGACTTCGGCTCGAAGCGCAACGGGCCGAGGTCGTAGAACTCGCCGTGGTGATCGATGATCTTCTCACTCCACAACTTCTTCAGGATCTCGATGATCTCGTCGGATCGCCTGCCCCGTTTCGGAAATTGCTCGCCGACGATCTCGAACTCTTCCTGCAGCCATCCAACGCCGAAACCCAGGATGGTGCGGCCTCCCGAGAGGAGGTCGAGGGTCGTCACCGCACGCGCCGTCACCAGGGGGTGTCGCAGCGGGAGGACGTACACCGAAGTTCCGAGACGAATCGTCTTCGTCGCCGACGCCACGAAGGCGAGCGTCACCCAGGGGTCGTACAGGGGTGTGCCGGGCCTCACCGGCGCTCGGCCGTCCTTCGAATAGGGATACGTGGCCGGCAGCTCGGCGGGAAAGACGAGGTGCTCGGGAATCCAGACCGATTCGAAGCCCACCTCCTCCGCCCGCTTTGCAATCTGGGCAAAGGTCTCGGGGCTCGTGGCGAAAAGGGACAGTCCAAGCTTCATGCAGTCCTCGCGGTCGGGGGTTTGCGAACGTCGACGAGGATCCCGGAGAGATGGAACATCCCCGACAGTTTCTCGATGCGGCCGTGATCCGACGCGACCTCGACGCGCAGACCGCACGTCGCTTCGCAGACGCGGCAGAAGGTGATCTTCGTCTCGGCCATCGCTTCTCCTGGAACGCCGGCCCATCATACCCGCAGAGTCCCCTCGTCTACACGCCGGTCACTGCCTGCTGACCGGTCGAAGTACGAAGTGGTGTCGACCCGAAAAGTCCTCTGAGATCGTGATGCCATCGGTGCCGCGCTCGGGCGCGGAATGCCGCTCGCCATCGCGCCAGAGCGACGCCCCGTCGGACCACACGCCGAGCAGATGGAGTCGAGTGGCACCGTCGCCCGTGACCTCGAGGGCGAGCTCGCGGTCGGCGCGAAGCTGCATCCGTTCCAGGTCGAGGGTGAGCTCCGCGACTCCCTCGAGCGTCGCGCGCAATCCGTTGCTCGTGGGCGCGCCCGTTCCGGGCTCGACGACGAGCCCGCGCGTCACCCAGCGATCGTTCGTCGAAACAAAACGATTCGGTCCAAGGAGGTCCGCCCTGCGCGACACCCCGTACTCGGAGATCCGCTTCGTGGTTCGGTTCCGATCGGCGCGAGCCAGCGACACGACGTCGATCGTCCCCCGGTCACCCCGCTCGAACGGCCCGCCGCGGACCCGGATGCCAGACGCCCAGTACGCGCCGTCGTAGCGAAGTGCGAGGCCGGTGTCGGGATCGGATTTCTCGAGATACGGCTCCACCGTAAAGACGACACGCGCCGGGTCGATGACGCGGGGCCGCGAGATCGCCTCGACGAGCGCACTGTTCACGAGCTCCGGCACCACCTCATGCCCGCGTCGGAAGAGCAGCCAGTGACGGTAGTCGTATCCCATGGCGTAGAGGTCGAGCTCGTCGCGGTCAGGTCCGTCGTCGGCCTTGCTGTCGTCGAGACGCCCGCTGATGCTGCGAACCGGCACGCTGTAGAGGTTCTCGAGGGCGTGCGGCAGGAAGTACTCACCGCCCGAGATGATGTGCTCCACCCATTTCTCCTGGCGGCTGTGCCCCACCAGTGGAACGAGGGCCGTAAAGCGATCGGGTCGCAGTTGACCGAGCCGCAACGCCCCCATGCCCCCCGCCGACCAGCCGGTCAGCACCACGCGGTCCTCGTCGATCGGCATGCGGGCCGTGATGTCAGCAATCACGTCGAAGATGTCCTGCTCCGCGACTCCGAAGTACCCCGTGGCCTCACCGCGCCCGAGCGGCTGGACGACGGCAGCGCGAGGATGCAATCGACCGGGGCCGAACCAGCCGCGCGACATCGCCGAGAGGTGTGTACTGCCCGTACCGTGCATCAACACGATGAGCGGAGCGGGGAGCGGTGTTCGCTCCGGCAGCCAGAGGACATACGGCTGGTACGGCCCCTTGTAGAGCCTGTGCAGGCGGCGGAGGTCGTGAGTGCCCTCGAGAGCGGTGTCGGGGAACGGTGAGATCCCCTCGCCGAGCTCGAGCTTCGAGTGATAGAGGAGCGTGTGCATCCCCGGAGTCTTCGCCTCGGCGAGCTCGGTGACTCCGTTGACAATGCGCTTCCAGTCGATGAGCGCCGCGGCCTCGGCGGGGTCGAGCGTACCCGCGAGCACCTCGCTCTGCTTGCGGTCCTGCCACGCGGCGCGGCCCGTCTGGAACCTGATCGCGTACGCGGGCGATTCATTCCCTACGAACGCGAGGTCGAAGATCGGCCCCTTCCCGTCGAGCCAGCTCTCGCGACGGGTGGCGAGTCCGACGGCCGCAAACGCCCGCCACGTGGCGTCGCCGGGCTCGAAGTGGTTGCGGGGGAACGCCGTCCGCAGCGTGTTCGCCTCGACGTCGACCTCGCCGTCGAGACGCGCGTGGCGCGCCCAGTGGCCGTCGGCGAAGTGCAGGAGCTCCGAGCTCGCCTTCGACAGCCGCACGAACAGCTCGATGCCGAGCGGTGTCTGCGGCACGAACTCGCCGCCGGGAAACGCCGCCGCCCCGGTTGCCGGATCCGCATCGGTGTCGAAGCCGATCCCGACGAGCGGGAGCTTCGGGTCGACGAGCGTCTCGAGGATCGCGGTGATCTCGATCAGACCGCCGTCGAGTCCGATCTGCAGCTGGATGAGATCGGCCGCGTTCTCGAGGCCTTCGGGATAGACCGCGTCGCCGCCGGGGGTCTCGTCGCGCGCGGGTCCCTGGTCGTCGTACGCGTAGTCGGTGGCAACGAATGTCCCCGACACGTACGAGTGCGTCCCTGCGATCAGCGGTCCCAGCGATGCGTCGGTTCCCGCGGACGCCGAGGATGCAGCACACAAGAGGCCCGCGACCAGAACTCGAACCGAACCATCCCACATACCTTGCCCTCCCTATCGGGCAGGGTGCCAGATTGCAGGGCTGGGGTGGGGCGCGCGACGGCGTGGGGTCCCGCGAAGCGGAACCGCGGGTCAGAGCGCTCCCTTGACCGTCGGCAGGCCCTTGACCCGCGGATCGCGTTCGACCGCATCGCGCAGGGCACGGGCGGTTCCCTTGAACAACGACTCGACGATGTGGTGCGGGTTCTTTCCGTAGCGGAGCTCGACGTGGAGATCGAGCCCGGCGTTCTGGGAGAACGCGTACAGGAAGTCCTCCGTGAGCGTCGCATCGAAGCTCCCAATGCGGGTGTTCGACATCTCGACCCGGTACACGAGGTAGGGGCGGTTCGAGACGTCCACGGATACCTCGGTCTTTGCCTCGGACATCGGCAGCACGCACGTCCCGTAGCGGCGGATCCCCTCGGCAGTACCGAGGGCCTCGCGCAGCGCCTGGCCAAGCGTGATCCCAACGTCCTCGACCGTGTGGTGCGTATCGACCTCGAGATCGCCCACGGCCTTCACGCGCAGGTCGAACAGACCGTGCTTCGCAAAGGACTGCAGCATGTGGTCCAAGAACACGATGCCCGTCGATATCTCGTAGGTGCCCTCGCCGTCGAGGTTGATCTCGACACTGACGTCGGTTTCGCGCGTCTTGCGAACGATGGAGGCGCTGCGTTTGCTCACCATGGAAAACTCCGAATCTTCCGGCTTACAGTTCGAGTTCGGCCTCGGCCTCTCGCGCGGCTTCCCTCTCGCGCCGGGCGCGGCGGATCTTCTGCAGGCGCAGGTCCACCGACTGCCGGTGGCCTGTCAGACCCTCCATGTCGGCGAGGCGCATGACGTCCGTGCCGAGCTCGCGGAGCTTCGGCGGCTCGAAGCGCACGATACTCGTACGCTTCAAGAAGTCATCGACCCCGAGCGGCGAGAAGAACCGCGCCGTTCCGCCGGTGGGAAGAACGTGGTTCGGACCGGCCAGGTAGTCACCCACCGCCACTGGCGTGTAGTGGCCGAGAAAGATCGCGCCGGCGTTCGTCACCTGCTTCGACTGGACATCGGCATCATCGAGGGCCAGCACCAGATGCTCCGGCGCGTAGCGGTTGGAGATCTCGATGCACTCCGCGACGTTCTTCGCGACGATGAGCGCACCGCGCGAGGCGAGGGCCTTCTTGGCAATTTTCGCGCGTTCGAGCGTCTTGAGCTGCTTCGTGATCTGGTCCTGCACGCGCGTTGCAAAGGGCTTGCTCGGCGTGATGAGGATCGCCGCGGCGAGCTCGTCGTGTTCGGCCTGAGAGATCAGGTCCGCCGCCACCCACGCGGGGGTCGCGCTCTTGTCGGCCACGACCAGCACTTCGGTCGGTCCGGCCTCGCTGTCGATCGCCACCTCGCCGAATACGAAGCGCTTGGCGGTCGCGACGTAGATGTTCCCGGGTCCCACCACCTTGTCGACGCGCGGGATCTCCTCCGTCCCGAAGGCAAGTGCCGCGATGGCGTGCGCACCGCCCATCTTGAAGATGCGGTGTACACCCGCGACCTTCGCAGCCATCAGTACCTCGGGGCACAGCTTGCCATTCTCGTCGGCCGGCGTCGCCATCACGATCTCCGGCACCTCCACCACGGATGCCGGTACGGCGTTCATGATGACACTCGACGGGTACAATGCCTTGCCGCCGGGAACGTAGATACCCACGCGGTGCATTGGACGCACGCGGTGGCCGAACGTCCCGCCGCCCTCTTCGCGAACTTCCCAGCTCGACGGGATGCGCTTGCGGTGGAAGTCGCGCACGCGCATCGCCGCCTTGCCGAGGGCCGCGCGGTCGGCGGGGTCGATGGTGTCGGCGGCCTCGTCCCACTCTTCGCGGGTCACCTCGAGCGCATCGAGCCCCGAGCCGTCGTACTTCTTCACGCAGGCAATGAGTTCTTTGTGTCCGCCGTCGCGCACACGCTCGATGATCTTCCGGACGACCTTCTCGACGTCTTGCGATTCGTTATCGCGCCGGTTCATCAGTTTCTGGAACGCGCCCTCGAACTCTGGTGTTCCCACCTTCAGAACCGGGACGATTCCCTTCGCTTTCGCTGCCATGCTCAACCCTCTCTCCAGATCCGGGCACCGAGGCCACCGAGTTTTTCCTCGATGCGCTCGTATCCGCGGTCGATGTGATAAACGCGATTCACCGTCGTATCGCCGTCCGCCGCCAGCGCGGCCACGATCAGGCCCGCAGACGCGCGAAGGTCCGTCGCCATCACGGGCGCACCCATCAGTCGGGGTACGCCCCGCAGATGCGCCGAGCGTCCCGACAGGGCGATGTCCGCGCCGAGACGCTGCAGCTCCGGCACGTGCATGAAGCGATTCTCGAAAACGTGTTCCGTCACGACGCTCGACCCCTCGGCCACGCTGAGCAGGGCCATCAGCTGGGCCTGCATGTCTGTGGGGTACCCGGGGAATGGCGCCGTCACGACGCGCACCGCGCGCGGACGTCCCGCTGCCACGGCGCGCACCCAGGTCGACCCCACTTCCAGCTCCGCGCCGACGTCGCGGAGCTTGTCGAGAGTCGATTCGAGGGTCGACGTGTCGACGCCGGTGATCCGGACATCTCCCTGGGTAATGATACCGGCCGCCAGCAGTGTGCCCGCCTCGATCCGATCACCCGCCACCTGGTGCTTTACGCCGCGCAGGTCCTCGACCCCGCGAACGACGATCCGGTCGCTCCCGGCGCCCGAGATGTCGGCCCCCATCTTGATCAGGACGTGGGCCAGCTCGACGACCTCGGGCTCGCGCGCTGCGTTCTCGAGCACCGTCTCTCCGCGCGCCAGGGTGGCGGCCATCATGACGTTCTGCGTGCCGTTCACCGTGTTGATGTCGAAGGCCACCCTCGCACCGAGAAGACGGCCGGCCGAGGTAGCCTCGACGTAGCCGTGGTCGAGGCGGACCTTGCCGCCGAGCGCTTCGAAACCCTTCAGGTGTTGGTCGACGGGGCGAACGCCGATCGCACAACCGCCCGGCTCGGACACACGGGCAGTGCCGAAGCGCGCGAGAAGCGGCCCCATCACGAGAAACGATGCGCGCATCTTTCGCACGAGGTCGTAGGGCGCCTCGGGATTCGAAACCGTGCTCGCGTCGATGCGGACCGTGGACTTCTCGGACTCGACCCACTCTGCGGTGGCTCCGAGCGCCCGGAGGATGTCGAGCATCCCGTCGGTGTCGCGCAGCTTCGGCACATTCTGAAGCACGGTCTCGCTGTCCGCGAGCAGCGCCGCCGCCATCAGCGCGAGCGTCGAGTTCTTCGAACCCGACACCGCGACCTCCCCCGTCAGGCGGGTCCCTCCCTGCACCACTATGCGATCCATCTACACCCCCCCAGCCGATACGGCTGGCTTGCGTCCCGCGACCACTCGAGGTCGGTCCTCGAAGTCGCGGAAGCACGTCACGTCGGCGAGTCCCGCATCGCGGAGTCCATCACTCACTGCGGGCACCTGTTCGCTCGACAGCTCGAAGGCGGCGACGCCGCCGGGGACCAGCACGTCGGCGACACCGGCCCACAAGCCGCGCAGCACGTCGAGCCCGTCGGACCCGGCGAAGAGCGCCACGTCGGGCTCGTGGTCGAGCTCGGGTGGCAGCTGCGAGCGATTCACTTCTGCGAGGTAGGGGGGATTCGAAACGACGATGTCGAAGCGCTCACACGCGACGGGCTCGAACAGCGAGCCCTCGCGGAACTCGATGCGATCCGCGAAACCGTGGACGTCCGCGTTCTTCCGTGCAACGGCCAGCGCGACCGACGAAACGTCGGTGGCCACGACGTGCGCGTTCGGGAGCTCCGACAGGAGCGCGAGTGCAATGGCGCCCGAGCCGGTGCCCATGTCGAGGATCAGCGGCGTCTTCACGGCGATCTGGTCGAGGGCCACCTGCACGAGCGTCTCGGTGTCTGGTCGCGGTGTCAGCACGTCGGGCGAGACGAACAACGGCAGCGACCAGAACTCTCGGCTCCCTATCAGGTGCGACACCGGAACCCGGTCCGTGCCGCGGCGCCGCACCAGCTCGCGGAAACCGCTCCGCTCCTCGGTGCTAACCGGCTTCTCGAAGTCGATGTACAGACGCACACGGTCGACGCCGAGCGCATGGGCGAGCAGACACTCCGCGTCGAGACGGGCAGTGTCGATGCCGCGACTGCTGAAATAGTCGGTGGTCCAGCGCAGCAGATCGAGCGCGGTCCAGACCCGGTCGCCGGCAGCCGGCTGCGCGGTCGCGCGGGCGGCTTCCGTTGCAGCCATCGGCGGAGCGGCCGGAGGCGCGGTCACGCGAGCCCCTCTTGTGCGACGGCCTGCGCGGTCATGTGGACGCGCACGGCGTCGAGCATCTCGTCGAGGTCGCCCTCGACGATCGCCTCGAGGCGGTGCAGCGTCACACCCGCCCGGTGATCGGTAACGCGAGACTGCGGATAGTTGTACGTGCGGATCTTCTCGCTGCGCTCGCCGGAACCGACCTGCTCGCGCCGCGCACTCGCCCGCTCATCCGCAGAACGCTGCTGCTCGTGCTCGAGCAGCCGCGAGCGCAGCACTTTCATCGCTTTCGCCTTGTTCTTGTGCTGCGACTTTTCGTCCTGGCACTGCACGACGGCACCGGTCGGAACGTGTGTGATGCGTACCGCGGAATCGGTCGTATTGACGCTCTGGCCGCCGGGTCCCGACGCGCGGAATACGTCGATACGCAGATCGGAGGGCTCGATGTGAACGTCGACTTCTTCTGCTTCCGGAAGCACCGCGACGGTGACCGTCGACGTGTGGATGCGTCCCTGCGACTCCGTCGCGGGAACGCGCTGCACGCGGTGAACACCGCGCTCGTATTTGAGGCGGCTGTATACCTGATCGCCGGTGACCGTGGCGATCACCTCCTTCATACCGCCGCCATCGGTGTTCGACGACGAGAGGATTTCGAGCCGCCAGCCCTGCTTCTCCGCGTAGCGGGTGTACATGCGCAACAGATCCATCGCAAAGAGCGCTGCCTCGTCTCCCCCGGTACCGGCGCGAACCTCGAGGATCACGTTCTTTTCGTCGTTCTGATCGCGCGGAATCAGGTGCTTGCGAATCTCGTCTTCGAGCACGCACCGCCGGGCCTCGAGTTCATCGAGCTCACCGCGCGCCAGTTGCTGCAACTCGGGGTCTTCATCGTTCAGCATCGCGTTCGCGTCTTCGATCTCGGCGAGGACCTTCCGGTAGTGGACCGACACGTCCGCCGCCGGACGCAGGCCCGCCAGCTCCTTGGCGAGCTTCCCGTACTCGGCCGGCTGACTCGCGATCTCGGGATCCGCGAGCTTTTCCTCGATGTGCGCGGCGCGCTCTTCGAAAACGGCAATCTTGTCGAGCAATTCGGACATGCGAGCCCAGACGCGCGAGACCCCGCCGCGCAAGCGCACGTGATGCGGACCAATCACGCATAACTGGAGGGAGTTAAAGAGGTTACGGCGATCCGCCTACTCTCGCCACCTTCGGCGGAGCCCGGTTCGCCGGAGTCAAAGCCGGGGCGCCGGCATCCGGCAAGCGACCCATGAGCCGACGCCGGGCGGTTCGAGCGGACCGTCGGACCCCTGCTGGAAAGGCTCGTGCTCAGGAATTCATCGACTCCAGGAACTCGGCATTCGAATCCGTGATCTTGATCTTCTCCATCAGAAATTCCATCGAGTCCACCGGAGAAAGCGGCTGGAGGACCTTCCGCAGGATGTACATGCGGGTCAGCGTGGACTCCGCCATGAGAAGCTCCTCCCGCCGGGTCGCCGACTTGTTGATGTCCAACGCCGGGTAGGTGCGGCGGTCGGCCAGCTTGCGGTCGAGCACGATCTCCGAGTTACCCGTGCCCTTGAATTCCTCGAAGATCACTTCGTCCATCCGCGAGCCCGTGTCGATGAGCGCAGTACCGATGATCGTGAGGCTGCCGCCGTTCTCGATGTTGCGCGCCGCTCCAAAGAACCGCTTCGGCTTGTGGAGCGCGTTCGAGTCGACACCACCGGACAGGATCTTGCCCGAGTGCGGCACCACGGTGTTGTGCGCGCGGGCGAGGCGTGTGATCGAGTCGAGAAGGATTACGACGTCACGGTTGTGCTCGACGAGGCGGCGCGCCTTCTCGATCACCATGTCCGCGACCTGCACGTGACGCGTAGCGGGTTCGTCGAAGGTCGAGGAAATTACCTCGGCCTTCACGTTCCGCTCCATGTCCGTCACTTCCTCGGGCCGCTCGTCGATCAGCAGCACGATGAGGAAGACCTCGGGGTGGTTCTCCGCGATGGCGTTCGCGATGTCCTTCAGGATCATCGTCTTGCCGGCCTTTGGCGGCGACGTGATGAGCGCGCGCTGGCCCTTCCCGATGGGCGCGATCAGGTCGATGATGCGCGTCGTGAGACCGCCCGAGTCGGACTCCAAGTCGAAGCGCTCCTCGGGATACAGCGGCGTAAGGTTGTCGAAGAGGATCTTGTGGCGCGCATTTTCCGGCGCCTCGAGGTTGATCGAATTGACCTTGAGCAGGGCGAAGTAGCGCTCACCCTCCTTCGGCGGGCGGATCTGACCGAGGACGGTGTCCCCCGTGCGGAGGTTGAAGCGCCGGATCTGAGACGGAGACACGTAGATGTCATCGGGGCCGGCGAGGTAGTTCTGGTCGGGTGCGCGAAGGAAGCCGAAGCCGTCAGGGAGCGTCTCGAGCACCCCTTCCGCGTAGATCTTGCCCTGCTTGGCGGTTTGGGCCTTGAGGATCTGAAAGAGCAGATCCTGCTTGCGAAGGCCCGAAGCGTTCTCGACTTCCAGCGACTCGGCGAGCTCGGTCAGCTCCTTCATGGACTGATCCTTGAGATCTTTGACGTTCATCCGCTCGCCTTCGGGATCGTCGTCGATGTCGTTGTCTTCCCAATCGTCGTCCGGGAATTCGCTGTTGCGCGACTTTTGGGGATCGCGCGTCCCGTTTCCATTTCGGGAACGTCGTCCCCGGCCGCGACGTGAGCGTCCCTGGTTGCTGGTCGACTCTGATGCGCGTTCGCTGGTCACGGCAGTTTCTCGCTTGTCTTCGGGTAACGAATTGGGTTGTTATTTGGGGGGGGTGTATCGCCGCGTCGATTCGCCAGGTGCAAATCGGAAGGATCCTGGGAACGCTGGACTTCGCGGCGGGTTCAGGGCGCGTCGCGCCGGAATCCGCCGGGCGGCGGACCTCCGGATGGGGTCAGATGGGTTCGGCTCTCGCCTTTCTTATTCGGGTATCCCTGCTTGAAAGTTGAACGAAAATCTGCGCTCGTTGTGCCTGGTTACGCCGTACCGGTTGTTTTCGGCCCAACCGACCCGTCCCAACCATGTGATGCGGTCGAAAGGAGGGTTTCGGGACGGTTGGAGGTACGGACGAAGCGGAGAGATCCGCAATTGAAAGCCGTATTCCGGAGGCTATGCCGGGCACCCCGCGGTGTCAACCCCGCACCGTGCGCTGCGTTCGTTCTGCAGCCTCCGTGCACGCCGTGATGAAATGAACGAGTCGACCCGATCGCGGGCCGTCTCTGCGGTACGAATGAAAACGCACCGCGTCACACTGCGTGCAGGAATCGGAGAGAACGAAGATGTCGCTGGACGCCAGGCCGCAGCGCTCGAGATCTGCCGTGACGAGATGGGCGAGATCGAGCAGCCAGCGAGCGTCGCGCTGTGAAGGCGCGAGAGCGCCCGCCAGAGGGCCCGCGAAGCGTTCTGCCAGAGCGTCGGTGACCGGCGCGTCTACCTCGTAACAGCAACTGCCGATGTGCGGACCCAGCGCCGCGACCAAGGGAGGTGCCGGATCCGGTCCGCTCGACGCGATATGCCGCAGCGCGTCGATACCCGCTTCGATCACTCCCGCAGCCAGTCCGCGCCATCCGGCGTGGATCGCCGCCACCGCGCGCCCGTCCCGAGTGCCCACGAGCACGGGTACGCAGTCGGCCGTGATGACTCCCACCGTCTCGCCCGGTACGGACGTCACCACGGCGTCTGCTTCCGGACGATCGTCGCCTTGGCAGTCCTCACCGCGCACGACCACCGCGCCGTGCACCTGGCGGGGTCGCCGCAGTCCCGCGGGCTCCGCGAAATCGCGCACACCGAAGCCGTGTTCGACCCCCAGCTGCGTGAGTCCCGGCTCCCTGAGGGGCCGCGTCAATGCGCCGCCCCCCGCACGCCCGTCGCTTCGGCCAGGGTTTCCAGGGCGCCGGCGAGATCCGGCGGCAGTTCGGCTTCGAAGCGCATCTCCTCGCCGCGGGTAGGGTGTACGAAGCCGAGCACCGCGGCGTGGAGCGCCGGTCGGTCGAGAGACAACGCGGCGTCGGCGGCTCGCGTGTGGGCACCTGTCGGCCGTCCGTAAACGGGATCTCCGACGATCGGAAGGCCCGCCGACGCGAGGTGCACGCGGATCTGGTGCGTGCGGCCCGTCTCGGGGTGGATCTCGAGCCACGAGTTGCCGGGCCGACCGGCCGCTTTCGCGGGAAAGCGAGAGAGAACACTCCATCGTGTATGCGATTCGCGCGCGCGCGACGTGTGCACCGACATGCGCTTGCGGTCGGTGCGGTGCCGCCCGATCGGAAGATCGATGCGACCGCTGTCGGCCGTTGGAACACCGCGCACCAGCGCTCGGTAGATCCGCTCGATGCTGTGGTCGCGAAACTGCTCGGCCAGGCCCGTATGTGCCGCATCGCACTTCGCAACGACGAGCACGCCCGACGTTCCCCGGTCGAGGCGATGGACGATTCCCGGCCGCCGTACGCCGCCGATTCCAGCGAGGTCCCGACAGTGGTGAAGCAGCGCGTTGACGAGCGTGCCGCTCTCGTGTCCGGGGGCGGGGTGGACGACGAGGCCAGCGGGCTTGTCGACCACCACGAGGTCGTCGTCCTCGTAGAGGACCGAGACCGGAATGTCCTCTGCCTGCACGTCCGACGGCAGCGGGTCCGAGGTCTCCATCTCGACACGATCACCGAGCGCCACCCGCAGACTTGCCCGACTAGCGCGTCCGTTCACACGGACGCAGCCGGCTTCGATCCAGCGGCGCACCTGGGAACGCGTGATACCGGTGATCGCCGCGAGTGCGACGTCGATGCGCTGACCGGCGTCGGCTTCGCCCACGACGAGATCGGTACGCACCTGCGTCGTCAGCCTCGACTGCGGCGCTTTCGCCCTGCTCGGCGACTCAGCGCCTCGGATCGACTCTCTTCGAAGCGACGCATGAAGGAAACCGCGACCCGCTGCGGGTCGAGGCCGAGACACCGTGCAAACTCACACACGAAGCCCCGCACATACACTGCCGCCGGCAGGTCGAGAAATCGCTCGTCTTCAATGAAGCGGAGGTAGAGGGGATTGATCTTCGTGATGCTGGCGATGTTGTCGATCTCGATGCCGCGGCGCAAGCGCGTGCGGCGCAGGCGCGGACCGTCGAACTCGCCCGATTCCTCGTCGAGGTCTTCGAAGCCTGGCGCCATCGCGGGCGCTTCCGATCCCTGGGGCGGGGCGTCGGCGGGGGCGAGCGCGTGATCCTCCTCGGGAAGCTTCGAATCGTACGTGCGACGCGAGTCGGCGTTTTTGAGCACGTCGTACGCGGATTCGATGCGTTCGCGCAGCACCGAAACCTCGCGCTCTCCGAACACCGAGTACCGGGCGAGAGAATCGTCGGCATAGGTGACCAGCGCGAGCTGGTAGGCGCGGTCGATCTCCTCGAGAGTCGCTCCGAGATGGGTCTCTAGTATTTCGTAGTGGTTCTGGTCGGCCAGACCCTTCACTGCGACTCCTTCGGGACGAGCTTGTCGGCGATTCGTCGGAGGTAGACGGACGCGTCACAGTCCGGCTCGATCTCGACGAGCGGCGTTCGCGAGCGGACCGAGCGTCGCGCGGCGTCCTCGTGATTCACATAGCCCACGTATTCGACCTCGATCCCGAAATACTTCCGGCACACGCTGCGAATCGAGAACCCGAGGCGGATGTCGTCTCTCGACTGGACGTCATTCATGACAATGCGCGGGCGAAAGCTCTGCATCGCCTCGACGAAGCGCGTACCCTCGGTGGGATCGACAGCCTGAACCTCTCGCAGCAGATCGAGGGGCGTGCGAATGCCGCGTTCGTTGCGCTGGTCCATCGCCATCGCCACGACCTTCCGCACGTCGAGAGACACCATCGCGAGACGCAATCGTCGGTAGAACGCGGCACGCATGAACGCGTAGGCGTTCTCGACGCTCGTGGGCTCGGGTGTGATCACGACGAGGCCGTTCTCCCCGACCATGAAGTAGTCCATCACCGCCGGATGCGTGCCCGACCCGAGGTCGATCAACACGACGTCGGCCGGGAGGTCGCAGAGCGCGCGCACGAGCTGCACGCGGCGCGCTTGACTCGGCTGCGACGACGAGATGTTCGCGTGGGTAGCGGCGATGAGCGAGAGGCGCGGGACCGACGTGTCGGCCATGAGCTTCTGCAGGTCTTCTTCACGCTCGGCCACGTAGTCTGCGAGGCTCGACGACGGGTGCTCGACGCCGAGACACGTGTGGAGGTTCGCCCCTTCGAGGTCCGCGTCGACCGCGACCACGCGTAAACCCCTACGCGCGAGAGAGACGGCGACGTTCGCGACGACGAACGTCTTGCCGACGCCGCCCTTCCCACCGCCGATGGGAATGACTCGCGCGCGTGCGACATCGCTGTCGCGAAGACCCGGCTTGGCCATGGCGCGCCCCCCCCAGTGATCGCTCGCTCGTTCGCTGGACCGTTCGAAAGCGCTCCGTCTTCGTCTGGAACGAGAAAACGAAGCCATCGTTCACGTCAACTTACAACGAGTGGCGCCTTCGCGCCGTCACCTCACGCGTCGGCGGCGGTGGCAGCTCGCGCCCCGGGGTCGATGATGCCGAGGAATGGCCGCCATTCCGTGTAACCCACGTTCGGCATCACCAGATTCGCCATCGGCGTCCAGCGCGGCCGCGCGGGCTTGCGTCGCAGTGCAAGGCGCGCCTGCTCGGGCGTCCGACCGCCCTTGCGACGGTTGCAGTCGATGCAGCTGCAAACGACGTTCTCCCACGTGGTCCGGCCGCCGTGCGCTCGCGGCACGACGTGATCGAGGTTGAGCTGCGCGCGCGGTGGCTTGGCACCGCAGTACTGGCAGGTGTACTTGTCGCGGGTGAAGATGTTGACGCGGCTGTAACGCACGTGGCGTCGCGGGATGCGGTCGTAGCAGCGGAGAACGATGACGCGCGGTACTGGAATGTTGCCTCGCGTCGTGCCGATCAACTCGGACGTACCGATCGCGCCGTTCAGCTGCCACGCCACGAAGTCGAACGTCTCGTAGCTCTCGTTCACCGCCCTCGCGGCGTCCTGGTAGATGAGCGTAAAGGCTCGCCGAACCGACGTGACGTGGATCGGTACGAAAGAGTGATTCAATACGAGAACGTTGGAATTCAGCATATAGATCAGCGACTTATCGTAAACAATGGGCGATCTGCATTCAACGCGTGGAGGTGACCCCGTAGGAAACGGCAACCTCGAGGTCCGCGAGGTCGCTCGGTACGAGCGTCCGCACGTCGAACAGCAGCCAGGAGTCGCGAATCCGTGCGAGCACCGGCACGGGCGCCTCTCGCAGCCGCTCAGCGAGGCGATTCGCTGAAACGCCGTCTGCGCGCAGCGCGACGACGTGGCTGTCGAGCTCGAACCCCGGGAGGGAGCCCCCGCCCACGAACGAGCGGTCCGCACGGACCTCGATGGCGCTCGCGCCTTCTGCGACCCCGCCGGGCGCCGCGTCGCGCAGGGGGATGCCCGTGACCGAGGCAAGGCTCGCGGCCAGCTTGCGCGCTCGCTCCTCGAGACTCGCGAGCGGCTCGAGGAGCTCCCGCAGCACAGGAATCTCCTGCTCCGCTCGGCCGTCGAGGTACGCCGCGAGCGTCCAGTCGAGGGCGGCGAGGCTGGTTTTATCGAGCCGCAGCGCGCGTGCGAGGGGATTCTTCCGCAGCGCCTGCACGACGTCGGACGTGCCGATCAGCAGACCCGCCTGCGGACCTCCGAGCAGCTTGTCGCCCGAGAAGCACACGAGGTCCGCACCTGCCGCGAGACGACTGGGCGCGTACGCGTCGGCGGGGAAGCCGCGCGCACCGAGGTCGATCAGCGTTCCGCTCCCCAGGTCGTCGACCACCGGGATGCCACGCGCCCGGCCGAGCTCCGCGAGCTCCTCCATGGGCACCTCCTCCACGAACCCGCGCACTTCGAAGTTGCTGCGGTGCACCTTGAGGAGGAGGCCCGTGTCGGGACCGATCGCGCGCTCGTAGTCCGCGATGCGCGTGCGATTGGTCGTGCCGACCTCGACGAGACGCACGCCCGCGCGCTCCATGATCTCGGGAACCCGGAACGAGCCACCGATCTCGACGAGCTCGCCGCGGGAGACGATCACCTCGCGCCCGAGCGCCAGGGTATTGAGGGCGAGCAGCACGGCCGCGGCGTTGTTGTTGACCGCGTGGGCCGCCGGAGCGCCCGAGAGCAGCTCGAGCTTCGTCGCCACGGAGCCGAGCCGATTTCCCCGTTGGCCCGTTGCCAGGTCCAGTTCGAGGTCGCTGTAGCCCAGGGACGCCTCCAGGGCGGCTCGGGAGGCACCCTCGGCGAGGGGCGCCCGACCGAGATTCGTGTGCAGAACGATTCCCGTGGCGTTGATGACCCGTTGGGGCTTCACCCGGGCGAGCTCCGCCGCGATGGCGCCGGCGGCGGCGCCCAGCGCGTCTGCCGATCGTCCCAGCAAGGAGCTGGAATCGCTGGCGTTCCCTCGGAGGCGCTCGCGCTCCTCGGCCAGGATCGCGCGACAGCCTTCGGTGATGGCCCAGAGCGGGAGCTCAGGTCGAACCCCCCGCAGGAAATCGACGAGGCGATCCACTCGGGGCAGATGTCTACGGGGGTCGGTCTTGACCGCGGCGTCTCGATCCATGACTCTTTCCCTCAGATTTTCGTGCGGATCCGGCAACGGGTCGAGCCTCCTGGGGCGATGCCCCGGCGGTGGAAAGATCTCCGGTACCGAAAGGGCCACAGCGCCAATTCCCAGGATCTTCGTGGAACACGGCGGCGCTGAAGGCCAACGGTCGAGAGAATACAGGCGATTGCGAGCAGGACGGGCAGGGGGCTGCGCGGGGCTCGACGATCGTGGAATCCGGCGGCGAGAAAGCAGGCCGCGAGCAAAATCCTAGTCGAACCGCACCAACAGCAGAGAAATCCTGTGCGAGTCAGCATTTTCGAATGGAATTTCGGGGCCTTAGTGAGAGTCCCCGTCCAGCTGGAGCGAATCCTCGCCCCGGTCCGCAATAGCCCCAGCTGAGTGGGGCCGCGCGACGCGGCTCCCGCCAGACCCAGCTCTACACGAAATCCCGATCCGACTCGCCAACGCCGGAGGCAACCGGGCGTATGGCCAATCGATCCAGCACTAGAAACAGCTCGAGCCGGAGATCCAACAACCGCGGTTCTCGTTCGCCGTACCGCTCGGGAGACTCCCAGGGGGGCAGCTCGAGCGAGATCATCATCAACGCGATGGCGGGCGAGACCCGCGTCGGCATCCTTGAGCAGGGGCTCTTCTCGGAGCTCCACATCGAGCGCGATTCGGACCGCAGCGTCACGGGAACCGTGACCTTGGGGAAGGTCACCCGCGTCCTCCCCGGGATGCAGGCCGCCTTCGTCGACATCGGACTCGACAAGGCCGCCTTCCTCTACGTCGGCGACTATCTCGACGAGACCGGTCGCCTCGACTCCGACGACGACAACCCGCGGCCGCGGCGCTCCCGCGGCCGAAACGACGGCAGCCGCCAACCCCCGCGGATCGATACGCTGCTTCGCGAGGGGCAGGAGATCGTCGTCCAGGTCGCGAAGGACCCGATCGGTACGAAGGGCGCGCGCATCACCTCCCACGTTTCCATCGCCGGGCGCCATCTCGTGCTGACGCCGTGGTCGAAGCGCGTCGGCGTGTCGCGGCGTATCGAGGGCGACAAGGAGCGGCGGCGCCTGCGCGAAATCGTCACGCGCAACCGCCCGCAGGACCTCGGCTTCATCATTCGTACCGCGGGCCACGGTGCCACGGACGCGGACATCGAGGCCGATGTGAAATACCTGTCGTCCGTCTGGGAGCAGATCCAGACGAGGCGGCAGTCGGCGAAGGCTCCCGCCGAGCTCTACCGCGAGCTCTCGCTCCCGGTCCGCATGCTTCGCGACGTGGCGAGTAGCAAGACGAAACGGATCGTCATCGACAACGACACCGTCTACGAGCGGATGAAGGACTTCCTCGAGCGCTTCGTCGCCGAGCCGAAGCCCAAGCTCGAGCTCTACGACGGCTCCCTGCCGGTTTTCGACCACTTCGCGATCGAGGCCCACATCGACGACAACCTCGGGCGGAAGGTCTGGCTGAAGTCCGGGGGCTACCTGATCGTCGACCAAAGCGAGGCGCTGACGGCGATCGACGTCAACACCGGCCGCTACGTGGGCAAGCGCGACCTCGAGGAGACGGTGTTCAAAACCAACCTCGAGGCCGTGAAAGAGGTCGTCAACACGCTGCGCTTCCGCAATATCGGCGGCCTGATCATCATCGACCTGATCGACATGGAGGACGCGGGCAACCGAGAGAAGGTCTACCGCGCCCTCCAGGATGCCCTGCGTGCCGACAAGGCCCGCACGAACATCCTCAAGATCTCTGAGCTCGGGCTCGTCGAGATGACCCGGAAGCGCACGCGCGAGAATCTCGTCCAGCAGCTCTGCGAGCCCTGCAACTACTGCGGCGGGCGCGGCTATGTGCTCTCGAGCGAGAGCGTGGCGTTCAAGGTGATGCGTGAGATCCGCAAGGATCTGCCGCGCTTCTGCGGGCGCCAGATCGCGGTCACCGTGAATACGAGGGTCGCAGAGAACCTGCTCGGCCCCGCCCGCAAGGCCCTCGCCGAGCTCGCCGAGGATCTCGGACGGGAGATCGAGGTCCGGGCGCGTCCGGGTGTTCACCAGGAGCAGTTCGAAGTGACGGCTCTCGACGAGGGGCCGCCCGTCGTGATCCCGCTGCGCTGGCTCGAGAAGAAGAAGCCCGAGGCCGAACTCGAAGAGCCGAGCGAGTTCATCGAGGCGATCGATGGGACGCCGGCCGTCGGAGCCGACGCCACCCCCGGGGAGTCCGAGCTGCCCGAGGGAGCCCTGGCGGCAGCCGCAGATCTCGCCGCAGCCGGTGCGGGTGCAGAGGCCGAGCCCCACAGCGCACGCGAGCTACCCGCCGAGAGCAGCGACGCCGCCGCCGAGGTCGATCACGCCCCTGCCGAGGCGGAATCGCCGGAGCCGCCGGCGGGTTCCGAGGGCGACGAGGCGCCGGCGGACATCGTCGCCGATGTCCGTGCGACCGAGGGGCCCGCAGCGGCAGAAGCCCCGGTACGCGAGCTGGAGCTCGCCCCGTCCGCTGAACCCGACATCGCCATCGCTGACGGACCTCCGCAAAGCGTCCCGGAAGTGCCGGAGGTGCTTGACTCTGAAGAGGAAAGTCCGATACTCCCGCGGCTCGGAGAGCGTGCTGAGCGCGAGGAGTCCTGATGTACGCGGTCGTGCGCACGGGTGGAAAGCAGGTCCGGGTCAGTCCCGGTCAGGCCATCCGCATCGAAAAGTTGGAAGGTTCCGTCGGTGATCGCATCGAACTCGCCGAGGTGCTCATGATCGCCGGCGAAGGCGATTCCCGGATTGGAACGCCGTTGCTCGACGGTGTGAAGGTCGTGGGAACCATCACCGCGCAGGAGCGTGCGCCGAAGATCACGGTGTTCAAGATGAAGCGCCGCAAGGGCTACCGCCGCAAGCAGGGCCATCGGCAGTACTTCACCGAAGTCCGCGTCGACGGTATCGAGGGCTGATCCATGGCACACAAGAAGGGGCAGGGCAGCTCGCGAAACGGCCGCGACAGCAACGGTCAGCGTCGCGGCGTCAAGGTCTTCGCCGGTCAGACGGTAACCGCGGGCTCCATACTGGTTCGCCAGTGCGGCACGAAGATCCACCCGGGCCGCAATGTCGGTCTCGGTCGCGACTACACGTTGTTCGCACTCACCAACGGCACCGTCCACTACGGCCGCTCCCGCGGCCGCGTTGTCGCACGCGTCGAGGCTTGAGACAGCGCCAGGGTTCTCGCAGCCGGCATACGCGTTGAGGCCTCGCAGCGACAGGGTTCTGATGAACGGGGACTCGATAGGTGTCGAGTCCTTCATCCGTTGACCGCTTGCGCTGTTTTTTGATGAAACCCAGCGACTCATTCATCGACGAGGTGACGCTCACCGTCTACGCGGGCGACGGCGGTGACGGCTGCGCGAGCATGCGCCGCGAAAAGTTCGTCCCCTTCGGCGGTCCGGACGGCGGCGACGGCGGACGCGGCGGCGATGTCGTGCTCGTGGCGGATCGCAACCTCGCGACGCTCATCGAGCAGCGCGTGCGTCGTGAAGTTCACGCGGAAGACGGCGTCCACGGCGCGCCGAAGCGAAAGGACGGCCGCAAAGGGAGTTCGACGGAGATCCGCGTGCCCGTCGGCACCCTCGTCTACGAGAACCGCGCCCAGGGAACGAACAGCGCGGATGGCGTGGGGCCGCTGCTGCTCGACGACCTCGAGACGAACGAGCGCAGACTGCTCGTCGCGCGCGGGGGGCGCGGCGGCCGGGGCAACCCCCACTTCGCGACGTCGACACGCCAGAGCCCTGACACCGCCGAGCGCGGTCGCGCCGGACAGATTCGCCACCTGCGGCTGTCCCTCAAGCTGCTCGCGGACGTCGGACTCGTGGGCTTCCCCAACGCCGGCAAGTCGACGCTGCTGACGCGCATCTCGCGTGCGCGGCCGCGCGTGGCCGCCTACCCCTTCACCACGCTCGTGCCCAATCTCGGCGTCGCCGAAGTGGGCGATCGACGTTTCGTCGTGGCCGATATCCCGGGACTGATCGAGGGCGCGAGCGACGGCGCCGGGCTTGGCGACCGTTTTCTTCGACACATCGAGCGCACGAGGGTCCTCGTCCACCTCGTCGACGCGGGTGGCGGCCTCCTCGAGGAACGCGACCTGGTCGCTGACTACGATTCGATTCGCGCCGAGCTCGGGAGCTACGAGTCGTCCCTGCTCGATCGCAGCGAGCTGGTCGCGCTCAACAAAGTCGATCTCGTCGCTGACCGCGCAGTCCTCGAGCCGGTCGAGACGGAGCTCCGCTCGCGGGGTTGTCGGGTGCTGCGCCTCTCGGGCGCCACCGGCGAGGGCCTCGAGTCTCTCGTGCGCGAGATGCTGACGGCGCTCGACGCCGCGGACGAAGCGTCGTGAGCGCCACCAACGCACGCCATTCCGCGGCCGTCGCGCGACGCATCGTCGTGAAGATCGGCAGCAGCATTCTGACCGAAGATGGCCGGGTCCGCGATCGGGCCTTCACCGACATCGCTCGCCAGGTCGCAGCACTCCGCGAGCAGAAGCGCGAGGTGGTGATCGTCTCGTCGGGCGCCATCGCCATCGGCAGTCGCGATCTCGGGTGGTCGCATCCCGGGCGATCGATTCCCGAGAAGCAAGCCGCGGCGGCGGTCGGCCAGATCGGCCTGGTCGAGCTCTACCGCAAGCGCCTCGCGCGATACGGCATCACGGTGGGCCAGGTGCTCGTGACGCGCGCGGGCCTCGAGGAACGCGAGCGTTTCATCAACGCACGGCGGACGCTGACCGAACTCCTGCGACTCGGTGTCGTACCGATCGTGAACGAGAACGACACGGTCGCCACAGACGAGATCCGCTTCGGCGACAACGACAACCTTTCGGCGACGGTCGTCAACCTCGTCGCCGCTGACCTGCTCGTGATCGCCACCGACGTCGACGGCCTCTACCGCGAGACGCCCGTCGCCGGAGCGCCGCAGCCGACGCTCTTCGACATCGTCGAGAAGGTCACGCCCGACGTGAAGCGGGCCGCGGGTGGAGCGGTCAGCACGTTTGGACGCGGCGGGATGGCCACGAAGCTCGAAGCGGCGCGGGCGGCTTCGGCGTGCGGGGCCGTGACCGCGCTGTGCAACGGCCGGACGCACAACGCCCTCCTGCGCGTCGCAACCGGCGAGACCCTCGGTACGCTCTTCGCGGCCGACGCCGAAGAGCGGCGTCTTGCGAGCCGCAAGCACTGGCTCGCGTTCACCCGACGAACGCGCGGTCGGATCGGCGTGGACCCCGGCGCGGCGCGCGCACTGGTGGAACGCGGCAAGAGTCTGTTGCCGGCCGGCATCTCCCACGTGGAGGGCAACTTCCAAGTGGGCGACCCGGTAGCGTGCATCGATACGCTGGGACGCGAAGTGGCGCGTGGACTCGTCGCCTACGACGCGGACGCGATCCGGCGCATCGCCGGTCTGGCGACGCGGCAGATCGGCCAAGTGCTAGGATATTCGAATGGCAGCGAGGTCATTCACCGCAACGATCTCGTCCTGATCGAAGCCCCCGAACGCGCTCGCGGAGAGCGAACGCGGAAAAGAAGCCGATGACGTTCACGAATCCGGTCACTCCGACTCCTCCTTCGCTCACGATGCAAGACGACGAGATCGGAAAACGAGTCGAGGGTCAGCCGCGCGGATGATCCGCGGCGCGCGGACCGGTGTCTTCGGCGGGACGTTCAATCCCATCCACGCGGGACACCTGCGCGCCGCCGAAGAGGTCGTCGACGCGCTCGCACTGGAGCGCATGATCTTCGTTCCGAGCGCGAATCCGCCCCACAAGTCGGTCGGCGGGGAGGACAGCATCGCGCCGGCCAAGGATCGCCTCGAGTGGGTGCGCGCGGCGATATCCGACAACCCGCGTTTCGCGGTCGACGCCGTCGAGATCGAGCGCGGGGGTGCGTCGTACACGGTGGACACGCTGCGCGGACTGAGCGAACAGAATCGAGGCGAGCGGCCGGTCTTCTGCATCGGATGCGACGCCTTCGTGGAGATGGGTTCGTGGCGCGAACCCGAAGTGATTTTTGGACTCGCGCACTTCGCCGTCACCACGCGACCACCGGTGACGTGCGGCTCCCTGGCCGACTGGCTCCCGAAAGTCGTGCGTGACGATTTCGAGATCGCCGACGACGGAAGGTCGGCTCGCCACAAGGCATCGGGCTGCAGCTTGGAAGTCATCGAAATCTCGGCTCTCGACATCTCGGCGTCGGACATCCGCCGCCGGCTACAAGAGGGCCGGTCCGTGCGTTATCTCCTCCCGGAGAGCATCCGGAAGTCTGTCGAACAAAGTGGAGTCTACGTATGAACACCACACCCACGGGCATCGTTTTCGGTCGCGCAGACGCGAGCGAGTCTACCGAGCCCCTCGAACGACCGACCGCCAAGCCGACGCCGCAACAGCGCGAACGGGCGATGCGGCTGGCCGGTGCCGCTCACGACCGCAAAGCCTTGGACCTCGTGGTCCTCGACGCTCGCGAAGTGTCGTCCTTCGCCGATACCTTCGTCCTCGCGACAGGTACCTCCAACCGCCACGCTCGTGCCGTCGCGGACGCGGTGCGCGAAGCCGCCCAGGCGAACGACGAGACTCCGATCGGTACGGAAGGCTACGACGAGGGGCGCTGGATCCTGCTCGACTTCGGGGACACGATCATTCATATCTTTACGCGCGACGTGCGCGAGTACTACGACCTCGAACGGCTTTGGAGCGACGCTCCGCTGCTCGATCTGGGACTCGCCGACGACGCGAAGGGCGCGAGCGGTGCCGCCGGGGGATGACGCGATGACGCGCCCCGTGATGCTCGTCGTCCTCGATGGGTTCGGCATCGGCGACCACGGTGCCACGGATTCTACGGCCGTGGCCCACACGCCCTTCCTCGACTCGGCGGCCGAACGCCATCCCTTGTCACAGGTGGAGACTTCCGGCGAAGCCGTGGGCCTTCCGCCCGGGCAGATGGGCAACTCCGAAGTCGGCCATATGACGATGGGCGCCGGGCGTATCATCGAGCAGGACATGGTGCGCGTCGGCCGCGCGCTCGCGCGCGGCGAGGCCGCCTCGAACCCGTCGATTCAACAGGCTGTGAACGCCGTAGCTGCGAATGGCGGCACACTGCACCTGATGGGCCTCGTGTCGGATGGCGGTGTCCACAGCCACGTCGACCACCTCGTGGCACTCCTCGACCACTGTGGCGAGCGCGGCGTACCGACTGCGGTGCACGCGTTCCTCGACGGCCGCGACACGCCGCCGCGTTCGGGGAAGGGATACGTGCGTGACCTCCTACCGCATGTGGAGCGCAACGGCGGACGGATCGCAACCGTGATCGGCCGCTACTACGCGATGGATCGAGACGACCGCTGGGACCGCATCGGCCTCGCCTACGACGCGATCGTGTGCGGCGAGGGGCTCGAGGCCGAGAGCGCCGTCGCGGCGGTCGAAGCCGCGTACGCGCGAGACGAGACCGACGAATTCGTCAAGCCCACCATCGTGGCGGGCGGCCCCTCACTCCGCGACGGCGACGCCGTGATCTTCTTCAACTTTCGCGCCGACCGCGCACGCGAGATCACGAACGCCATCACGGGGGTCGCCTCCGATCGCTTCGAGGGAAAGATCGATCGGAAGAAGATCGTCGATCTTTCGTGCTTCATGTGCATGACCGAGTACGACGCCGACTTCGGGCTTCCCCTGGCGTTCTCGCCCCTCATCCCGGCTCGCATCCTCGGCGAGGTGATCGCGGATCGCGGCCTCTGCCAGCTGCGCATCGCCGAGACCGAGAAGTACGCCCACGTGACCTTCTTCTTCAACGGCGGTGTCGAGGTACCGTTCCCGAACGAAGACCGCCATCTCATCCCGTCGCCGCGAGACGTCGACACCTACGACCACAAGCCGGAGATGAGCGCTGGTCAGGTCACGGAAGCGGTGGTCGAACGAGTCGCTGCGGGCGACTACGACTTCATCCTGCTCAACTTCGCGAACCCCGACATGGTGGGACACACGGGCGTGCTCGACGCCGCCGTGAAGGCGGTCGAGACCATCGACCGCGGTCTCGAACGGATCACCGAAGCGGTCTTCCGCCAGGGCGGCGCCGTCCTGATCACCGCCGATCACGGGAACTGCGAACTCATGGTCGACCCGGAGACCGATGAGCCCCACACCGCCCACACCACGAACCCCGTCCCTTTCTACTGGGTCACGCGCGATTCCGCCGGGCGGCGCCTGCGCAACGGCGGTCTCGCAGACATTGCGCCGACGGTCCTCGACCTCATGGGTCTCCCCATTCCCGACGAGATGACCGGGCGTTCGCTGATCGTCGACGCCTGATCTACTCTGGGAAGGCCCGGTCCCGAGGAGCACGCGCCTTGCGCGCCGCGTGGAACGCCTTCCTCGACCTTGTGTTGCCGCGCGTCTGCGCTGGCTGCCGTGCGGATCCCCCGGGAGACGCCGCGCTGTGCCGGCGTTGCTCGGCGAAGCTGCCGTGGCTCTTGCAGGCGCCGCTCACGGAACCGCCGAGCGGCCTGGATGCGTGCGTCGCCGCCGTCGAATTCGCAGGGGACGTCGAGCCCTGGATCCGCCGTTTCAAGTACCCGGAGCCCGGTCTCGCGGGTCTCAACCCGGCGCCAGCTGCCGTCGTTGGCTGGCTCGTATTGATCGCGGGACGCCTCGCCCCCGGCGATCCCCCCGACCTCGTGCTCCCCATCCCCCTGCACCGGAATCGCCTGCGCTCCCGGGGGTTCAATCCCGCCGGCGAGTTGGCGCGTTCGCTCGCCAGGGAGCACCACGCAACCTTCGACCCCATCGCCCTCGAACGCATCCGCGACACACCGAGTCAGACCGGTCTCGACAAGCGGGGCCGACGACGCAATGTGGCCGGCGCGTTCGAGCCGAGGCTCGGTGCGCACTTCCCGCAAACTGTGTGGCTCGTCGACGACGTCGTGACCACGGGGAGTACGCTCTCCGAGGCTGCGCGCGCGCTTCGACGCGCCGGCGCGAAGCACGTGGTGGGCGTGTGTGTCGCGCGCACGCCGTAGAGCGGAACACGTCGGTCCCGCGGCAAGGCCGAGCGGGATCTCAGCAGTCCGTCTCGTAGATCGTCCGACTCGCCACCCCCGACGAGCCGATTGGAACGGCGCGGACGAACCTGTGGATCTCGACGTGGCGCAAATTCGCGTCCCGGTACGCATCGCAGAGCCAACCCGCGTAGCCGTTTCCGAGCTCCGACGTCCTCACCTTTTTCCCCGTCGCGGTCACGGAGTAGTAGACCCACGGAAATGTGTCGGAATCGTCCGGCGCGATGCTCAGGCGCGATGCGTTCCAGTGCATCACGACTTCCCCTCGTGACAGGAGGTCGAGGCGCTTCCCCGAGTCGAAGGTTCCGACCACGAGGAGCCGCGATGTCGTCCGCCCGACGGACGAGAACAGTCGGTACACGTGGCCGAGCCGCAGGATTCCACCGAGCTCGCGCATCCACGCGGGGTTGTTGCCCTCGAGGCCGGGCACCAGTCGCATGTAGCTCGTGAGGGTACAGACGAGCAGGAGCGCCGCCACGGCGTGGCCGAACATCCGCAGCGCGGAGCGTTTCGGCGGCTGCGCGGCTTCGCTGCCCCCGAACCCCGACCCGGGAACGAGGCGATCCCAGAAGGGCCCGGGCAGCGTCACGAGGAGAAACGTGACGCAAATCCAGGGAAAGACCCCGAGCCGCATGAACGCACCGAGCCCCAGGTGCAGTCCGATGAGTCCGAGGCCTGCGGCGATGCGCGCCGGTGTGAAGAACACGGGCCAGAAGAGCAACAGAGGCGCGACCACTTCGAGCCACCAGACGCCCCGGGTGACGACGGCCAGGACCGGTGATGGCAGCATCTGGAGCAGCGGCGTCGTGAACATCTGGTAGCGCTCGAGATGCGTGATCGTCTCGATTGCGCTGGCCTCGGCGTGCCACTCCGGTCCGCTCTTCGCGAGGCCGGCCGTCAGATAGAGGAAGAAGATCTGCACCAGCAGACCGGCAGTGGCGGGGCTCACCACCTGTAGAGGAGTTCTCCTTCCCACACCGCGCAGCGCTGCATCGACCGACCAGCGCGCTCCGATCGGAAGGAACATCGCCCACAGGAGAGAGAACAGAACCATCGAGTGCTGGGCGTTGGTGAGCCACGGGTTCCGGCGCAAGAGGTAGTTGACGCCCAGCCAGAGGACGAAGGCCGCGACTCTCGACCACGCACCGACGACGAGCAGGGAAGCCGCGGTCGCGAGAATCATCAACACGGTGAGCGTCGCGGCCGGCGAGTCCGCGAAGGCGTAGAACGCTTCGGGTCCGATGAAATGAATGGCCTCGGCGGGCCAGATCAATCGCGCGGGCGCGACGCCATCACCCGTGAGCAGAAGCCGGTAGTCGACCGTCAGGCTCACCACGTAGCCCAGCGACGTGAGTCCGAGTGCGATGCGAAACATCGCGAGGGCCCGCACGTCGATCCCGAAAGCCATCGTCACGTAGTCGCGCAACGCAGTCGTAACAGGGATCGTGGGCATGCCGTTCACAGTGTATCCCGGTACCCAGCATGCCATACTGCGCGCATGGGAAGACTCGACGGAAAGATCGCCATCATCACTGGAGCAGCGCGCGGAACCGGAGCCGAAGCCGCGCGGCTGTTCGTCGCAGAAGGTGCGAAGGTTCTGCTCGCCGACGTGCGCGACGAGCTCGGCGAGAAGGTCGCCAGCGAACTCGGAGACGTCGGCTTCTACCGGCGGCTCGACGTCCGCCGCCCAGAAGACTGGGAGGCTGCGGTGATCGCCGTGCGCGAGCACTTCGGTCCCGTTGACGTGCTGGTCAACAATGCCGCCATCCTCGACGTCTCGGCGATCCGCGACACGACCCCCGAGAAAGCGCGTGACATCCTCGAGACCAATCTTCTCGGACCCTTCCTCGGCACTCAGGCCGTGATTCCCGACATGGAGGCAAAGGGCGGCGGCTCCATCGTCAACGTCGCTTCGATCGACGCTCTCGAGGGCGGCGTGGGCATCGCGGTCTACGGCTCGAGCAAATGGGGGATGCGCGGCCTGACCAAATGCAGTGCCCTGGAGCTCGGGCGCCTCCGGATCCGCGTGAACACCGTGTGTCCCGGCGGCGGCAGCACGGAGATGAAGGAGGAGTTCGTCGCGCAGGTGACGGAGCGCATCAAGAGCGGCGACGTCGACATCTCGGGACAGCCGCGCTCGCCGATGGGTCGCTCCGCGACGCTCCGCGAGATCGCCCTGGCGATCCTCTGGCTTGCGTCGGACGACAGCTCCTTCGTCAACGGCACCGACGTCGCCGTCGACGGAGGCTTCACCGCCGGCCACATCTTTCCGGGAACCCCCGGCGCCGACTGATCCAAGGCCAACTCTGGAACACTCCCCCGTTTCGCAGAGAGTGTCCCGAAGTCGCAAGGAAGCAAGTACGTCCCCAAGTTGCAAGCAAGTTGCAACGTCCCCGGGTTTCCGCGAAGACTAGTCGAGGGCCGGGAGGAGCTCGTCGCGGATCCAGCTCGCTTGGGGCTCGATGACCAGCGCCTCCTGATACACCGCGCGCGCTTCTTCAATCCGACCGTCCTGCGCGAGGGCGCGGCCGTACCAGCCGTGGGCGTCGACCTGTCCCCAGTTTGGCCAGCTGTCGTCTTCCTTCGCGAAGGCGGTCCGCGCGCGCTCGAGCAACTTGATGGCGTTCGTCGGGCCCCCGCCCATCAGCGCAGGGACGTAGAGGATGATCTTGCCCCGCTGTACGGCGGCGCGCGGGTTGTCGGGAGCGAGCTCCAGTGCGCGGGCCGAGAGGTTGTACGCGCGACGCCCGAGGGTCATTCGCTTGAACATGCTCCGCCCCGCCTGGTCACTCAGGACAGCCGCCAGGAGAACCATCGACTCGACGTGATCGGGGTCGTCTTCGAGCACTGCTTCGAGGTACTCGGCGGCCTCTTCGAGGAGTGCCGCGTGGCGTTTCTTCTCGTCTCGCCGATCGTTGATCACCCGCGAGATCCGCCACGCCACGAAGGCGCGGTCGTAGCGGAGGGAGACCGCGCTTTCGGGGTTGCTGCGCGCCCGTTCGTCGAGGCGCGCCTTCGTCTCGTCGAGAGCTTCGAGCTTCCCCGTCACGCCATCGTGTTCGACGGTCTCCATCAACGGGTTGGCGATCACAGGGCTCGCGCACAGCAGTGCGACAAGAGCGCCGGCGGCGAGAACCGTGGGGGAACATCGGGGGGGGCTATGGCTCTGCATCGCTTCGCTCCTGTGGGCGCACGAGTCGGCGAACGTGGGGGAACAGCATAGAAGAAGCGCCATTTCGCGACCCCGCAGGCGCGTACCTGCGGTCGCAGCGCGCGAAAACTTGAGCGATTCTGCGGCCTCCGTCAGACTACCGCCATGAGCCCGCAGAAAACGTGAGCGCACCGCGCACCGATCTCGCCCGTCGGACCGAACGGCCCGACCGGGTACAGCTCGTTCTCGTCGGCGCCGGACACGCTCACGTTCAGGTGTTGCGCCGCTTCATGATGCGCCCCGAGCCGGACATTCAGATCACCCTCGTCGTCGACCGCCCGGAGGCCGTCTACTCGGGCATGGTGCCGGGGCTCGTCGCGGGCGAGTACGAAGTGCGAGAACTCGAGATCGACGGCATCCCGCTCGCACGCCGCGCACAGGCTCGCTGCATCCTGGCGGCGGCGGTGGACGTCGATCCGGTCGCGCGCCGAATCCACGTCGAAGGGCGACCAGCCGTTTCCTACGACGTGGCGAGTCTCGACGTGGGCTCGACGATCCGCGGCCTCGACCGCCCCGGCGTCTACGAGCACGCACTGCCGACGCGACCGATCCGCACCTTCGTCGATCAGCTCTCGCTGCGTCTGCCGTCACGGGACTCCGGCGCGGAGAGCCCGCCCCTCATCGCGGTGGTGGGCGCGGGCGCAGCCGGTATGGAGCTCGCCTTTACCCTGCGCGCACGGCTGCTCGCGGCGGGCGTCGATCCGAAGATCACCGTATTGTGTGACGGCCAGGAGGTGATGCCCCGCTACACGACGCGGGTTGCCGCGGTGATCCGCCGCGAAGCCGAGCGACGGGGCATCGAGATCCGCACCCGAGCCGAAGTCGTGGCCGTCGAGAAGGACGCGGTCGTGCTCGCGGACGATCGCGTCCCCTGCGACCTCGCCGTATGGGCGACAGGAGCCGCGCCGGTGCCGCTGTTCGAGAACACGGCGCTCCCCCTCGACGCCGCCGGTTTCGTGCGCGTCGAGCCCACCCTGCAGGTCGTCGGGTACGAGGACCTCTTCGCCGTGGGCGACTGTGCGTCGATCGACGGCTATCCGTGGATTCCGAAGGCCGGTGTCTACGCCGTCCGCGAAGGACCCGTGCTCCACGACAATCTGCGCGCGCGCTGCAAGGGTCGTCCGCTGCGCGCGTACCGACCGCAACGCGACTTCCTCGCGCTCCTCGCACTCGGCGAGGGCCAGGCGATCGGCGCGAAGTGGGGGATGGCACTCGCGGGCTCCGGAATGTGGCGCCTCAAGGACTTCATCGATCGCCGCTTCATGACCCGCTTCCAGGTTCTCACCGACGCAGGCGATGACGCGCCGGATTTCCCGAGTCCCGAGGAAATGGGAATGGACCCCGACGAGATGGTCTGCGGAGGCTGCGCGGCGAAGGTCGGTGCGTCGCCCCTCGAGCACGCCCTCGCACGTCTCCCCGCGCGTCCCGCCGATCCCTCGGTGCTGGTCGGGCTCGACCGGCCCGACGACGCCGCGGTGGTCGAGCTGCCCCGTGGCGACATCGTGCTCAGCACGATCGACGCCTTCCGCGCCTTCACCGACGACCCGTGGCTGGTTGGGCGCGTGGCGGCCGTGAACGCGGCGAGCGACGTCCTGGCCAAGGGCGGTCGCCCGCGTCACGCGCTCGCACTCGTCAATGTCCCGGAGGAAGACCCGCGCCGCACCGAGGAGACCCTCTACCAGGTGCTCGCCGGCGTCCGCGTCGCGCTCGACGCCCTCGGCATCTCCCTGATCGGGGGGCACACGACCAGCGGTGAGGACCTCTACGTCGGACTGGTCATCACGGGAGAGTCCGAAAAGGGGGCGATTCTCGGCGTGGACGGGCTGCGACCGGGGCACCGGCTCGTGCTCACGAAACCGCTCGGGAGCGGGGTCGTACTCGCTGCCGACATGCAGGGCCGCGCGCGCGGAGCGTGGGTGAACGCGGCTTTCGAGTCGCTCGTGCGCGCGAATGACGCAGCCGCTCGCATCGCGCGCGAGCACGCGGCGAGTGCGTGCACCGACGTCAGCGGTTTCGGCTTTGCGGGTCACCTCGGCGAAATGCTGCGCGCGAGCCGGATGGCAGCTGTCGTCCACCTGGAGCGCGTTCCCGCGCTGCCCGGCGCCCTCTCGCTGTTCGCGCGCGGCATGCAGAGCACCTACCACGAGCAGAACCGCGAGGCTCGGCGCGGCCTCGCCATCCCCGACGCCCTCGAGCGCCACCCCGCCACCGAGCTTCTCTTCGATCCCCAGACCTCGGGCGGGCTGCTGTTCGGCGTGACGCCGGAGCGCGAAGACGCCGTCCTCGCGGCGCTGCGCGAAGCGGGAGACGTGCACTCAGCAGTCGTCGGTGAAGTCTGCGAACCGCGGGGCGACGGCGCGCTGTTCGAAGTCGCACCATGACAACAGGGATCCGATCCGGGCGAAGCCCGGATCCACCCGGACTCCGCTCGCCCGAACCGCTCGCCGCGCCGGCCTCGGCCGTTCACCGCCATGCCGAATGCCTCGATCAACGGTAGCTTCCCGATCGCGCGGGATGGGCCGCGCGCATGCCCGTTCGGGGAATTCCGTTCGGAGGTTCGAAAGAGAGGAATACTGTGCGAACCGGCACTGCCGCATCTCGAGTACTCGCCACCATCGTCCTGACCGGATTCATCCCCGTGGCCAGCGTCGGCTGCTTCGGTCCCTTCGAGCTCACGACGAAGATCTACCGCTTCGTCGATGACTCGAGCGACGACAAGTGGGTGAAGTGGATCGTCTTCCTCCCGATGAGTTTCTTCATGAGCGGCGCGGCCCTCCTCGACGGGGCGGTCTTCAACTCCGTAGAATTCTGGACTGGCGAGAACCCGGTGAACAGCACCGGAGTGACGGTGGAGGGTCCGAACGGCGAGACCGCGCACCTCACGCCGCTCGGCGACGGCCGCATCGACGTGGTGGTGATCGGCGCTGCCGGCGGCGAGCACCACCTCACGCTCACGCGCGACGACCGCGGCGTCACGGCCTTCGACGCAGCTGGGCAGTTTCTCGCGCGCGGTGAGATCGTCGACGGGGAGCCCGTACTGGTCCGCTCGGTGGTGCGTCCGCTGTAGGAGCTAGTTTCGCTGGGTATCGGCGGGCGAAGCCCGCCTGCCAGCCTCCGCGCGGCTACGCCTCGCTGCGCGAACTACTTGTCGCGCCTGCTCTCGATCGTCTCGACGATCACTTCCCGCAGGCGCTTCGAATCGACGGGCTTCTTGAACACCACGCCTTGGAGCCCTTCGAGCCGGCCCCGCTTGATGATGTGGTCCTTGTCGTAGTGAAAGGCGGTCATCAGCAGTACGGGAAGATCCGGCTGATCCTGGTGAATGGTGTGGAAGAACTCGTAGCCGTCCATGTTGGGCATCACGACGTCGGTGAGCACGATGTCGAGTCCGCCGGCCTGGGCGCGTCGCAGGCCCTCGGCGCCATCGGATGCCGACTCGACCACGCACCCGTCGGCCTCGAGAATCTCGGTGAGGGTGCGGCAGATCCCGAGGTCGTCGTCCACCACGAGAATTCGCACACCTCGAAGCCGAGGGTCGCTGGACTCGTTGCGCGGTCCGCGCAGGTCGATCATGCGCGCGGGGCCGATGTACTCGACGGTCTCGTAGTGCTCGGTCACGACCATCTTGCCGAGGCGCTCGAGGATCTCCGCGATACGCGCGATCTCGCGGCGTACGGAATCGAGGCGCTCGCACTCGACCGACGTATCGTCGTCGCCTGCCAGGCGCCCGATCTCGCCCTCGAGCAGCTCCACCTGGTTGAGGATCACGGCGAGCGGGTTGTTGATCTCGTGTGAAAGGCCGACCGCCACCTCACCGAGTGTGGCGAGCTGGTCTTTGCGGAGGATCTCGCGGAGGTCCTTCGCGAAGCCGATGGTGCCGTCTTCCGCGCCGGTGTCGTCGTAGTAGAGCGTCCCCGAGACCGCCACGGGGATGTGCTCACCTTCCTTCGACTGAAAGGTAGTCTGAATGGACTCCACCACGCCCTTGCCACCGTGGCCAGCGTCGCGCATGGCGGCCATCACGCGCTTCGCTTCTTCGAGTGAGGGGTAGAGCTTGACGACGAACTCACCAAGGATCTCGTCCTGCGTGTAGCCCAAGCTCTTCGAAGCGCCGTCGTTGTAGTAGACGACCATGCCCTTGCGATCGGTCGCGCAGACGATGTCCGTCGAATGATCGATCAGCAGCTCGAGTCGGTCTCGCGTCAGCGCCACCGGTGAACCCCTCTACTCGATACACTGTTCGGCGAGCCAGCGCTCGGCGTCGATGGCCGCCATACAGCCGGTTCCCGCGGCCGTTACGGCCTGGCGATACGTGGGGTCGCTGGCGTCGCCCGCGCAGAAGACCCCCGCGACCGACGTGCGCGTCGAGCCCGGCTCGATCTTCACGTATCCCGTGGGGTCGAGCGCGAGCTGGCCTTCGAGCAGGTCGGTATTGGGTTTGTGGCCGATGGCCACGAAAAGCGCCTCGATCGGGAGTTCGGTGGTCTCGTCCGATTTCACGTCGCGCACCCGAACGCCAGTGACGAAGTCTTCGCCGAGCACCTCTTCGACGACGGAGTTCCAGACGAAGTCGATCTTCTCGTGGGCGAGAGCGCGCTCCTGCATGATCTTCGACGCGCGAAGTGCGTCGCGACGGTGGATCACCGACACCTTTGTCGCAAAACGCGTCAAGAAGAGCGCTTCTTCCATGGCGGTATCGCCGCCACCCACCACGGCCATCGGCTTGCCGCGGTAGAGCGCGCCGTCGCACGTCGCGCACGCTGACACACCGCGATTCTGCAGACGTGTCTCGGAGTCGATCCCGATCCACTTCGCCGACGCCCCGGTGGCGAGGATGAGAGCGTCGGCTGTCAGCGTCTTCGAATCCGTAACGACGGTGAATGGACGCTTCGAGAGGTCGATCTCGGTGGCGTCCTCCATCCGGACCTCGGTACCGAAGCGCTCGGCCTGACGCTGAAAGACCTCCATCATCTCGGGACCGGTGATGCCTTCCGCGAAGCCCGGGTAGTTCTCGACGTCCGTCGTGAGCATCAGCTGGCCACCGAACTGCAGGCCCGCCACCACCACCGGCGCGAGCTCCGCGCGGGCGGCGTAGACCGCGGCCGTGTATCCCGCCGGACCGCTCCCGACGATCACCACGCGTTGGTGGTCTCCGTTCGTCACTTCTCTCGGGGCCATCCTAGGAGCTGGCGTCCGCGAGAAGCCGGTCGAGCCGTCCAGCCGACTCGAGGGCGTAGAGGTCGTCGAAGCCCCCCACGTGGGTTCCACCGACGAAGATCTGGGGCACCGTGTAGCGCCCGCTGCGATCGATCATCTCCTGTCTCCGCTGCGGCTCTGCGTCGATGTCGATCTCGGTCCACTCCAGGACCTTCGACGAGAGCAGCCGTATCGCCATGACGCAGTACGGGCAGGTGTGTCTCAGGTACATCTCGATCACCGGCACGCTGGGAATGGTACCGAGAGTTGTTGGAGCCACCAAGATGCCCGTTCCCGCTAGAGGGGTTCCGTAATGGGCAGGTCTTCCCACATCAGCTGAAGGAAGGTACCGATGAAGAACGACATGAAGGTCATGAGGAGCACTGCCGACGGAAACGCGTAGAACGGCCCGATTCCCAGGATCATCGGTATCTGGCCGACGAAGGTCGGGAGCGTTTCCGAGAGCTCCTCCAGAGGCAGCGCCGCGCCGCCCTGCTGCCAGTTGCGTTCGGCCATCAGGCCGCCGATCAAGCCCGTGAGGAGAATTCCGATCCCGAGGGCCTCCAGCACGCCGAGCAGGAAGATCTGACGCGCGCGGGCGAACGCGAGCGTCGAGTCGGCGAGCTTTCGCTGCACCTCGACGTAGAGGTAGAGAAGGGTCGCGAATCCCAACAGCAGCGACACCATCCCGATCGTCACCCACGCCTCCTGAGCGAGGTACCAAACCTCATCGATGAAGAAAATCGGCAGATAGCCAACGATGATTCCCGCACCGATGCGCGGCACCGACGCGTGGAAGAACGTGAGATTCCGCTTCCAGCAGAACCGGTAGAGGAAGAACCACAGCACGGCGGCGTCAGCCACGATCATCTCCGCGGAGCACACGAAATCGAACAAGAGCGGTGCCCGCTCGTACCCGACGGACGCCACGAAGAATGGGGCGATCAGCAGGCCGATCGCGAGCCCGTAGTTGCGCGC
>JABSQW010000463.1 GCA_013215605.1 Myxococcales bacterium
GACCGTAAAGCGCTGCGCGAGCTCGGATACGTCGAGTAGCGGAGCCCCGCGACCCCGCTGGGCGAATCCGGAGTTCGACCGTTCAGCGCAGATAGCCGAGCGCGCGCAGGTGCTCGGCGGCCTCGGGGTCGAGATCGCCGAGCGGCGCTTCTTTTCGTTCGCTCGGCGCGGCTGGATCGGTCGGCCACTCGGCCGCCTCGCGTGCAATGAACTCTGCGAGCAGCGCGTGGAGGTCTCGTTCCCGATCCGCGTATCGGGGATCCCCGATCAGATTTCGGCGCTCCCCGGGGTCGGTGTTCAGGTCGTAGAGCTCGTGTTCGCCGTTCGAGGACCAGATGAGCCGCACGCCGTCTCGTTCGATCGAGCGAAGACGACGCAGGTAGGGTGCGAGGACCTCGGCGTGGCTCGCGCGTTCTTCGGGTGTGAAGAGCTCGAGCGCCTGGTGGGGGTAGTAGTACTCTGCGAAGATGGGGTCGCTCGCGATGGGCGCTCGCAGATCGCGGCCCGGACTCTCTGCCGTCGGGGGGACGCCTGCGGTCGCCAACACGGTGGCGTGAACGTCGACGAGGCTGACAGCAGAATCGACGACGTCTCCGGCGCGCTCCCGACCCGGCAGCGCCATCACGAGCGGAATCCTCACGGCGCTCGCGTACAGGTTGAACACGTGCCGAAAGTGCTCGTGCTCGCCGAGATTCTCCCCGTGGTCGGACGTCACCACCACGAGCGCGTGTTCGAGGCGACCGGCGTCGTCGAGGTCCGCGAGCAGCTCGCCCAGCAGCGCGTCCGCGTACGCAACCTCCCCGTCGTAGAGGTCCGAGAGCTCGGCAAACCGCCCGCGTGGGATCCCGGAGGAGTCGAGGTAGTACGCGGCGGTCTCGTGGGCATCGAGCGGCGGCGGCGCTCCCGAAGCGAACTCGGAGCGGAATGGCTCGGGCGGCTCGTAGGGACCGTGCACCTCCATGTAGTTCACGTACAGGAACATCGGACTCTCGGGGTCGAGATCGTCGAGGAACTCGCGCACGGCGCGCTGGTTCGGGTGGATGCGGGGATCCCCGGCAGCGTTCCGCCAGGTCGCCACGAAACCGTCGAATCCGCGGTCGAGACCGGTCGGCGGTGCGACGAGGGCATTCGCCGACGCGGCAAACGTTCGGTAGCCGCGCGCGCCGAGCTGCTCGGCGAGAGTGGCCGGCGCATCGGGAAGCCGGATGTTCTCCTGGGTGGCCCGGTGGCGCGCGGGCAGGAGACCGGTGAACAGAGACGCGTGCGCGGGAATCGTCCAGCTCGACGTCGAGCTCGCGTTGGCGAATCGAACCCCGCGAAGAGCCAGTGCGTCGAGGTTCGGCGTGGTGGGACGCGGATAGCCGTAGCTCGAGACGCGATCGGCTCGCAGTGTGTCGATCACGATGAGCACGATGTCCGGCGGACCCTCGCGCGGCGCACCGCAACCCGACGCCAGGAACAGGTGGGCGATCAGGGACGCCCACACGACGGTGCGCGCCGCCCGGATGGGGCAGCGGGACGGGATCGGTCTACGCCTCTCCATCGAAACGACTCCGAGAACCGGTGAAGCGAGACCGCGCAAGGCTCCTCCGCCGCGATGCTCGAACAGATACATCAGCGTACCCGCCGCGTCATGGCGCGCGTTCCCCCCGAAGCCGATGGATGCCTCCGAGAAACCGAGGTACTCTGATTCCATCCGATTGCGCGAGCCACGCGCGCGAGCGTCGGCGCTTCCGGACCGTTGGCGCTCCCGGACGGCGATCTCGCGTGCACACGCTGCGCAGCACCCCCGTCGACTCCCCTTCGACCGAGAGGATGACGCGCGATGAGCCAGGTCCCCGCCGCGCGCCCTCTCACGTCCTCCCTGGCCGGACGTTCGTTCGTCCACCCGGTGGTCGACTACCTGCTGGTCGGCGGCGGCCTGAGTCTGATCGTGATCGCGGTCATTGCGGTCCGTGGCAGTTTCCAACTGTCGTTTTCCGGCTTCGGCGAAAACGTGTCGCTGATGGCGCCGTTGATCCTCCTCACGAACAGCGCCCACTTCGCCTCCTCGACCGTCCGGCTCTACACGAAGCCCGGGGCGACCCAGGAGATGCCCGGTCTCACGCTGCTGTTTCCGATCGTCGCCCTCGCCCTGCTGACGCTGTGCATCTTCGAGCCGGAATCGCTCGGGGGTCACCTTCAGTCGCTCCAGATGACCTGGTCGCCGTTCCACTACGCGGCCCAGGCCTATGGTCTCTCTGTGATGTACAGCATGCACTCGGGTTGTCGACTCGGCACGGTCGACAAGAAGCTCCTGCGCTGGGTCTGCCTCCTCCCGTTCTTCCTGGCCATCATTCAGCCCACCGGAACGGGGATCGGCTGGCTCCTGCCGGCGTCGTTTCTCAACGAGCCGGACGTCACCCGAGCGCTGCTCGCGACGCGCCAGATCATCTCGATCCTGATCTTCGCCACGCCGCTGCTGCTGTTCGCCAAGGTGTGGCGCAGCGCCAGCGGTCCGATGCCCCTGATCAGCCTGCTCGTGATCGTGACCAACGGCGTCTGGTGGGCGGCGCTGACGTACCGGGACGCCTTCGTCTGGGCGACGGTGTTCCACGGCGTCCAGTACCTGGCGATCGTCTGCATCTTCCACGTCAGGGACCAGCGCGCTGCGAACAGCCCGCATGGCGCGCTCTACCACGTGCTGCGTTTCTATGGGATTTCGGCCTTGCTCGGCTATGGGCTGTTCAACCTGCTTCCGTACGCCTACGTCTTCGCCGGATTCGGATTCGTCGAGAGCATGTTGCTCGTGGTCGCGGCCATCAACATCCATCACTTCGTCGTCGACGCCTTCATCTGGCGCCTGTCTCGCGGCAGCAACCGCCTCATCGTAGATGCGGCGGTCCCGCTTCCGGGCTGAGCCCGGAGCCTCGGCGTGCAGGTTTCCCAGCGCACACGCACCGCGGCCCTCGCCGCGAGCGCGGGACTGCTCATCGCCGGCTTTGGCCTCGGAGCGTGGCAGTCGCTTTCGGTCGACGGCCGTCTGCCGCGTCTGGCCCTGAGCTACAACTGGTGGATGAAGGAGCTCGCCGCGAAGGGCGACCTCGAGCGCGTAATCGAGCAGCGTCGCATCGCGGCAGCCATCGACCACAACAGCTCGGTCCCAGCGCTTCAGGGTCTCGCCGCAGCGCTGCAGCAGGCGGGTCGATCCGAAGAGGCGATCGAAGCCTTCGAGCGCGTCCTGGCGCTGATTCCGAACTCCGTCGACACCCTCAACAACTACGCCGCGGCGCTCAGCGGACTCGGCCGACACAGCGCAGCCATCGCCCATCTCGAACGGGCGCTCGAGCTCGAGCCCGATAGCGAGCTGTTGCGCGAGAACCTCGAAGTGCTCGTGCGACACCGGCGCGAGCTCGCGCACACGCGGCTCGCGCAGCTGCGGGCGGCCCTCGAAGAGAGTCCCGGTAGCGTGCCGATCGCCAACGAGCTGGCGTGGATCCTCGCCACCCATCCCGACGCCGACATCCGCCAACCCGACGAGGCCATCGGGTTCGCGATGACCGCGACGCAGACCGGCGGGGATCGGGACGCCTCCGTGCTCGACACCCTGGCCTGCTCATACGCCGCGGTCGGGCGCTTTGCGGAAGCGCTCGCGACCGGCCGCGCTGCACTGGCGCTCGCGATTCGAGGGAACGACGCCGATCTCACCGCGGAACTTCGGTCCCACGTCGCGCGGTTCGAACGCGGCCTGCCCGTCATCGACTCGGGCTAGTTTCGCTGGGTAACGGCGGGCAGAGCCCGCCTGCCAGCCTCTCCTCGGCTACGCCTCGATGCGCGCTTCGCTTGCTTTCGCTGGGGTGCGGCGGGAAGAGCCCGCCTGCCAGCCTCCCCTCGCTAGTCCGGGGGGCCGAGGCGTTGGAGATGCTTGTGCGCGTCCGCATGGTCGGGATCGAGTCTCACCGCCTCGCGGTACTGCTGGAGCGCGAGATCGCGACGCCCCTGCCCTTCGAGAGCCTGGCCGAGGCGGACGTGTGCGTCGGCGTTTTCCGAGACCAGTCGCGTCGCGCGTCGCAGCAGAGCCTCGGCTTCCTCGTAGCGCTTCACACCGAGCAGGGTGAGGGCGTAGTTCTCGATCGTCGGAGGGTGGTTGGGGGCGAGTTTCAGAGCGGCCTCGAAGAACTCGAGCGCCCGATCGGAACGGCCGAGCGAGACGTGTGCCGCGCCCAATCCATTGAGCGCCGCGAGATCGCCAGGACTCGCGCGGAGGACGATTTCGTACATCGCGATCGCCTCCCCGGGCCGCCGCTGCTTCAGCAGTACTTGGGCGAGGCTCGCCTGCGCTCGCGTGAAGCCGGGATCGATGGCGATCGCCAGGCGGTGCTCGCGCTCGGCTTCGTCGAGCCGATCGGCCATTGCGAAGGCGGAACCGAGGTTGGTGTGGGCTCTCGCACTGTTGGGGTTCTTCGCGAGGGCGTCACTCCAGAGCGAGACCGGCGTCATCCACACCGCGTTTCGCGCGAGCGTTCCCCCAGCGAGCGCGGCGATCACGATGGCGGACCCGGCGAGCGCGACGTGTTTCCGCCCGCGTGTGCGCCCCGACCACCCGACGACACCGTGTGCGACAGCAAGCACGACGCCCACGAGCGGGAGATAGGTGCGGTGCTCGTAGACCATTTCAAGGGGAAGAATCGACGACTCCACCGAGAGGTGGAGAAAGAACCAGAGCACGCCGAACGACACCAGTGGCTGGCGACGCGCAAAGGCGACCGCCGCCACGAGCGCCGTGACGATGGCGATCAGTGACCACAGCGTCGTGATCGGAGCGACGAGGGAATGTGACGGCTCGATCTCGTGGATCAAACACAGGCGCGCCGGATGCGGAAACGCGACGAGCCCCGCATAGCCGACGATGACGCGCAGTTGCGTGAGCACGCGCTCTCGCATTCCAAAGTCGCGCGGTGTGTATCCGAAGTCGGGCCCCCAGACGAGGACGTAGTAGACCCCCGCCGCGATCAGCAGCAGCAGTGGCGCCAGCACCGCGGCACTGCGGCGGATCCAGCGGAGGTCCAGGTCGCGGTAGAAGAACGCCTCGTAGAGCCAGATCGCGGCCGGCAGGGTGATGGCGTTCTGCTTCGAACCCACGGCCAGGAGACCGGAGATGCTCGCCAGCGCGTACCAACCGACCCGCGCGCGACGCTCCGGCAAGCCGCGACCGCGGACATACAGCAGGAGCGTCCCGAGAGTGAACAGCGCGGCGAGGCTGTTCATCCGCTGGATCACGTAGGTGACGGACTGCGTCTGGAGCGGATGTGCGACGAACAGGAACGCGGCGAGCAGCGCCGCCCGATCTGCCTGGCGCGCGTCCAGCCGACCGACACGGCGGAAGGTGGTGCGACCCAGGAAGAACACGAGAAGTGCGTTGATCCCGTGGATCGCGACGTTCACTGCCCGGTAGCCCGCGACATCCATGCCGCCCAGGTAGTGATTGATTCCGAACGTCAGATTCGCGACCGGTCGCCTGGAGGGGCTTCGCAGCACCGCGCGCCGGGCGCTGCGGACATCGACCGCGTCCCAGTGGACCGCCGCGTTGTCGACGATATTGCGATAGTCGTCGAAGGCGAACGGAGCCTCGAGCGTGCCGCCGTAGAGCGCGGCGCAGAGCGCCGCAACACCGAGGATCCCGGGCCAGGCTCTCGCGCGATATTCTTCTGCGGTGCGTGCGGGAGCGTCTCTTGTCATGAACAGATCGATAGTGAGCCAGCGGGGCCCCGGCGAGTGGGGCCCTGGCGAGTCCGCGCAGTATATCGGACAGGACACCGGCCGATGGTGCTCTCGGATCCCGAGGCGCGGCCGATGACCGACCCGACCCGTTCCGGCGAGGCGTGGCGCGATCGTGCCTTCCTCGGCGCGACCATCGTCTGCACGGCTGTCCTGTGTGCGGTGCTGTACTCCAGCGTCCTCGACGCCCCGTTCACCTTCGACGACCACGGGGCACTGGTCGACAATCCATCGGTCCGCTGGGACAAGATCGAGCCCCAGAAGGTGATCCGCACCCTCCTGCTGCCTTACAACCGCCGACCCGTGGCGAATCTCACGTTCGCTCTCAACTACTACTTCCACCGCTACGAAGTCTTCGGCTACCACGCGGTCAACGTCGCGGTGCACTTCGCGAACGGACTGCTCGTCTACGCCCTGGCACTCGTCACGCTCCGGCGTTTTCGCAGACTCTCGGGCCAGCGCGGGCCCGGCCTTTCTCGCGACGCCGTGCGGGTCGGAGCTTTCTTCGCGTCGCTACTCTTCGTCGCCCATCCGCTCCAGACGCAGTCCGTCACCTACGTGGTCCAGCGGATGAACAGCCTCGCCGCGCTCTTCTACCTGTCCTCGCTCCTGCTCTACATCCACGGGCGCGATCACACGGATCACCGCACGCGCGTGCGCTGGTTCGTCGCTGCGGGCGTTTCCGGCCTTCTTGCGGTCGGGTCCAAGCAGAACGCCATCACCCTGCCGGTCGCGATCTGGTTCTACGAGGCGTTCTTCTACCGAGACCTGGACCGCGCGTGGCTGATCCGGAGTGCGATGCGCCTCGGGGCGCCACTCTTGCTGGGGGCGTGCGCCCTCTACTACATCATCGTGTGGGGTCCCGATTTCGGCTATCTGCGGCGCGATTTCGGCATGGGCGAGCGATTGCTCACCCAGCCTCGCGTCGTGATGCTGTACATCGGGCTGATCGCACTCCCGCTCCCATCGCGCCTCAACCTGATGCACGACATCGAGACGTCGACGTCGCTGTTCAGTCCACCGACCACAGCGATCGCGATGTTCGCGCTGTTGGCGCTCGTCGCCGCGGGGTTGCGGCTCGCGCCGCAGCATCGCCTCTGGTCCTTCGGAGTGCTGTGGTTCTTTCTCCACCTCGTCGTCGAGTCCACGATCCTGCCGCTCGAGATGGTCTTCGAGCATCGCACGTACCTGCCGCTGGTCGGAGTGATGGTCGCCGCGGGGGGAGCGGTCGGGATGCTCCGCGATCGCACGCCCCGGGTAGCGTGGACCGCAGCGATGGTGTGCGTCGCCTTGCTCGGCGTGGGAACGTTCCTACGCAACCAGGACTGGCAGGACAACTTCATCCTCTGGGCCGATATCGCCGCGAAAAGCCCACAGATGGCGCGCGCCCATGGAAACCGTGGACAGGCGTACCAGGA
>JABSQW010000464.1 GCA_013215605.1 Myxococcales bacterium
CACCTGGCTGTTGCCGCGCATGCTGGGCTGGCGGAAGGCGAGCGAGCTTATGCTGGTCGGGCGCCCGCTCGACGCCGAGCAGATGCTCGAGCTCGGCCTCGTGAACCGGGTGATCCCGGGCGACGAGCTCCTGAAGACCGCGCGGGCCTGGGCGGACGAGATCGCGAGCAACGCACCCCTCGCCGTATCGGCGACGAAGCGCACGATGCGCCTCGGACTCGACGCCACCTTCGAAGCCAACACCCACCACGTGATGGCGGAGCTCGCCCAGCTCTTCCGCAGCCGTGATTTCGCGGAGGGCGTGGCGGCATTTTCGGAGAAGCGAGAGCCCAAGTTTCAGGGTCGCTGAGCGGAGACCGGTTCATGAGCGAAACCGATCGACCCTCGGTGGTCGAGGCCGCCGGCGACATCACGGCGGACTGGATGACGGCGGCTCTGCGCAGCGGCGGCTTCGAGGCCGACGTCGCAGATCTCTCGTTCAGCCCCATCGGTACGGGCCAGATGGCCGACAGCTTTCGCTTCGAGCTCGGGTACGCATCATCCGCCAAAGGCGCACCCAACAGCGTCGTCGTGAAGCTGCAGTCCGCGAGTGAGATCAGCCGCGCGGCAGGTGCCAGCGGCGGCTACGACAGCGAGGTCCGCTTCTACACGGAGCTCGAGCCCACGCTGACGATCCGCACCCCGGCGTGCCACTGCGCGATCGCGTCGGACGACTGCAGCCTCTTCGCCCTCGTGCTCGAGGACCTCGCACCCGCCGAGCAGGGCAACCAGATCGACGGTTGCAGTGTCGATCGCGCGCGCGAGGCCGTGGTGAATCTGGCGGGACTCCACGGTCCGCGCTGGTGCGACCCCTCGCTCCATGACCTCGCGTGGCTGCGACGCGCATCGCCGGAATCCGCCGCGGGTCTGCAGGCGTTCCTCGTCAACGCGACCGAGGGCTTCATCGAGCGCTACGGGAGTCGCGTACCGTCGCAGGATGCCAGCGTGCTCCGCGCCTTTGCGGCGAACGCCGCGTCGTGGCAGAGCCGGCTGCGCGGGCGGTTCTCGGCGATCCACGGGGACTACCGACTCGACAATCTGCTGTTCGCAACGTCCGAGGGCGGCTACCCGGTCGCAACCGTCGACTGGCAGACCCTCGAGATCGGCCTGCCGGGGCGCGACCTCGCGTACTTCCTGGGCAACAGCCTCACGGCCGATGACCGTCGAAAGTGCGAACGCGAGCTCGTTGGGTCGTATCACGAGGCGCTGGTCGCACAGGGTGTTGCGGGACACTCCGCCGACGAGTGTTTCGAGGACTACCGCTACGGTCAGTTCCAGGGTCCGCTCGTGACGGTCCTCGGCGCGATGGTGGTGAAGCGCACCGATCGCGGTGACGAGATGTTCATGGCGATGTCGTCGCGCGCGTGCGAAGCCATTCGTGACCTCGGGAGTCTCGATCTCCTCTGAGCGCGCCAACTCCGATCGGTCCCGACCTTCCGACCGCGAGGTGTCGTCGGGCAGTGCGTTCTCCGCGTTCCGGATCCCGCATTTCGCACCGTTATGGACCTCGAACCTGCTGCAGTACTTCTCGTTCCAGATGCAGCGCATCGCACTGCAGTGGCTCGTCACGGAGCTCACCTCGTCGCGCACGCTGCTCGGGATGGTGGGTTTCATGCAGGGCGCCACGATGGTGGTGGTGTCGCCGATGGCGGGCGTGCTCATCGATCGCGCGCCGAAACGGACCCTGGTCGGCTCCGGTCGCTTCATGCTCGCCTCGCTCTCGTCTCTCCTCGCGGTACTCGCGGGCTCGGGACTCGTCGAGATCTGGCACATCCTCGCGATCGCGGTGATGACCGGGGCGGTCATGGCCTCCACGCAGCCCGCGATCCAGACCCTCGTGTTCGACATCGC
>JABSQW010000465.1 GCA_013215605.1 Myxococcales bacterium
GCGGGACCCTCACGAACCAGGACTTTCGCGACTTCAGCTTCGCGAACCCGGCGCGCTTCTGGACCGCGAACAACCCCAGCTTCTTCGAAGGCACCGCGGTGGAATCCGCGGTCCGTTCCCTGCTCGCCTGAGCACAAGCGGCAGAGACACCCTGGGAACGAGGGTGATTCGTCTTCACCCGTGCGGGGGTTGGGGAAACTTCCCCATTCCACCCGTGTTCAGGTAGGGACACCGTTGTTGAGCCGCGTAGCTGTTGATTGGCTGTTCCAATCGGGAAGGCGACCGGGAGATGATTCGCGGTCACTGGGCGCGTTGCAGGCTGGGTCAGGAAACGCGCCGCCGCCACATGCCCAGGCCCACGAGGCCCATGGCGAGCAGCAGGCCGGTGGTGGCTCGGGGATGACACCGCCCGCGCGCACAGGCCAACCCACCCCCGTGATGCTGGGGCTCCTGCGCCTTCGCGAGAAGGCCGGGGTTCGTCGCACCGTCGGCGAAACTTTCTCTCCACACCATGCTGGGATCCGCGCCGTACTCAATGCCGAAGTAGTACACGCTGAAGGGTTCGAAGTTCGAGAAGGGCCCGGGGCTCGAGGGAGTCACCTGCGTATGCAGCCAGCCGAGCTCGTTATCCTGGCATTCCAATAGTGTGGCCCCGTCACAGTCCCCGATGATGCCATCACCGTTGCGATCTGACCTATCGACTGTCTTACCGGGCGCTGCGAAGACGGAGCGAGCAGAACTGCGCGGCCACACATCGGGGCCTGCCGTGTCTTGACTGGCGTCGGGACCATTCTGATACAATCGCCACGCCTGCGTCCCTCTGGTGAGACAACCCGCACCCGCGATTCCGGGCGCCGAGACGCCAATGTATCCCGCGCCCTTCGATCTCACCGACCGCGTCGCCATCGTCACCGGGGGGGGAACCGGAATCGGTGCTGCAGCGGCACGCGTTCTTGCGCAGGCCGGCGCGGACACGGTGCTCGCGAGCCGGACCCAGGAAAACCTCGAGCGGGTGGCGAAGAAGATCGAGTCCGAGACTTCGCGGCGCAGCCTGGCGGTTCCTACCGACGTGCGCGACGAAGAGCAGGTCGCGGCGCTGGTCGACGCGGCGAAGTCCGCGTTCGGACGCATCGACGTGCTCGTCAACAACGCTGGCGGTACGCGCCACGCGTACCTTTCCGATCTCGAGCCCGACGGCTGGGACCGCGCCTTTTCGCTCAACGTGCGCGGGCCGTATCTGTGCACCCGCGCCGTCGGCCCGCACCTGATCGAGTCCGGCGGCGGGTCCGTGATCAACATCTCGTCCGGCGCGGGGATGACAGGGGTTCGGGGCTTCGCGCCCTACAGCGCGGCCAAGGCTGGCCTCCAGATGTTCACTCGTGTGGCTGCCGCGGAGTGGGGCGCGCACGGGATCCGCGTCAATTGTCTCGCGGTCGGTGCGATCGCTTCTGAGAACCCGCTCAAGGCGTGGAAGGCTGCGGGCCTCGACCTCGCCGATCTCGGACGTGGCTCGGCGCTCGGCCGGGTGGGAACCCCCGAGGAGGTCGCCTATCCGATCCTGTTTCTCGCGAGCGACGCCGCAGCGTACGTCAACGGCGTGACGTTCGAAGTCAACGGGGGCGCCGCACTCGGGGGCGGGGACGGCCCGTGAGCACGCCCGCCATCGTCGAGCCGCGCTGAACGGCGCGAAGCCGAAGGAGCACAACAGAAACGTTCCCGGATACGGTTTCATCACCCTCGACGGCCGACTGGATCTTTGTCCGGAGATCGCGGATACAACGCACCGGCCCCGTATTGGGGCCTTGTAACGAGCCCGAGGCGGGCTCGCTCACGGCGCGGGTTGCCACGAACTCGCGAACCAGCTGTGGGTCTCGATGGCGATACGGTCGAACCAGTGGCGACGCCGGCCCTTGCGCGAATCGCCTCGGTCCTTGTAGAAGTAGCGCGGCGTCCTCCGGTGATCGGCGATCTCGAAGATCGACTCGCAATCGAATTTGGCGGTGAGCCCGAGCTCACCGAAGATCGAGTGCGGTACATCGCAGAGTGAGACCGGTACGTCCGAGAACGCGAGCGGGTGACGTGCACTCGGTCGCTTGACGAGGAAGAGAGGCACTCGCTGGTGCGAGTCCGGAACGGCGGTGGTGGGATCCGGCGTATCCGGCGGGAGCCAGCGGGGATCGATGGGAGGCCGCTCGGCCAGGCGCAGATCGATGGGCGTAGCCGGCCGGCCGTGGTCGGCCACCACGAAGACCAGGCTGTCGTCGTAGACCCCGAGAGCGTCGAGCTTCGCCAGCAGCTCGAACACGAGGGAAAGGCTGCACCCCGCTGCGTCGACGCCGATCGAGCTCGCGCGGACGGCCCCGAGCTTCGCGCTCCTGGCCGTATTCTTCCTTCCGTTCCACGAGCAGTCCCGGTCGAGCGAGCTCGGGTGGTGGGCACCGAACAGGTGAATCAACTTGAAGGTGGGCGGCATCTCGCGCGTCGAAGCTTCGCGGATCAGGCCGTGCATGAGCGCGAGGTCGCGCTGTGAGCGGAACCATACCTCGGGATCCGACCCAGCCTCCAGCCCCGGTGGCCGGACGACCGGGAGGCGCCAGGAACCTCCGTTGTAGACCCACGGCTTGACCAGATGGGGCACCAGGCGAAAGAACGTGACGTTCCACACCGTCCGCAGGTCGTCCTCGAGGTCCCAGTCGGCGGCCTCGCTTGTCAAGCTCGCAGCGAGATGGGGCAGGAAGGCAGCGTGGGACTGGCACGCATAGCCGAAGGTCCCGCGATCGCAGGTCAGGTGGAACGGCGTGTTCGTCAGCAGGCTGGCGACATACCCCCGCGCCGCGAGCCGTGTCGGAACTGACTGCCGCATCTGACGGACCTCCCAGCGCCGGCGCTTCATTCCGTTGCCGATGGCTCGCGACGTGAGGATGGACTGGAGACTGAATATGGTGCCCGGGTACATCGAGACGGCGTTCCGGAAGTAGGTGAAACCGGGCGGAACCCGCTCGGCGAAGCTCTCGTCTTCCAGAAGCTCCGCAAAGAAGTCGGACGGCACGGCGTCCAATACGAACACCACCACGTTCGACGTCCTCGAGTAGACGGTGAAGCGCTCGCGCAGGTCGAGTCCATCGCGCTCGCTGGCTTTGCCAGCGCGCGGCGCCTTCTCGAGGAAGGACGCCGGCGTCGCATCGCCCGGGGAGTCGGCAGCGCCCGCGAGGCTGGACGCGGTGCCGACGACGTGAACGAGCAGGGCAGACACCAGAACGAGCCCGGGCGCCCGCTGCAGCGGCGAGCGTTGCCACAGGGCCAGCAGCAACGCCCGTCCTCGGGTCGGGCCCAGCAGAGCCGAGAGGGCCGCCGCCAACGCGAGTAGAGTCGCCAATGCGCAGGGTCAGGCGCTGTGTATCAGCAGCTCGCCGAGTCCGACGGACAGCTCGTCGGAGTTCCGCGCAAGCACTTCGACGGGCTCGACCACAGCCACCGAGGCCGCGAGACCGAGACTCACCGGCACGAGGCCGGCGAGCGCACGAACGAGGCTGCCGGTGGCGGCGGTCGACCGTCCCGCGACGCCGTCCTCGGAGTCGCTGGATGCGCCCCGCCCGGATCGTCGATTCGCCATTCCCGGACAGCATAGTCGGCGGGAACGCAACGCGCGTGGCC
>JABSQW010000466.1 GCA_013215605.1 Myxococcales bacterium
CTCTCAGCTGGGTGTGTTCATGGCGATCGTCGCGATGGGTCTGATCATCGAAGCCGACGACCAGCGCGACATGGCGTTCCGGGTGGTGGCGACCGGCAGCGCGGTGAGTGCGCTGCTGATCTTCGTCTCCGCCCTGCGTCTGCGCGAGCGCCCGGAATTTCAGGACCGGGGGGCCAACCATCCGCTGCCCGCTCTGACCGACGTCTGGAGGAACACCCACGCGCGTCTGCTGCTGATCGTCTTCCTGATCGAGAGCATGGGCACGGCCACCCTGGGCGTGCTCGGGCCCTTCGTGACCAAGTACATCGTCGGCGATGAGTCGATCTTTCCCTACCAGGTCACCGCCTACCTCGTCCCGGCTCTCGCCGTGGCTCCGCTCACGCCGTGGCTGTCCAGGCGTATCGGAAAGAAGCGGCTGTGGCTGATCGCGATGGTGATCGCGGGGTCCGGCTACGGAATGCTCGCCTTCGTCGGACCCGGCGAGGTCGTCTACCTGCTGGTGTGCTCCGTACCCGCAGGGATCGGCACGGGAATCGGTGGCGTGGTGGGCCCGTCGTTGCAGGCGGACATCGTCGACTACGACGAATACCGGACGGGCGAGCGAAAAGAGGGCATGTACTACTCGACCTGGAACTTCATGCGCAAGGCGGGCTCCGGAGTCGTGGTCTTCATCACCGGCCTGGTACTGACGGGAATCGGCTTCGAGGCCAACGCCGTCAGCCAGTCCGAAACGACCGAACTGGGGATGCTCGTGATGTTCGGCGGGGTGCCCTTCGTGGGCTTCGTGATCGGGGTGGCGTTGTTTTCGCGCTTCAGCCTGACAGAAGCCGAGCACCGCAGGATCCGCAGCGAGTTGGATCAGCGGTCCTAGAGGTCCGGCGGACGTTGCCATTCAGCGGACCTGCTTCTAGATATCAAGAACCCTGTGGCCAATCGTCGAGGATCTCCGATGACCGATTCGCTGGAATACAACCCCTTCGCATACGCGATGCACGAGGATCCCTATCCCACCTACGCGCGTCTCCGCGACGAAGAGCCGGTCTATCAGAACGAGAAGCTGGGCTTTTGGGCGCTCTCGCGTTTCGACGACGTGTTGGCCGGCTATCGCGACTGGGCGGCGTTCACGTCCACCGGCGGTATCGCGCTCGAGGAGGTCGGGACGGACAGCGCGCCGTCGATGATCGGAATGGATCCGCCCGACCAGACGGCCCTGCGAAAGCTCGTCGTGCGGGCCTTCACGCCGACCCGGGTCGGTGCTCTCGAGCCCCGCGTGCGGCGCCTCACCACGGGCTTCCTCGATCAGGTGGTCGAGGCGGGCGAGTGTGACCTGATCGAGCGCTTCGCAGCGCTCCTACCCTCCGATGTCATCTCCACCCTGCTGGGCGCCCCGCAGGAGGTACACAGCGACCTGCGGATCTGGACCGAGACGCTGATGCACCGAGAGGACGGCGTTGCGAAGCCGCCCGAAGCCGCCAACCAGGCGGCGAAGAGCCTGATCGACTACTTCGGCGTCCTGATCGAAGAGAAGCGCAAGCAGCCGGCAGACGACCTGGTCTCGGCGCTCCTGGAGGCCGAGCTCGACGGCCGGCGGCTCGCCGATCTCGAAATTCTCGGCTTCTGCTTTCTGCTGATCAGCGGGGGAAACGAGACGACCGAGAAGCTCATCGCCAATACGGTCCATCAACTGGCGCGTCACCCCGATCAGCGTCGCGCGCTCCTCGACGATCCCTCGCGCATTCCCGACGCTGTGGAGGAGTCGCTGCGCTTCCGCAGTCCGACCCAGTACATGGTGCGCACGACGCTGCGCGACGTATCGCTGCGCGATCGGACCATTCCGGCGGGACACAAGGTCATGCTGCTGATCGGCGCCGCGAACCACGACGAGCGCCAGTTCGACGCTCCGGAGCGCTTCGACATCGCGCGCAAGATGGAGCGCCACCTGGCGTTCGGCTTCGGTGTGCACTTCTGCCTGGGGGCCCGGCTGGCGCGCTTGGAGGCCCGCGTCGCGATGGAGGAGATCCACCAGCGGCTCCCCGATTATCGAGTGGACGAGTCCGGTGTCTCGGTCGTGCACGCCGGCAACGTGGCCGGTCTTGCCACGCTTCCGATTCGATTCAGCCCGAGCGCTCCGATCGGGGTTTGATTCGAGAGGCGTTCGTCAATCGACGCGTTCGCCGGGCACTTCGTTGCGGAGGACCATGGCCTTGTGGCCTTCGAAGCCACCCTTCACCCACCAATCGATGCCGTCCTTCTGCACCTGGGCGGGATCGGCGTTCTGGCTCTCGTAGATCGCGAAGTACTTGGAAGGCGTGCGGGACGAGTCGTCGGAGACATAACGAGCCGCGGCGTAGAAGTCGATGCTCTCCACGGTGTGGTGGAGGTGTCCCGAGTACCACTCGTTGAAGGTGTCTTCCTCCGACGGGTCGTCGCAGTCGGTGAAGACCAGCACCACCCCGGCCGTTCGTCCCGGCGTCACCGGCCCGTACTCGGCGATCTTCGTGTAGCTCGCGATGATCTCGCCGCCGGCGGCTTCCACGCGCCGAGCGGCCGCGGCCACGTCGTCGCTCTGGGTTTCGTAGATGGCGAAATGGGTGGCCCCACCGAGGTCGTAGCCCGACGAGACGCGAAACCCGATACCGTGGTCCACGGCGCCGTTCTCCACGGCGTCCGGGACGCGCCCGCTTCGCCAACGCTGTTCCCAGACCTCGGCCTGGGCGGCGTCGACATTCGATACGGTGGCGATGA
>JABSQW010000467.1 GCA_013215605.1 Myxococcales bacterium
GAGGTAGTGAAGGCGCTGTGCCTGGCGCACATGGACGCCCACCTCAAGGAGGACGCGCAGGCCGCCGCCTGGCTCGCGGGCGACCTGGCCGCGGAGTTCGCGGCACGGGGCATCGACCTGGAAGCCGTCTAGGCCGCACGGCGCTGCGGCGCCGGGTCTGCTTCGAATCCTCCACGGACCGGCGGCGACTTCGCTCGGTTCGGTACGCCGGTAGACCGCTTGCCGCAAGGTGTAGCGTTCGCCGCCGGCGCGATGCCGATGTCGCTGCCCGCATTCGTTCCCGCCTCCATCGCGGGGCACATCGGCCACGGTGTCTCCTGGGTGGGATCGATGTAGAGTGGCGACCGTGAACAGCGGATGATCGCCGGTGAGCGTTGCCCGGCGAGAGAGAGCACCGGAGGATCCCGCCATGACCCACTTGCTGCGACCCGTCGCCCTACTCGGTCTTCTCAGCCTCGGGATCGCCTGCGCGTCCGAGCCCCCGCCTGCGAAGCTTCTCGTCGTAGGGGCGCACCTGGCGCCGGCAACGCTCCTCGATCAGAACGAGGTGCCCCACCCAATCGACAAGAGCACCCGCATCATCTTGTTTGCCCGCGAGATGGAGGGCGGCGCGGTCATCCGGGCCCTGCTCGACGAAGAAGGCCCGAAGTATCTCGAGGAGCATCGCGCCCTCTACGTCGCCGACATCAGCGGCATGCCGACCCTGATCGCCAGGCTCGTTGCGATTCCGAAGATGCAGGAGGAGCGTCCCTACCCCACGTTGCTCGATCGCGACGGTGCGACAACCGCGTTCTTTCCCGCCGAGGCCGGTCGCGTGACCGTGATGGCGCTCGACAATCTCCGCGTCACAGCGATCGACTACCGCGACTCGCTGGCGGGCATACGGGAAGCCGTCGCGAAGATTCGCTAGGAGCGTGCTCCGGAGTCAGCTTTGCGTGGGAATCATCCCGTTGTCGGACCCCGTGAAGATCCACTACGCGGGAGGCTCCGAAGTCCGATTCCTTCCGAGCTCCCCGATACGCCCGCGACGATCACGGGGGTGAACGCTTTGAGCCTCCGCCCCCCTGGCCGACTCTCGGCGGTTTGAGGCAACCTTCGTCCGTGCTGAAACAAGCCTGTTACGCCCTGTGCTTCCTCGCATTCGCCGGGTGCGCTCAACCCACTCAAGCGTCGTCGCACCCCAACGCAGCACTCGCTGACCCGCAAACCGAACGGGATCTTGTCGTCAAACCGGGCAAATTCGCAGAACTCAACCTGAACGTCGTGAACCCCACAACGATCGAGGTGGCCTACCTGTCCGATGCTCCCCTCGCATGGAACGTTCACGCTCACCAACACGGAAAAACCGTTTACCACCAGCGCGGCGACGCAAGGCGCGGAACGTTGCGCCACGTGGCATCGACCCCGGGTCGCGTATCGTTCATGTGGGAAAACAAGGGATCCCAGAGCATCCGATTGCAAATCGCCTTTACCCCAAGCCCTCGTTTCGAGGTCGTTTCCTGGCACCCAGCCGCTCCGTAACGTCGGAAGGGGAGCGCCGAGATCCCCTCGTTGTGACGGGCCGGGAAGAAGACTCCCAGCAAACCCC
>JABSQW010000468.1 GCA_013215605.1 Myxococcales bacterium
GTGGTCGCTCTGATCAGGGTGGCAGGGGGAAAAAATAACACTGGGGGGGGGGCGGAGCCCTTCGCATGGTCCCGCAACACTTCCATTGGGTTCCCTGTGTGTATGAGGGAAAATTACTCTGCCGTTTTTGATTTTAGAACGTTTCGACCATTTTTGCGATTTTTAGAGGCAAAAAACGAGTATTTTTTGGATTTTCGATCCAATATTCGAGTCAAATTTGGAGTTTTTGCCAAAATGCGATTTCAAAACATCAAAAACGTGTCAGGGTGTACAAAATCCGAAAATTCTCGTTTTTGAGATGTCATCATTTCTAGACGTAAAAAGTTCAGGAGAACACGATAGGAAATTTTTTAGATTTTTCGGGGAGCGAAAAAGTGATGAAAAATCGATTCTCCCGACCATCGCTTTTTCCGCTACGCAGCATTTCAATGGCTTTTGAAAAAGTATGACCTAAAGATTGGCCATTATCTCGAAACCAGATTTTCAGAAAATTTTGGAGTGTCAACTTCGAAACCAAAATTATAGAAAACCGCAGCTCATTTTTTTCAACTACCTTTACCCCTTTTCCTAATGATGAATAAACACTACAAAATAATTTGGTATGAAAACAATACAAAACCGCTTTTACATGTTCCTAATGATGACTAAACACTGTAAACATGTTTCTACATCATACATATATGTGAAAAGGTTTTCAATAATGTGACAAAAACAAAAAAACAACAAAAAATATGAAAATCAATGATTTTCAATGAAAATTGTGTTTTTTGTTGATCTAACTATGTTAAAAACAAATGTGTTGATATAAAAACAATACAAATCCGATTTTAAATCTTCCCAGTGATGAAGAAACAATGTAAACAAGTTTTTCTATAGTATATATATGTGAAAAGGTTTTCAATAGTGTGAAAAAACAAAAAAAACATCAAAAAAACATGAAGAATCATTGGTTTCCAATGAAGATTGTGTTTTTTGTTGATGTAACTATGTTAAAAATAAATTGTTTGGTCTGAAAACAATACAAAACCGATTTTAACTGTTCCTAAAGATGAATAAACACTGTAAACATGTTTTTTGATAATATATATACGTGGAAAGTTTTTAAATAGTGTGACAAAAACAAAAAACATCAAAAAACATGAAACTCATTCATTTTCATTGAAAATTGTGTTTTTTGTTGATGTAACTATGTTAAAAAGAAATGGTTTGATGTCAAAACAATACAAAACCGATTTTAAATATTCCTAATGGCGAATACACACTGTAAATATTTTTCTGTATCATATATATATATATATTTGGAAAGGTTTTCAATACTGTGACAAAAACAAAAGAAAAATCAAAAAACATGAAAATCATTGATTTTCAATGAAAATTGTGTTTTTTGAAGATGTACATATGTTAAAAACAAATGATTTGATATGAAAACAATACAATACCGATTTTAAATGTTCCTAATGATGAATAAACAATGTAAACATTTTTAGATCATATATATATTTGGATAGGTTTTCAATAGTGTGACAAAAACCAAAAAACCATAAAAAAACATGAAAATCATTGATTGTCAATGAAAAGTGATTTTTTTTTATTTAACTATGTTATCAACAAATGGTTTGGTTTGAAAACAATACAAACCCGATTTTAAATGTTCCTAATGATGAAGAAACACTGTAGACATGTTTTTATACCATATATATAAGTGGAAAGGTTTCAATAGTGTGACAAAAATCAAAAAAACATCAAAAAACACGAAAAATCAATGATTTTCAATGAAAATTGTGTTTTTTGTTGATTTAACTATGTTAAACACAAATAGTTTGATATGAAAACAATACA
>JABSQW010000047.1 GCA_013215605.1 Myxococcales bacterium
GATCGCCGGGATCGTGAGTCCGATGGTCGACAGTGCCGATCCGAGCGCGATGTTGACCGTTCGCTGCAGCTGGTTCGCGAGCGCCGACTTCACGGCGGCCATGCCCTCGGGTGAGAGCACGAGCACCGCGACGAGGAAGCCACCGAGTGCCTCGGGGCCGCTGAGCGTCGCGATCCCGTGGTCGACCATCACCGCCATCTTCTTCGAGAGCAGCACGATCGGCAGCATCGTGAGCGGCAGGAAGACGGCGTGGTGGCGCAGCGTGCGCACGAGCAGGTTGCCGTGGTGGTCGGTGCAGACTTCCGTGGCGCCGTCGTGCGGCTGTGGCTGCTCGAAGAAGACGCTGTGCCGCTCCGCCTGGATCCACAGAAAGGCGACGTACAGAACCGACGACGACACGATGAGCCACACGCCCACCAGGGACGTCACTTCGCCGCCCGGCGCGCCCGTCATGAAGCGGGGCAGGATCAGGCCGATGCCCGCGAGCGGAATGATCACGCCGAGGTACGAACTCGCGCCGCGCAGGTTGTAGCTCTGCTCCCGGTGGCGGATACCGCCCACGAGGAGCGTGACGCCGAGCATTCCGTTGAGGACGATCATCAACACGGAGAGCAACGTGTCGCGCGCGACCGTGGGACTGCCTTCGCCCGTGAGCATGACGGCGGAGATCATCACGACCTCGATGCAGATCACCGACAACGTGAGGATGATCGTCCCATAGGGTTCGCCGAGCTTGATCGCGAGGGCGTCGGCGTGGCGCACTACGCCAAAGGCGAGCCAGATCATCACGACGAAGAGCCAGGCGAAGAGTGCGCTGTACCAGAGGACGTTCGAGAGGTCGGCGACCCAGGCGTCGCCGAAGACGAGGAACAACGCTGTCGTGGCGGTGCCGATCCAGAGGGAGACCTCGGAGCGCAGGACACTCGGTAGGCGATGCGAAGCGTCGGTCGGCATGGGCTTCAACGCGGGCTCGCCCGCATTCTACCTGTCTTCAGGCAGAGCGCAGGTATGAGCAGAGAAGAGTGTGGCGTGGCCGCCGGCTCCTCGCCCCGGACATTCAATTCCTAGAAAGCTCGTGAGAAAGGTATATTTCGTGACGGGCTCGCTCGCATCGCTCGGAGAAGCTCCGATCCGCATTCGGGGAAGATTGCATGGACTGGTTCGACGATCTCGACGAATTCTGGGAGCGCGAGTTCCCCGACCTCGACACCGACCGCTCGCTGCGACGGCTGCTCGATGCCTTCGAAGGGAGGAGGAAGCCATGGGACGCTTTGGCCACTACGTGATCGATGCTGACGGACACGGGGGCGAGCCGCTCGACTGGCGGCGCCGGATACCCAGCGAGTTCCTGCCGCAGATGCGCACGTGGGTGCGCAGCCTGAAGGAGAAGTACAAGGACATCCCCGGCGGTGGGATGCAGATCAACGTGGAGAATCCGCGAGAGGTCGTGCGTCCCGCCGACGACCTCGACTTCGACGTCCCGATGCGCGCCGGCATGTACGACCCCGCGCAGCGCCTGCCCGATATGGATCTCGAGGGCATCGATGTGGCGGTGCTGTTTCCGCCGGGCTCGGGCGAGGAGTGGGCGCTGTCCGATCCGAAGTTCTCGATCGCCGTGTGTCGGACGCTCAACGACGCGCGGGCCGAGTACGCGAGCTTCGCCCCCGACCGACTGAAGCTCGTGGCGAAGCTTCCGATGATCGAGCCGGCCGCCGCCGCGGAGGAGCTCGAGCGCTGCGTCGCCGAGCACGGGTTCGTCGGCATGGTCACGGCGACCCATATCCGCGAGAAGAACCTCGACGATCCGTCGTTCGATCCGGTCTGGAGAACGGCGGAGCGCCTCGGCGTCGCCGTCTGCACACACGGTGGCGGGCAGGCACCGGGACAGGTTCCGGTCGTGATCGACCGCTTCGACTCGCGTCTCGGCATCCACGCCGTCACGCATCCCTTGGGAGCGATGCAGGCCGTTTTCAATTTCACGGTCGGCGGAATCTGGGCGCGTTTTCCGGAGCTGCGCGTCGGATTCATGGAAGCGGGCGTTGGCTGGTTGCCGTTCTGGCTCGAGCGTCTCGACGGGCACTGGGAACTCATGCCCGAGCAGGCGCCGGAGATCGACCGCTGTCCGTCCGAGTACTTCGCCGGGCGTGGCTTCTTGACCACCGAGCCCGACGAGAAGATGGTCCGCTACGTGCTCGAGTCGGTCGGGCGCGAAACCATCTGCTACTCGTCGGACTACTGTCACTGGGACTGCGCGTTTCCCGACTCCGTGAGTCAACTCGGCGGCCGCGACGACGTGCCGGAGGAGTTGAAGAAGCCCCTCTTCTCCGCGAACGCGGCGAAGCTGTACGGCTTGCCGCTTCCCCAGGCCGCCTAGAGCGGCTTGTGCCACCCTGGTCGAATTTGCAGCGAGAGGAGAAACCGATGAGCGAAACCCCGGGTCCGAAGGAAGGCGTAGAGCCGCGATTCCGCCACGTCGACGACGAAAAGTGGCAGGAGGTTCGGGCCGTCGAGCTCCCGACGGGGCCCGCGATGGTGCGCGAGAAATGGCTCGAGTTCACGCCCAGAGTCCTGTCTCTCTACGCGAAGTGGGATCCGGGCATGATGATCCACAAGCACGGTCACAACAGCGATCACGTGATCTTCGTGCTCGAGGGATCGATGCTGTGCGGCGACATCGAGTGCACGAAGGGCATGCACATCACCCTCGAGCAGGGGGCAGCATTCGGCCCGTTCGTCGCCGGTCCGGAGGGCGTCGAGCTCTACGAGGTGATGATGGGCGATCCGCGCTCGTGGCCCGCCGACACGCCGGGCTTCGAGAAGCTCCTGGACGAGAAGGGCGCGAAGCGCCTCCCCAACCCGCCGATCGACATGCCCGACTGGATCGAAGACACGCGGAACTGAACCCGGCCTTCGGCGTCACCGGGACGGACCTCTAGAAGCGTAGCTTCGCCCGGGAGCCTCAGGCGGGTGGGCTGGCCAATCCGCCGTCGATCTTGAGCACGGCACCTGTCGTGAACGACGACGCGCGGCTCGCGAAGTAGAGTGCGGCGCCGACGGCTTCGTCGGCCTGGGCACCGCGACCGAGGGGGACCATGCGGCCGAGTCCTTCGATCATCTCGGTCGACCACGCATCCGTGATGTCGGTCATGAAGGGCCCGGGCATGATGCAGTTCACGCGAACCTTCGGTGCGAAGGCCTTCGCCATCGAGATCGTCATGTTGTTGAGGCCGGCCTTGGCGGTGGCGTAGGGGATCTCGATGGGAGAAGGCGTCACCGCGGCGATGCTGCTCACGTTGATGATCGAACCGCCGTCGCCCTCCATCATTCGCTCGCCAATCAGCGAAGACAGGCGGAACGGGCCGCGCAGGTTGACGTTGATGACCTTGTCGTAGAGTTCCTCGGTCACGTCGGTGAGCTTCTCGTAGAGTGGGGACATCCCGGCGTTGTTGACCAGGACGTCGACCTTGCCGAAGCGGTCGTAGGCGGCTTCGACCAGCGCGTCGCACTCGTTCCACCGCCCCACGTGACAGGCGACCGCGAGCGCGGACCGCCCGGTCTCTTCGGCGACCTGCTTTGCGACGGTCTCGCAGTTGGCGCCCTTGCGACTCGCGATGACGACGTCGGCTCCGTGGCGCGCGTAGGCGAGCACCACCTGCTTGCCGATGCCCCGACTTCCGCCGGTGACGAGCGCGACTTTTCCGCTCAGGTCGAAGAGTGAATCTCGTTCGGGCATGGCGTCAGTTCGAAGGGAAGTCGGCGAGCCTATCACCGTTCTTCAGGAAGCCGCAGGCGAGCGCCAGGTTCGTGGGCGTCTCGTGCCCGCACTTCTTACCCGGGAATCCGAAGCCGCTTACGATCGACGAGATGGCCTGAGATGCGGACTTCGTCTGCGCCGCGGCGGGGCTCGCGAGTGCGAGGAGCAGGGGCCGTGCACCGAGGTACACATTCTGGAGACGACCGGGAGGTGCGCTCATGCCACACGGTAGCGCGGCTTCGATCGATCGAGCAATGCCGCAACCGCGGGGTGAACGCGCGGGTAGATCACCCGGACGCGATGGACTGGAAGGGCCTTCACCGGTTCCACTTCATGCGGTCGAACGACTCGCAGCGCGTACGGCTGGCCCTCGAGGAGAAGCTGCTCCCCTGGGTGAGCCAGCGGGGGCGGGCGTCAGCCCGAGCTGCTGGCGCGCATCGCGGAGACACTCGACAAGGTCGACACCGCGTACGGCACGAGCGGGGTCAGGATCATCTTCGCGATCCGCGCGCCGTCGAACTCGCCGCGCAGCAGCGCGTCGCCGTGATTGATCGCGATGAGGATCGCTCCGACGACCACGCCGTAAGCGAGCGCGCGCCGCACCACCGCGCTCTGGGTGGCGAGTGCGACGAAGCTCGGAGCCGGATTGGAGGCCATGTGGACTTCAGCCCGTCTCGTCGACGATGCCCTTGCCGAGCATCTCGTAGTTGTTCGTCGTCACGAGCATGTGCTGGTCCGCGGCGCGTATGTCGCGCAGCGCGCGCTGGAGTGGGCTCGATGTGAAGAGTGCGTCTCCGCCACCGTGCCGATAGGCGAACTCCGCAGCGAGCGTCGCGGTCTCGGCGTTCTGAGTGAATGCAGCGAGGCGGCGTGCCGTGTCGACGACAGAAGGCTCGACGCCATCGTGGAGATCGTCCCACAAGATCTCGAGCTCGTGGCGCACGAGCGTTCCAGCCGCGCGCAGGCGCGTGCTGGCATTCCCGAGCTCGTGCTGGAACACAGCGCGCTCGGAGACGGCCGACTCCTGGCCCATGCGGGTCTTCGTGCGCGCGAGCGACACGATCTCGTCGAGGGCGCGTCGCCCCACGCCCTGCGGAAACCCCGAGAAGGCCGGTCCGAAGAATCCGAGCACCGGCAGGCGGAAGAGGGCGCCGCCGCGAAACGGTTCGGGGAAGGGGAACGCGATGGTGCGGTGCTCCGGGACGAAGATGTCCTCCCCGCGGAAGTGAGCACTCCCGGTTCCGCGGAGACCCGACGTGTGCCACGTGTCCTCGATTTCGATGTCCGTCGCCGGCATCACCATGAGGCGACTGTTCGGGATGCCGATATCGGTCAACGCGACTTCGCCATCTTCCAGGATCGCCGCGCCGGCGAAGACCCAGGGAGAGTGGTGGACACCGCTGCCCCACGGCCAGCGTCCCGAGACGCGGTAGCCGCCCTCGACCGCGGTGGCTCGACCCGACGGCACGGGGGAGCCCGCGAAGCACGTCCAGGTGTCGCTGCCCGACAACGTCGACTGCACCTCTTCGAGCCCGGCATCGGGGATGTTTGCCGCCGCGAAGGCCGACGAGCCGGCGCCGATGAATCCGCACCAGCCCGCAGATGCGTCGTGGTAGGCGAGTCGATCGATCACCTCGTGCTGGGTCACCGGATCGGCCTCGTAACCGCCGAGCTCCCGCGGCAGAACCATGCGGAAGATGCCCGCGTGCTCGAGCGCCTCGACGGATTCGGGCGGGAGCTGGCGCAGCTCCTCCGAGCGGTCGGCGTTGGCGCGGATCACTTCGCTGATCTCGTCGACTGCCTTCAGCAGCTGATCGCGTTCCGGGATGCGGGGGGCAGAAGACATGGGACCTCGGGGGAGACGCTCCTGGTGGGCGTCACAGCGGGTTTACCACAAGAGCTCCGCAGCCCGCTCTGCGACCGCGACGGTCAGGATGTGAGTGTTGGTCCGCGGAACACACGGCACGATCGACGCGTCGACCACGTGCAGCCCGCTCGTGCCGCGCACGGCGCAGCGCGGATCGACCACGGCCCCGATGTCATCCGCGGTTCCCATGCGACACGTTCCGACACCGTGGTAGAACGCGTCGTGGTTCGCCGTGATGTGTGCGTCGAGGTCGGCGTCACTGCGTTCGCTTTCGCGCGCGGGTGAGTCGGGGTCGAGGGCGATCCCGGACTCTGCCGTGATACGCGCCGTGAGTCGCCAGCCCTCGCGCATGCGCGCGATGTTCTCGGCGAATCTCGCGAAGGGCCAGTCGATGTGGGGAGGCGTCTCGGGCTCGAGGCTTTGCAGGCGGATCGATCCCTCTCCGGTCGGCAGCTGCAGTGACAGGCTCACCACCAGGTCGAGGCCGCCGTCGCCGTTGCGGCGCGGCCAGGGGGTGATGTTGATCTCGTTCGCGAGGCCGCTGCGCGGGACGTGGGTCTTGACGATCGTCTGGAGGCCCGGCGCTCCCTTCGGCACGAGCGCCGGATCGATGGGCATCTCGAAATTCACGACGACGTGGTCGCTCCAATGCGCTCCGACGTCGGGCGCCTCGACGAGCGGGTGGATGCCGAGTGCCTTCAGCGCGTCGGGCGGTCCGATACCCGATCGCCACAGGAGCATGGGGCTCTCGAGGACGCCGGCGGAGACGAACACCTCCTCCGCGTAGAGCTTCTCGCCGCTCAGCAACTCGACCCCCGTCGCGCGCAGGCTGTCGAAGAGGACGCGCGCCACGTGGCCGTCGCCGCGGACCGCGAGGTTTTCTCGCGAGCGCGCCGGCTCGAGGTGGGAGATCGCGCTCGAGATCCGACGCGATCCGGCGCGATTCATCGGGATGGGGCCCGAGCCGGTGGTGTGGGGCGCGTTGAGGTCGGGGCAGTCGGGGATGCCCACCGCGAGGCAGCCCTCGTGGAACGCGGTGAGCAGCGGCGTCCACTCGGACTTCGGCCAGCGCACGATGGAGACGGGCCCCTCGCTTCCGTGCCAGGGAGCCGACCCGTAATCGAGATCGCTCTCGAGCTTACGGAAGCAGGGAAGCAGGTCGTCCCACTGCCAGCCCTCGGGAAAGACCTCGAGATCTCCCGGCTCGGCGCGCAGCGCCACCCCGCCATTGACCGCCGACGAGCCCCCGACGCCTCGGCCGCGCAGATAGTCGAGGCGGCGTCCGAGGGTCGACTCGACCTGGCGCCCCCACTCATAGGGCCAGGCGA
>JABSQW010000469.1 GCA_013215605.1 Myxococcales bacterium
AGGCGGCCGCGTCAGCTCCCATGCGAGTCGATGAGGCGCGCCCCGTGGTGGTGACCCTGCTTGCGCGCCAGTCCGGCCGGCGTGTCTCCCTCATCGGTGCGGGCCGTCGCATCGGCGCCGCGACTGAGCAGAAGCTCGATGAGATCGAGGTTGCCGTTGTACGCGGCCTCGTGGAGCGGCGTGAAGCCTCCCTCCTGGCGCGCATTGACGTCGGCGCCGGCGGTGAGCAGGGGTTCCGCGAGACGCGGCGCGAGCTCCTGATCGAAGTTCGCGACGGCGCTGTGGAGCGGTGTCACCTGCATTTCGTTCTTCGAACGTAGATTGACCTCGGCGCCCCGGACGATCAGGTACTGCAGGAGCCCGAGGTATCCGAAAAAAGCGCTGTATCCGAGCGGTGTGAACCCGTCGGGCGAAAATTCGTCGATCAGCTCGGAATGGTCGCGCACGAGCTCGCCGACGCGTTTTACGTCGCCCAGACACGAGGCCTCGAAGAGGTCGAGATCGTCGCGACCACGCGCCAGGGCAGCCGCCAGCTCCCGCTGTCCGGCGTAGACGGCGAGCGCCACCACCGACACGCCGTCGCTGTTGCGCACAGACGCGAGCCCCGGAGATGCGTCGAACATCGCCTCCATGGTGTCCTTGTCGCCTTGACTCACGGCGTCGATGAAGGCCCGCTGCTCCGCCTGCTTCTTCTGATCCGCCTGCTTCTTCTGATCCACCTTCTGGGCCATCCTGTGGTCTCCGCGTGTGGTCGCCCGTGACGCGACCCGATTCTAGCGCCGAGCAGCGGGTTCGCTCCCAGGACTCGCTTCCAACGGTGTCGGACCCGCGTTGGGTGGCGAACCGATCCGCTCAGCCGATTTCGCCAACACCCAGTCCCGGACGCCCTCCGGCCCAAGCGATCGACGCTGGCCTTCGTCCGCTGACCCTTCGAGGCACCGTTCGCGGAGGCTGACGAAATCCGTCATCGTCTCGCGAAGCCCCCACGGAGGGTCCGACGTGAACCCGGATTCTCGTGTTCTCTTCAGTGGCGCCGCGAACGGGGCCGAATCCGCGTTCGGCGCGGCCGCCGAGCGCCACGGCATCGACGACGACACGGTCGAGGGCGGCACCGGCTGGGGCGCGGATTTTGAGAAGCTCTGCAACAAGCCGCTCGTTCTAGCCCGCACTGTTCACGACCCCTGGCGGTCGTAGGAATCCTCGGGCTCGTAGAACTCACCTTCGAGGTCGCTGAGCTTCTCCTGCAGGAACCCGTGCGCGTCGCGGATGGCCTGGTTGTAGACCGGCGCGCCGAGCTCCAACACCATGAAGTCGAGGAGCTGCTCGGCCTGGAACACGCTGATCTCTCTGTCCAGCTTGTCGTCGAAGAACCGCGCAATCGAGCCCAGCACTCGCTCTCGTCGCTCTTCGGACAGCTGTATTCGCATCGTGTCGTTCGCCATTTTCAGCCTTTCGTCGCGAGTCCGCCGGAGTTCGTGATGACACCTGCGATCAGCCCGAACACACCGAGAAACAACACCGGAAACAGCAGCAGGGGAAACGGCTGGAAGAACCGCAACGGCGCGGGCGCCGGCGCCACCACGCGTACGCGCCGGCCTTCGCTGACGCGCACGATTCCCGCGTCGATCGCGTAGCGCTGGCGAGCCGCGGTCTCGATCGCGTAGTCGTTTGACGCGCCGAAGCGCTCGAATGCGGCCGCGTCTTCGCGTGTCTCTTCGAGTTCTCCCGACGGTCTGAAGTGGTAGACGAGGCCGGTTTGCGTCGCGACCCTGACGTCCCCTTCGCCGATCTGGATCCGGAACGGCAGGCCGCCGCTCGCGACCGTCCACGCGTTCAGAAACTCGCCGTCGGGTGCATAGACGTGGATGCGGTCGGCGTCGACGCCGCAGTAGATCGAGCCATCGGCGGAGACGGCGATGGAGAACGGCTCGATGAGCAGCGGCGCGCCGGCGGCCAGCGCGAAGCGCAGCTGTGCGGCCGACCAGCCGCCGATCAACACGGCGGTGACACTGGCGACGATCAAACCGTTGGCGGCGAACCTCATGAGCTTCAATAGAGGTTCTGAAACTCGCGGGCGATCAGGTCGGACGTGGCCTTGAGTCGCGTGCGTCGCCACTCGCGCCACGGGAAGACGGCTTCGATGCGGTGGAGCCGCTCGAAGCTGAGCGTCGCCATCACCATCTCCTCCTCGTCTCCGGCCTCCGCGTAGACGTGGCTGAAGCGCGGAAATGCGGGACCAGCAATCGTACTGTGGCCGAGGAACGAACTCTCACGTTGCGACGTGGTGAGGTTCTCGCCCGAGTACGACGACGCCGCAGTCGGCTGGCTGACGAGATTCGCACTGGCGATGTAGACGAGGTTCTCCTGCGCGCGCGTGCGGCTGGTGTGCACCATGTACTCGCGTTTTCCCGGACCGCGGAACGTGCCGGCGCAGTTCACGATCAAGCGCGCTCCCTTGAGCGCGAGCAGTCGCGTGAGCTCGGGGTTGAACCAGAAGTCGAAGCAGATCTGCACGCCGATCGGCCCGTAGCGGGTCTCGAACACCGGCAGCTCGCTTCCGGGCGAAAAAGTGATGCCCTCGTTGACCCAGGGAAGCGTGCCGAGGTGGAGCTTGCGATAGGTGCCCTGCACTCCCTCGGGAGCGACGACGGCTGCCGCGTTGTACAGGCGACCCGGGTCCACCGGGTCCTGCTCGGCCATTCCGAAGATCACGTAGACGTCGTGCTCGGCGGCGAGTTCGGCGATGCGCTCGGTCGAAGGCCCCGGCACCTCCTCCGCGATCTCGATGTGCGTCGCGCACGGGGCTCCCTCGGAACGACACCCCGCGCAGCCACTCGCCCCCACCAGCGCCTCCTCGGGGAATGCGATGACGTTGGCGCCCTGCAGAGCCGCCTCGACGATATTGCCCTCCATCTTCCGGAGGGTCGCTTCCTTGTCGCCCACGATTGGCTCGAAGTTCACACAAGCGACGGTGACGTGGGATTCGTAGGACTCGTATTCGGCGGGAATCATCAAGAGGCCTCCAGAGCCACAGAATACAGCACGGTCGCCCGGAGTCCTTCAGGACGCGGCGGCGCCGCGCCAGGTCGCTGGACTCACAATTCGAGTCTCATTGCGACGCGCTTGGATCGGTCCAACCCCTCCTCGCCTTCTTGCACGAGGTGCGCGAGAAGCCCGGGTGTCGCCTCGCTGGACGAAAGCTCGACGAATCCCAGGCGCCGGTACCAGGGGGCGTTCCACGCGACGTGGGAGAACGTCGTCAGGGTGAGTGCCGAGTGCCCCTCGGAACGCGCCCAGTCGGCCACGCGGTCGACGAGTCGGCCGCCGAGCCCACGCCGCCCGTGGTCGGGGTGGACATCGAGCTCGAGGAGGTGTGCGGACCCGTCGACGATCGACCCGACGGCGAAGCCGACGGGTTTGCCCGCGCCGTCGAGAGCCACCCACAGCCGCCCACGCTCGAAGGCAGGCTCGAAGTTCTCGAGCGGTGTCGGTGTGTCGCGCAGCGGCCGGGGGAAATCCTGCTCCGAGAACATCCGACCCGCCTTGAGCTCGATCTCTGGAAGCGCGGCGACGTGCTCGCGCCGCGCGTGTTCGATCCGATAGCCAGCAGCATCGAGCAGTGCTCTGGCCTCGGCGGGAGTGCGAACTCTCGTGAACTCGAGATGCGACCACTCCCTGGATGCCGAGAAGGCCGCGTACGTGCGGCGATTGCGCCGAAAGGTGGTGGCCGCCCACCAGAGCATCGATTCGCGCGAGAAGAATGCCTGAGCCAGGGATTCGCGGTTCCCCGAGAAGATCTCTTCGCGCGTGAGCCCGCGGCGAATCGTGCGCGTGAGGATCCGCCAACCCACGACATGGGCCGCGAAATCGAGCCATACCACGGCCGTGGCGCGCGACCACAGGATGTCGCGCACGGCGGAGTAGTTGCCGTCGGCCACCCAGCGCGGCGCGGCAGCCGCCGTCGCGACTCTCGACGAGAAATCTTCGGCCGGGCGAATCTGCCAATCCGGGAGCCAGTGAAGCTCATCGAGCTCGATGTGCCGCGCGTCGAGACCGCGCGCGAGCTGGCGCGCAAACGTGGTCTTTCCGCAACCGCTCGTTCCGACGACGACCACGCGCGGCTCGTTGAACACGCGTCCCGGCATCGCTCTCAAGCGGTCTCGGCGAGGAGGCGCTCGGGGGACGTCTCGCGCGCGTTGGCAGCCGCGTTGCTCTTCGCAAGGGATCGCCCGGTGTGCGCGCCGGGATTCGGTCGCTCCGCAGCATCCGCGGTCGTCACTTCAGCCCTCCCATTCCGCGAGCTGGCCCTTCGATGCCAGCATCTTCCATCCGGTCACGAGCAGGTCTTCGAGGAGCCCGCGATCGACCTCGGCGAGCCGCACCACCAGCATGGGGCTGCCCTCGTAGTGGGGCGTCACGACGAAGGCCTTCGGGTCGCTCGCCACGAGATCGTCGCGCATCTCGAACGATAGGCGGATCACGAACGACTCCCCGGCATCGAGCTGGCGTCCCAGGAACTTCTTGCGCACGCGAAAAGCGGGGGTTCCGTAGGAGAATCCCTCTTCCAGGCCGGGAAGCGTTCGTGCGAAACCGCTCAGCTGTTCGAAGGAGATTCCGCGCTTTCGTCGTGCCGTCACGGCTTCCCCGTCGACGATGGCGCCCCGGAGACCTGCTCGCAGATACGATCGCAATTGAGTTCTACGGGCTTCTCGCCGTCGAGGCGGAGCACGGGGCAGTCGAGGTCGCGGAGCCAACGCGTCTGGCCGGCGAGGCTCCGCATGTCCGGCGTCCCCTCGTCGTAAGCGCGCGCCCAGCCGAGGAAGTCACGGTGACTCTCGAACATCGAGCCGCCGGGCTCGAGGGCACCGGCGCCGAAAACCCGCTCCTCGCGCTCCCGCAGCCGCGCGAGCCGCGTCTCGGTGGAGGCACTGAGAAATACGACCCACTGGAAGAGCCCGATGTACGGATCGCCCCAGCCGCAGAGCGATCCCGAGAGCACCCAGCGTTCCGCGCTGAGCGCCCGGGCGAGGTGTTTACGCCGACGCTCGACGGGTCGAGGCTGCTGGAACGGCGGCTCCGAGGGCTCCCAGTAGAACGTGTCGGTGTCGAAGTGCGCGCAGTCGAGCCGCTTCGCGACCGCGGCGCCGAGCGTCGTGGTCCCGGATCCGGAAGCGCCGAGGATGTGGACGCGCATTCGTCCTCCAGCTCGCGACGCGCCCGAGAGTATCAGAGCGCGGGCCCGGCGATACCCGGCCGGACTAGAGCCCGTTCGCGACGATCAGCGTGCCCGGCGCCGACTCCAGTCGCAGGGGAATCGCTTTCTGGTAGTCGGGAGAATCGTACCAGGCGCGGAAAGCCTCCTTCGACTCGAACTCGACGATGACCGTCCGGGGCGTATTCGTCTCGCCCTCCACGACATCGGGCTTCTCGTCGAACGCGATCACGCGACCGCCGTGCGCACGGATCGTCTCGAGGGCCTGCGTCACGTACTCGTTCAACATCTCGCGATTCTCGATCTTCCCCTGGGCGATGACGTATACCGACATGGTTCAGCTCCCTTCGTCGTCGGAACCCGAAACGAGTTCCAGTCGTTCGTGCCACTCGGCGATGGACTCCTCGGGAAACCCATCGTGCAACCGGTCTCCGGCATTCGCTCGCACCTCGACCCACGCGGCCTTCGAGTCGAGGAGCAGGTGGGTGCGCTCGGGCGGTGTCGGAAGCGGTGTGTCGATCGCCGACGCCAGCGGATGGACGAGCTCCGGCCACCTGGGGTCCCACAGCCACAGCGGGCTACCGCACGTCCCGCAGAAATGCCGTTGGGCGGGGCTCTCGTGCGGCTCGTCTTCGCCGGGGTACTGGACCTGCGCCTGGTAGACGCGCAGTGCGTCGCGGCCCGTGACCTCGAGCGTGTCGTTGGATCCGCTCAGGTTGATCGCGAAGCCGCCGCCACCCGCGGTCTTCCGGCAGATCGAGCAGTAGCAGAGGTTGAAGGGGTAGGGGTGCGCCGACTCGAGCGCGAAGCGGACCGCCCTGCAGTGACAGGATCCCTCGAGTCGCATGGCCTCCCCTTCCGCTGCGTTCAGAAATGCGGCGTTCGAGCCGCACGCCCGTCAAGCGCGCCGAGCGCCTGGCCGCTCGGTGTGAGTTCGAGTCGGGCCGAAACGCCCATCGTACACCGCGCGTCGGGGAACGCGCCTCGCTGGGGCCCCGCAACCACGACGGGAGGAGACAACGGCGATCTGTGACTCCGGGTCAACGGCCCGCAGCGCAAAGCTCCCCGAGAAGGAAAGCCCCCTCTTCAAGTCGCTGAATCCGGTGATAAGATCCACGTCGTACTTCGGAAGTCGACCGCGCCGGCCAGCGCGCCGGTTGAATACACCGCGGGCCGGTGTCGTCCCAACAGCGTCCGCCGCCGATCATGGAGGAATCCCGCATGTCTCTCAGAATCGCGCTGATCGCAGCGTTCTCCCTCTTCATCGGCGCTTCCGCTGCGGAAGCCGCCAGCTGCATGACCTTCGCGAAGATCAAGAAATACGACGCCGACGCGAAGAAGATCGAAATCGCGTCCGCGAAGGGCAGCGAGCGGCGATACTTCCCGAAACCCGAAGGATCGACCGGCTCCAAGCTTCCCAGGAAGTGCTCGCGAAAGCTCCTGAAGAATCCGGTCTACGACGTGAAGCCCACCGGTGGCCGCATGAGCGTCACGCAGATCCGCATGAACTTCTCCGGGAAGATGGTCAACGATACGGACGACCCGGCGTGGCTTCCCGCCAAGCTCCAGGAGCTCATCGACGGCAAGACGACGGTGGTGGTGCTCATCCGGCCGGGACTCGGGAAGGACGCACCGCTCGGCTTGACCACGATCTATCTGCCGATCACCGACGAAGAGAAGGCCGAGATCCAGCGCCTCAACGACCAGGCGGAAGACGTCTAGAGGGATTCGCACGGACACCCCTGCCGGGGGCTCCAGCGGCGGATCTCACGGTGCCGCGGCGCGTTGCGCACGGAGCATGCGATGCAGTCCGAGCAGCGCGGCTCCCACCAGGAACACCCCCCCGCACTCGCGCTCGACCTCCGTTCCCGTGAAGGACGCCTCGGAGAGCACTTCGGGTAGAAGCGCCGCGGTCCACGCGAACGAGACAAACGCGACCGCTAGGTAGATCGGACGTGGGATCGCCAGGAACGACGCCCCTCCCGCGAGAACCGCGGCCACGAGGTAGAAGCCCATCCACCGAATCGGGTCCGGGTCGTTCCACTGCACGGCCGCGCAGAGCGCGAAGATGCCCGCGAACAGCAGCGATACGACTCTCATTCCCCGATTCGCCCGGGCGTCATTCGGTTCGGAGCGCGGAGCCCGCTAGCGGGTGCGTCCCACCGGCGGGTGCGCCTCACCCTGCCACCGCGGGCGCTCGAACTCCCAGAACGCGCGTAACGAGATCAGCTTGCCCTCGTCGTTGACGCGGTAGATGAAGACGCCCTCCGATCCCTCGCTCGGCGGCGCACCCGGGAAATCGGCGTACACCACACCGATGAACGCACACTCGTCTCCGGCGGCGTAGGACTTCGGATAGTCGAAGCTCACGTTGCCCTTCGCGATCACGTCGTCATAGAACTTCGTAATCGCGGCCTTTCCCTGGTGGCCCTTGCCATCGGGATCGAGGGGCGAACGGCCGACGGGATCCTGGATGAACGCGTCCTCGGCGAACAGATCGAGCCACGCGTCGCGGTTCTTCTCGGAGACGTACTTCTGCGAGAGGAGACCCGCTCGGCGAGCGGGGTGTTCGGTGGCCATGATTCCTCCAAGTACGCCAGCGGGTCGTGGAATGCTCGGCGCGGGATCGGCCGGTGATCATCCGTCGGACGCCTCGAGATTGCAACCCGGCGAAGCGCCGACCTCCGGCTTTCGCATCGGCTGGCGACCCGCGGGCGTCGGATCGTCCGACGGATGATAATCTCTGGCCCGGAGGTCCCCATGTTCGACACCCTGCGCGCCGAAGTCGACGGTTCGATCGGTCATCTCACGCTCGATCGCCCCGAGAAGCTCAATCCCCTCTCCACGACCACGCTGGCGGAACTCGCCGCCGCGGCGCGCTGGTTCGACGAACAACGGGGGGTGAAGGTGGTGGTGGTGCGGGGGGCCGGGCGCGCATTCTCCGCGGGGGCGGACCTCAGCACGTTCTCCCAGCCGCAGGAGATCTCGACGCGCGAGGCGGCCGACCTGGGCCGGATGATGGCCGACGCGATCGAGGACATGCGCGCACTGACGATCGCTTCGGTGCAGGGCTGGTGCATCGGCGGAGGTCTCGTACTGGCCGCGGCGTGCGATCTCCGCGTGGCATCCGAGGAAGCGCGCTTCTCGATTCCCGAAGTCGACCTCGGCATTCCCCTCGCCTGGGGCGGAATTCCGCGTCTCGTTCGCGAGATCGGTCCCTCGCTCACCAAGGAGCTCGTGCTGACGTGTCGCCCATTCGACGCCGCCGAGGCACGCGCGGCGGGCTTCCTGAACCGCGTCGTGCCGGCGGCGGAGCTCGATGCCCACGTCTCGGAGCTCGCGACCTCGCTGGCGCGAAAGGCCACACACACCCTCCTATCGACGAAGCGACACGTCAACGCGGTGACCGCGCAGATGGTCGGCACGATGCGGAGCTGGTCCGACGCCGACGGCCTCGTGACGGCCTTCAGCGATCCGGAGTGCGCCGAGGCCCGCCGCGCCTACCTCGGTGCGCGAGCGCGGACCCGTTGATGCCGGCCCTTCGATCGGCGCGCAGAGCCGCGAACCCATCGCCGCGAACCACGGATCGACGGAGTGGGGGCCGGACGGACGCGCCTCGAGCTGGGCCGTCGTCTCGACGTGTCTAGCTCGCGGGCTCCCGGTAGAACCACTCCTCGGCCACGCGGTCGGCTTCGATGCGGAAGATCGCGACCGCGCGGATCTCGATCGATCGACCGTCGGCCACGATGGGCGGAAAGTCGCGAACCGGCGTTCCACGGATCACGAGCTGGACGACCACCCGGTCGCCTTCTGCGATCTGCGACTCGATCGTGAACTGGACGTCGGGAATCGCCTCGCGAAAGCGCTGCATCGACTGCTTCTCGCCGGCAGCGCCGGACGCGACGTCGTGGATCGTCTTGTCGTGGTGGAGAAAGTCGTCCGAGTAGAGACGGTCGAAGACCCCGGAGTCGCCCCGATTGAAGCCGACTTCGTAGATCTCGCGCACGATCCGCTTGTTGCGCGCTGTCGAGTCCTGCATGCGAGCAGAAGCCGTGTCGACCGCACCCTACGCGCGGGACGCGTCGACACTCCAGATGCCAGGACCCTTCGCGGCGATGAAGAGAAATACGAAACAGTAGAGTGCCGCGAGTTCGCCCTCGTTGATCAGCGGGAGCAGGTGTCTCGACCCGTGCGCCATCCAATACGCGGCGGCCATCAATCCGCTGCAGAGGAATGCCGCCCAGCGAGTGTAGAGACCCACCAGGAGGAGCAATCCCCCCCCGAGTTCGATCGGACCCGCGACGAAACCGATGAACGCGGGCATCTCTTCGGAAGCCGCGGCGGGAAAGCCAGAGAGTTTCTGCAGCCCGTGCCAGAGGAACAGGAAGCCTGAGACGATGCGCAAGAGCGCGTAGGTCTGCTGGTCGTAAGCGGCCATGAACGGCGCCATTCATTACCTCGTGGATCGTTGTTGGGATCTCGGCGATCGGTGCCAGACTACCAGTCGACAAACGCACGTGCTCGACTCGATGTGCCCGCCATTCGACCTCGTCGAGCATTTGCCGACCCATGCCGTGGTCCCGGTGCCCGGGAAGGACGGCGAAGTCGTGGACGTCCCAGCGTCCGCTTCGTCGATCCGGATTTCCACGCTGGCGTCTACGGCGAGCGGTAGGGCGAGACGCCCGGCTTCCACTGAATGATCTCGATCGGGTGACCGTCGGGATCCTGGATCACGAAGGCCCACGAGTTGTCGAATTCGACGGGCTCGCTCTGGCAGACCACGCCCGCTGCCGAGAGCAGCGTGTGCGCTCCCGCAGCGTCGAGAACTTCGAACGACATCAGCGTGCGCTTCTCGGGCTGGGGCTCGCGCCAGTTGTGCCAGAAGAGCTGCACCACGGAGTTTCCGGCAATGAGCCCTCTCACCAGCTGCGACCTGGCGCCGGGCGTTCCTGTCACGGCCTCGAATTCCGCGCCATGGAGATCGCGATCCATGACGCCCTGGAATCCGAAGACGTCGCGGTAGAACGCGAGAGACTTCTCGAGGTCGGCGACTTCCAGGGAGACATGCGACATGCGCGCGAGCCCGACGCGCTCGAGAACGAACGCGTCGCCGGCTCTCTGAATCGGTTCGGGGGACATTCGTTCGCCTCTCACGAATCCTGGTTGAACACCGGCTTCCGCTTCTCGAGAAACGCCCTCATCCCCTCGCGCTGAGCGTCCGAACCCATCATCGCGAGCACGGCGCGGCGCTCTGCGGCGATTCCTTCTTCGAGGGGCTGCTCGCCTGCGCCCACGACGGCGCGAAGTACGCCTTCCACCGCCAGCGCGGGCATGGCTGCGAGCTCATCGGCGAGCGCCTGCGCGCGATCGAAGAGCTCGCCGATCGGCCACACTTCGTTGACGAGTCCGATCCTCAGCGCCTCGGGACCCGAGATCTTCTTCGCACGCAGAATGAGATCGAGAGCGTGGTCGCGCCCCACGCAGCGCGTGAGACGCGCGCTCCCCCCCCAGGCTGGCACCGCGCCGAGGTCCATCTCCGGCAATCCGATTCTCGCGCCCTCGGCAGCCGCGAGGCGGAAGTGGCAGGCGAGCGGAAGCTCGAGACCGCCGCCCAGGCAGTAGCCGCAGAGAACCGCGATGACCGGCTTTGGGAGGTTCTCGATGGCGCTCAACACCCGCAATCGCTGATCGAACACGGCTTCCGCGCTGCCCATCCGCTCGATGCCCTGCGGCAGCTGCTTGAGGTCCATCCCCACCGAGAAGTGCTCCTCCCCGGCGCCGCGAATCACGACGGCGCGCACGCTCGCATCACTGGCGACACGCTCGACCTCCGCTTCGAGGGCGTCCATGAATTCGAGACTCATGCGGTTACGCGGAGCATCGTTGAGAACGATCGTCTCCACGGCCCCACGGCGCTCCACGAGAAGCGGCGGTGTGTCAGTCATCAGCTTCCCTCGGTGCTCCGCTGCGAGTCTCCCGACCCGCGCGGGCTTGCAGGACCGCGCGAATGGAAAAGAAAGCCATCGCGACCCTCACGGTTGGAAGAAGCGGCAGATCGACGCGGATCGGCTTTCGACGCCCTCCGCCCCCCGGCCTTTCGCGCATGGGCAGACGCCGCAGATCCCCGCTAGCTGGGGAGCTTCTCGAACGTCGGGACACCGCTGGGAAGGTTGTGGTAGGGCTGCTTGTCGCAGGTGTAGATCACCATCTGCGGCCCTTCGAACACCGAGCGGTCGTCGAGCGTTCCCACCTTGATCATCACGACGCCGGGCATCGCCCGCGTGATGATCTGCGTGCCGCAGTTCGGACAGAACTCACGCGTGACGGCGTTTTCGATGTCGGTCCGCTTGAAGCCCTTCGGTGTCCCCTTGGTGACCGAGTAGCCGGCCTCGGGCATTCCCATGATGAACAACGAGTCGCCACCCGTGGTGTATTGGCACTCGCGGCAGAAGCACTGGCCCTTCATGACCGGATCGCCCTCGGCTTCGTATCGGACCTCTCCGCAATAACAGCCACCTTCGACTTTCATGAATCCCTCCTACGTGATGGATCGGGCGCGAGACGCCCGACGATTCGTTTCCCGGTGTTCCCACTCGAGCGTCGGGAGCCGCGGGAAGCAGGGACCCGCCCACCTTATCACCAACGGG
>JABSQW010000470.1 GCA_013215605.1 Myxococcales bacterium
CGAGGAGCCCTTGGAGCTGCCGATGGGCGAGCTGCTTGTCGACGAGCTCTTCGATGCGCTCGCGGGCCTCGGAGTAGACGTCGTAGTCGCCCTTCTTGATGCCCACCTTCATGCGCTTGATGACGGGATAGATCGCGTCGCGTCGCGAGTAGTCTTCCAGCTGCAGGAGCCAACCCGATTTGCGATCTCGCTGCTCGCGCCATTCGATGTAACGCTGGCGCTGCTCGATGGCGGGCTCGAGCGCCGTCCGCACGATGTGGCTCACTCTCGCGAACTCCGACTGCGGGGCGTCGGACGTCGCCTCGCGCGAAAGTCGATCGAAATCGAGGCCGAGCTCCTCCATGTGCGCCGCGCACGGCGACCAGCTCTCGGCGTGCCAGGTAAGAGCGCGGCGGATCTCCGCGGCGTGGTGCGCCGCGCGTTCTTCCGGCCGACCGCCCAGCTCTTCGGCGTTCGCTGCGCCGCGCGACGCCATCTGCCAATCCCAGCGCCGTACCAGGTCCGCGCGGAGGGAATCGATCGCGACCAGGCTCTCGAGGGCGCGGAAGTGCGGGGCCTCGCTGGGCGCTTCCCCCCCGACGGTGCTGGACCGGATGAGCTCCGCCCATGCCGGCTTCGTGACGCGCACGAAGCGACCGATCGGCTTGCCCGCCTCGAGGTGCTCGGCGATGGCCCGGGCCGTCGTGGCAATCTGGGTGCCGCTGCGGTCGGCGGGAACCTCGGGATCGTGGGCGTAGACGAGCTCCTCCCGCTCCGGGATCTCGCGCGCGCAGTCTTCGATCAGCTGGGCGAGGCCCACCCATCCCTCGCTCCGCTTGCCGCCCTCGCGGCCGGCCGCGACGCAGTCCATCAGCCAGGGCTCCTCGCGGTCGGCGACCTGTACGACCTGCTTCGCCTCCTGGAGCAGGTCGACGAGCTCGTCGGCACTCTGTTCGTCGTGCCGCCAGAGCTCCTGGCCCTCGTCGGGGCGGCTGCGCTCGAGGCTCGCGAGGTCGTCGTGAAGCGATGCGAACTCGCGGGCGCTCGGGAAGCCCGACGGATCGGGGAGTGAGGTCTCGAGGAGCGCTTCGTCCTCGCCGGCGAGGTCGGCCGAGATTTGGTACGCGGTGGCCAGCTCGTCCTCCGAGAGCGAGAGCTCGTTGGCCTCGAGGGGACCAGGCAGCCAGTCGCACGTCCCGATGCCGTCGGCGACGAGGCGTGCGGCCTCGGTGGGAGCGATCGATTGGTCACCCGCGACGATGGGCTCATACTCGCCCCTCACCGCGTCGAGCAGGGACTGCGAGAGCTCGGTGTGTCGCTCTTTCAGCGTCTCGCGCTTGGCTTCGAGCTTCTCGATCTCGCGGCCGATCTTCTTCTCGCTCGTGGACGCGAGCGTGTTCACGATGCCGGTGATGGACTCCTCGAGCTGGCGGCTGCCCTCTTCGTCGGTCTGGAGGAGATTCACGCACAGCGGCTGCAGCGGCTCGGCCATCTTCTCGCGAACGACGCGAAGCGCCTTCGAAGCGTGGCTCGTCACGAGGATGCTCTTGTCCTGCGCGAGCAGGTGACCCACGAGGTTCGCGATCGTGTGACTCTTCCCGGTGCCGGGGGGGCCCTGCACGAGCACGGCGCCGGTCTCCTCGAGACGCCGGATCACCTGCTCCTGCTCGCGGTTCGCGGGCTTGGTGAGCAGCAAGTCCGAAGCGCGTTCGACATCTCCTGCGCGCTCCGTCTCGATGCCGACCACGCGCAGCAATGACTCCGGGAACTCCGTCTGCTGCGGGAGCGACTGTATGTAGCGCTCGAGGTTCTCGGAGAGGCCCTGCGCGCGGCTTCCCAGAAAGAGATGGGGCGCGCGGTGGATGCTGGGACCCGATGTGCGCGCGACATCGCGCGGATCCTCGAGGAACTCGCCGTCCGGCCAGAGACGCTGAACGAGGTCCTTGAGGAAGACGCTCGTCTTCTCGCCCGCGAGGGGATGGTAGTGCTCGCGCTCGACTGCCTCGTGAA
>JABSQW010000471.1 GCA_013215605.1 Myxococcales bacterium
GAGGTCCCGCCGGGCGCACTGCTCTTCCTCATCGCGCGCACGGGCCGGTCCGGTCCGCCGCTCGCCGTCCGCCGCATCTTGGACCCGAGCTTCCCCCTCGACTTCAGAATCGGCCCCGAAGACCGGATGATTGCGAGCGTTCCCTTCCAGGGTCCCTTGCGGATCACCGCGCGCGTCGACACGGACGGCAACGCCACGTCGCGGACTCCCGGCGATCTCCAGGGCGCCGCGATGGGAACGCACGATCCCGGCGCCACGGGCGTCGAGGTCGTGATCGACGAGGTCCTGTAACCGGTCGAGCGACGGCTGCCTCGCCGACCCTCGCCATGCGTCCATGCGCCGCAGCGTTCCGGTGCGCCGCGCTATCGTGTCACAATGCCCGGGATCGGACCGCGCCCGCGCTCGACGACGATCATGGCCGTTGTTCTCGGGCTGGCCGCGACCGGATGCGCGCCCCCGCGTCCGAATATTGTACTCGTCAGTATCGACACGCTGCGCGCCGACGCCGTGTATGGCAAGTCGAATCGCCGAGCCGAGACTCCGGTTCTCGATGGTCTTGCCGAGCGCGGCGTTCGTTTCGAGTACGCGTACGCGCCGTCGTCGTGGACGGCGCCTTCGATGGCCACGCTCGTGAGCGGGATGCACCCGATCACTCACGGCGTCACCAAGGGTTCGCCGAAGGCGTTCAACCAGAAGATCCTCCACGGGCGGATCGTGACGTGGGCCGAAGCGCTGAAGGAGGCCGGCTATCGCACGCACGCCGTCGTGACCAACGGCCACCTTCTCGCGGACCTCGGCTTCGACCAGGGTTTCGACACCTATCGCCACCTCGGGTGGCAGGGAAACGGAAACGTCGTGACCCGCAGCCTCCTCGATCACAAGGAGGAGATCGCCGGCAGCGGTGAGCCGTGGTTCGTCTGGCTCCACTACTACGACCCGCACTTGAGCTACCTGTGGAGATATCCCTTCGCGAAGTCCGAGTCCATCCAGAAGCTCGCCGAGAAGTGCGCGGGATATCGGGGAAACGTGGGACGCGTAACCTCGCGTCGGCCCAACTGGACGGTGTGTGCACGCGCGGGATACCTGTCCGAGGTCGCTGCAACCGACGCAGCCATCGGACAGGCGCTCGACGGTCTGGGTGTGAGGGACCGAGACCTCGTCGTGGTGGCGGCGGATCACGGCGAGGAATTTCGGGAGCACGGCGGCAAAGAACATGGATTCACCCTCTACGAAGAGGTGACGCGCGTCCCGTTGATCATCGCTTTTCCGAATCGGTGGCACGCGGGGAACGTGGTCGAGTCGCCGGTCGGACTGGTGGACGTGCTTCCATCGGTCCTCGAGTACCTCGGGATCGAGCCCTCGCACCTGTATCAGGGGAAGTCGTTCCTCGGTCTGGTCGCAGGGAGAGGCGAGCAACGTCCCCTCATCCTTGCGGTGGATCGCTTCCGGCGAGTGATCGGGATCGTCGATGGGCGCTGGAAGCTGCTGAAGATCGGAGACAAGAACCGGAGGTTCGAGCTATACGACCTCGCGAACGATCCGCACGAGCGGAAGAACCTCTATGCCGAGCGACGCGAGATCGGCGACCGACTCGATGAGATCCTGGTCGATTCGTACCAGGAGCTGAAGCGACGGCGCTTCAAGAAGCTGAAGACTCGGGATTTCGATCGCGACGAGGTCAAGATGCTGAAGGCGATGGGGTACATCGAGTAGCGCCCCGCCACGGCTTCGATTCAGAAGAAGTCCTGATGGGTCTTCGTCAGGTACACCGTGAGCCACTGGAGGGGGATGACCCACCAGACGATTCGGCGCCTGTCGTCGGGATAGCGCCGCGCGATCTCGTCCGCCGCGAGCAGACAGCAGAAGGGCACGGTGAACATCCACAGTCGTGCCGTTTCCACCTTCGTCTCTCCGAAGAGCGCGAGCGCAGCGAAGAGTGCGAGGAGGATCGACGACGGCAGCGCGATCCCGCTGGGCGCACCGAGAAGAACGGCGCTGATCGAGCGTCGAAAGTGGTGAGCGACCAGCCACGCGAGGGGCACGCCCAGCCAGACCACGTACTCGAGCGTCCCCATGAACGCGTAGTTGAAGTACGCACGCGGTGACGGGACGAATTGGCGCCGCCACTGGCCGTGGAATGCGGTGGCATCGCGGTAGCGCTGTACCAGGTCATAGTCGAACGCGATGCGGAAGGCGATGTCCGTGACGACCATTGCTCCCAGAATGCAGCCCCACGTGATCCACAGCGGCTTCAGGCCGCGCTCCCCGGTCCGGGAGCCGAGCGCCAGTGAGAGCGTGGTGGCGCCGGCGATCGGTAGTACGAGGAAGAGCGGGAACGTGCAGAACCCCGCAAGGTAGACGGCCACACCGCTGGCGATCGCGAGAGGAAGGCTTCGGCGCTCGAAGGCCAATGTCGCGAGCCACACGCAGAAAACCGTGAACAGCGGGAAGAAGACCTGATCGGCGTGAAGCGTGATGAGCGACACGGAGGGTACGAAGAGATACAGCGCGCTCGCGAGCATCGCGTTCTCGTCGCTCGTGAACGACCGGCCGAGGAGGAAGAGCGGGACGATCACCAGGTACGAGACGAACGGCCACACGAGCGCGGCGAACGTCTGGAAAGCGGCGAGCCGCTCCTCGGGCGCGGCACCGGACGCAAACGGGCGCGACAGTCGCTCGAAGACCATGTAGAGGACGAGCTGGCCCGGGGGTTTCGAGTTGGCGTAGACCCCCAGGCTTCCCTCGAAGAGCTTCTCGTCGTATCCCACGATTACGCCGAGAACACTCGGCTCGGCGGCGGCCGCACGCGCGAAGTCGGCATGTCCCGTGTGGACGATCCGGTCGCGCATTCCGTCGAGACCGCGACCCTCGAGAAGGGCGAAGCCGTGCTGCATCGCGCCGCCGAGCAGAACGAGCGCGACCAGCCGGGCGGCGTGGCGACCGCGGATCGCGAGCACGCGGTGGACGATGGCGAAGGGAACGGCCGCAAGCGCTGCGACGAGCCACAGCGGTCCGGCTGGCTTCTCGCGCAGCTTGAAGAACCAGCCCGGAATCTTCGACAGGTAGGGGAGGTTCAGTGCCAGGACGCACAGGTGCAACGCGGTGAACGCGAGCAGCGACTGTGGGAAACCCGTCAGCGCGCCGTGGAGCCGCTGGCGGATGCTCCGCGGCTTGTCGTTCGCCCGTCTCACCGGATGCCTACGTTGTCCCAGGGGTTCATCGCGGTCAAGGGTTGCACGTTTCGAGCGCTCCGGGCCGGCATCCGTCTGGGGTATCATCAGCGCCGCTCTAGAGAGGACGTCGAAATCGTCGTGATGGTGGGATCGTTCGGGAATCGCGCGAGCACTCGAGCGGCGAGACGGTTTGGCGGCTCGGTTCTCGTGGCCGCGCTGCTGACGTCGGTTTCCTTCGCCTCCGGCTGTGGTACGGAGCCCGCGTCCAACGACGCCTCGGCGACATCGCGTGCCACCTCGCGTCTCCCCGACATCGTCTTCGTCGTGCTCTGCACGTTTCGCTACGCGCACATGGGAGCCGCGGGCTACGACCGCGATACGACGCCGTTCCTCGATTCCCTCGGCGCGTCCGGCCTCTTCTTCGAGAACGCAGTGAGTGCTTCTTCGTGGACGAAGCCGGCCGCGGCAAGTCTGCTCACGGGCCTCACGCCGAACGTTCACCGCATGACGGACTACTACGGACGCGAGAAGGGCGGGACGAAGGTCCTCGAGAAGCGGATCCTCGGGGACGACGTCGTCACGCTCGCGGAGACCCTGCGCGACGCGGGCTACGCGACCGTCGCGCGCATCAACAACGTCCACGTGAGCGAGCACTTCAATCTCACCCAGGGCTTCGACGACGCGATCTCGAACGAGAGCCTGAACGCGAAAACCATGGTGGCCGAGCTTGCCCGCGTTGCGAGAGAGATCCCACACGATCAGCCGCTCTTCTTCTTCCTGATGTCGCGCGATCCGCACGTGACCTTCGATCCCCACTACGTGTGGTACGAGCGGTTCAACCGCGCCGACGACATCGTGCCCCGAGAGGAGTACCGGACGTACACCCGTGCGCTGCGCAAGCAGGTCGCTGAGATTGCCGACGCGCACGGGGAGCTTTCTTCCGAGCTTCTCCGACGCTACGTCGACCTGTACGACGCAGAGCTCGCGCAGCAGGACGACGCGCTGGCGGGAATTCCCGGAGCGCTGCGCGCCGCCGGTCGCGAGGACGACGCCATCTACGTCATCACGGCGGACCACGGCGAGCGTTTCTACGAACACGGCTACATCGGTCACGGCGGGAGACTCGACGAGGCGAGCGTGCATGTACCGCTGATCTTTTCCGGGCCCGGACTTCCGCGCGAAGTCCTCGGCACTCCTCCGACCGGACGCCGGGAAGTGCGCGTGGTGCGGTCGATCGACGTATACCCGACGCTCGCGGCGCTCGCGAACGCCGCGTCTCCCGAAGGTCTCCTTGGTCGCAACCTTCTCGACCCGAACGATACCGTCGCGCGCACGGCGTTTGCCTCGGTGGACGAGGTCGAGCACCTCGTCCGCGACGGTTCCTACCAGCTGTACCGCCGGCGCGACGGATCGATCGAGCTCTACGACCTCGAGCGCGACCGCGGTGAGCGCGAGGATCTGGCTTCCGAGCGGACAGCGGTGAGAGCTCGACTACAGGCCCTGGTCGACGACTGGCTCGAACGGGAACGCGGCCTGCGCAATTCCGTAGCCGCAGGCGAGCGACGGCCGTTACCCACGGAAGCAGTCGAGCAGCTGCGTGATCTCGGCTACGTCGAATAGAGCGATGCTCGAGTCCATTGGAGCTCGTTCGTGATCGTGATCTCGCCACCGGAGATGAGGTCGTACTCGCCGAGTTCGAAGCGACGACCGTACGAATCGGCCTCGACGACGAGACCAGGCGTGCTCGGAAGTGCTGGCGGTAGCGCCACCCAGGACGAGCCCGATTGCCCGGACCTTCGCAGGCGGGTACTTTTTCGTTGCTCCTTTTCCTCCCACAACGAGTCCCGGTCTTGACCGCTTCGTCTGCATCCGTCCGTTCCGCCGTGCCGACGAATCCGCTCTGGTGGCAGGTCCCGCTGTTGTTGGTCGTGAGCGCGGCTGTCCAGTCGATGTTCATCGACTACGGGATCAACCGGTTGGACGAGTGCTGGCCCCTCTACGCGGCCATGCAGATGCACGCGGGCGGGGTTCTGTACGACGACGTGCTCTGGGTGTTTCCGCCGGGACACGTTCTGCCGGCGTGGTTGGCTACCAAGTTCGCGCCTCCCGGGTTCAAACTGGCGCGCCTCATCTACTCGGGCTTCGACGTCGCCCTCGTGCTGAGCGTGCTGTTCCTCGCGCGACGGATCATGCCGTCGTCGTTCGCATTTCTCGCCGCGCTGCTGCTGGCCTTCGCCGCGCCGCGCTCGCACTTCTACCAGCTCCTGTTCGGCTACCGGTACCTGGTGCTCACGGTACTCGTACTGCTCGCGTTCGCGCGGCGGCTCGACACGAAAGACGTCCGCTGGATGTTTGCCGCGGGCGTGGCCGCGGGCGTTGCGCTGTTCTTCCGGTTGACACCGGTGTTCGCGGTGAGCTGCGGCGTTGGGGTCGCAGTGATGGCAGCGAGTACCGACTGGCGCCGCTGGTTCCGCGACTGGACCGCCTATGCGCTCGGTCTGCTCGCGGTGATGGTCCCCGTGCTCGCGTGGTTCGAGTGGACCGTCGGAATTCCGAAGCTCTGGCACGAAGTCCTGGTCCATCCCCTCGGCATGTTGCAGCCGCTTCCGCCGCCTCCGATCGAGATCGTCAACTGGTCGAATCGCATCTCGATCCACCGGTGGTTCGTCGCCGTACAGTTCCGGACGCACTGGTTCTTCTACGGCGGCTACGCGCTCGCCGTGGGCTGGCTTTGGGCGCGCGCGCGGCTCGCGAAGCGACCGTTCGACCACGCGCTGCTCGTGGCCATCGTCATTTGGGGCGCGGTGTACTTCATCCGTTCGCTCGGCCGGTCCGACGAGGCCCATCTCGACTCGGCGATTCCGCCCGTGTGCCTGTTGTTCGCGCACTTCTGCAGCGTCGGCTTCCGCGCGCTGTGGCCCGGCCGGTTGTCGGCGTGGTTCCGCGTGCCCGTGGAGGCCGCCCTGGCGGCGGCCGTGCTCGGCGCGTGGGTGTACCTCCTCGGATTCGACCTCTACCTCGAGCCGGAGCGCCGCGGACGGCACCTCATCGAGACCACCGCCGAGCTGGGAGACCCGCTGCTCGTGTACGAGGAGGGCAAGGCGCGACAGATCGATCGCGTAGTCCGGGTGATCCGCAACCGAACGTTGCCCGGCGAGCCGATCCTCAACATGGCCGAGACGCCGATGTTCCACGTACTGACGGGCAGGCTCGGACCCGGCTATTTCGACGTCATGATGCCTGGCACGTTCATGAGCGACGAGGAGGAGCTGTGGTTCCTCGAGCGGCTGAAGGCCGAACCTCCGGGAGCCGTGATCTGGCCGGCGCGCTCCTTCGACGACATGCCCGAACGCGACGTGACCGTAACGGCGCCACTCATCAGCGCGTGGGTGAAGGCGAACTACGAGATGGCCAAAGGCAAGCAGCACCGCTGGTACGTGATGCTGCCGCCGAAGGAGAAGCGACGAAAAGCACCGGTGCCGGGTCCGGGCTGAGCGGGGAAACCCCAGGTCACACGGCGTCGAGCGACTCCACGGCCTGGCGAGTGCCGGCAACCACCAGGCGATCGCCCTCGTCGATGCGGTCGTCCGCGGTGGGCACCCGGATGTTCGGGCCCCCGTCGCTCGGGGCGCGGAGCCGGTGCAGAACGATTTGCACGCCGGTGTTCGCCGCGATGTCGAGCTCGCGGATCGTCTTGCCGAAGAAGTGCGGCGGTGGCTGGATCTCCTGCAGCGTATATCCGCCGCCGAGATCGACCTGTTGTCCCTTGGCCGCCACGATCACGTTGCTCGACACGCTGCCCGCGAGATCGCGCCTCAGCACCTCGCGGTTGTAGGCGTGCAGGACGTCGCGCTTGTGGATGCTGCCCACGAGTCGCTTCGAGTTGTCGGCGTCGACGACCGCGATCTCCTCCGCCGTGCTGTGGCTGAAGAGGTGCATCGCGACGTCGAGATCCTCGTTCTCGGTCACCGATGGCAGGCCGGGCTCGAGGAGGTCGCCGGCGACGACGATGGGCCCGAGCAGCTCCTGCTCGACGAGCATTCTCGTGAGCTGCCGCAGGTAGATGGCTCCGATCAGGTCGCCGCGCTGATTCGTGACGAAGAACTCGGTGTGCTCGCTCACCAGCGCGCAGTCGACGATCGTGGCGAGGTTGGCCGAGGCCGACAGCACCTCGGGCTCGCGATCGACGATGTCGTGCACGAAGAGCGACTTGAGGACGTTGGTCTCCTCCTCCTCGAAGAGGTCGATACCGCGTCGCCGCAGCTTCATCGTGTAGATGGAATCCCTGTGAAGGAACGTCGTGACGAGGGTGCTCAACACGCAGGCGGCCATCAGCGGAGGGATGATGTTGATGCTCTGAGTGAGCTCGAAGATCATGATGATCGCGGTGATCGGAGCGTGGGTTCCCGCGGCGACGACGGCCCCCATGGTGACGAGCGCGTACGCGCCCGACGACGCCGTCGCGTCCGGGAACCACTGATGGACGATGCTTCCGAAGAAACCGCCCGTCACGGCACCAAGAAACAGCGACGGGGCGAAGATTCCCCCGGAGCCTCCGGATCCGATGGTGATCGACGTCGCCGCGATCTTCGCGATCACGAGAATGCCGAGAGTCGCGACCGAGAGCTCGCTTGCGAGCGCGGCGCTGATGGTGCTGTAGCCGACACCGAAGACGTTGGGGAGCGCGATACCGATCGCCCCGACGAGCAGACCGCCGACCATGGCCTTCAGGTAGTCGGGGATGGGGATGCGATCGAAGGCGTCTTCCGTGGCGTAGAGGGTCCACATGAAGGCCAGCGCGACGAAGCCCGCGATGAAGCCGATCACCATGTAGGGGGCGAGCTCGAAGGGACTCACGAGCTCGTAGGCGGGAACCGGAAACGCGGGTTGATTGCCGAGGAAGAAGCGCGACACGACAGTGGCGACCACCGACGAGATTACGATGGGCGAGAGCTGTGCGACAGCGAAGTTGCCGACGATCACCTCGGCGGCGAACAGCGCGCCCGCGATGGGGGCGTTGAACGTGGCGGCGACACCGGCTGCGGCCCCGCACCCGACGATGGTGCGCAACTGGCTCGATGGCACCTTGAGCCACTGGCCGATGCTCGAGCCGAGGGCCGATCCGATCTGCACGATTGGCCCCTCGCGCCCCACCGAGCCGCCGGTGCCGATGGAGATCGCCGACGCCAGCGCCTTGATGGACACGACCCGTCGCCGGATGATTCCGCCGCGGAGTGCCACCGCGGCCATCACTTCGGGAACGCCGTGGCCCTTCGCCTCGCGCGCGAAGAAATAGATGAGGGGACCGACGATCAGGCCGCCAGCGGCCGGAATGGCGAGGCGCCAGCCCCACGAGAGCTGGCTCGCCACCTCGAGGGGATCGGTGGCTTCCGCGAGGACGCCCTCCTCGATGAGTGACGCGATGCCGTCGGTCCCTTCGAAGGCCACCGCCTGGACGAAGCGAATCATGAAGCGGAAGACCACCGCGCCAAGCGCGCCGGCGAGTCCAACGGCGGTCGCCACCAACACCATGAACAGGTGGGCGGTGGACCGCTGGCGGCCGACGGCGGCATTGGTGGTGATGACGGGCTCCGGCGAAGGGTCGCTCGGATGCTAGCGGGAAATCTCCCATTCTCGGAAATCGCGCGCGGAAGGAGCCCTGCCTTCTACCCCGCACACCCCTGAGATAAGCTTCGCGCCATGTCAGGACCCGGGCGCTGGAAGGAGCTGGCCGTCGAGTTTCTCCAGGACTGTCGAGTTTTCACGGTGTCCAGGGCCACCGCCCGCTCGCCAAAGGACGGGTCGGACCACTCGTTCTTTCGGATCGACTCGGCGGACTGGGTGAACGTGGTGCCGATCACGCGCGACGGCGACGTGGTGCTCGTGCGTCAGTATCGCCACGGGCACGGCGACATCACGCTCGAGGTGCCCGGTGGCATGGTCGACCCGGGCGAGACTCCCGCCGCGGCCGCCGCCAGGGAGCTTCTCGAAGAGACCGGCTACCGCGCGGACGACGTGCGGCAGGTCGGTACGGTAAATCCGAACCCGGCACTTTTCGGCAATCGGCTCCACTGCTTCGTCGCACTGGGCGCGGAACGCGTTGCAGGGATCAAGAACGACGAACGCGAGGAGACGGTGGTGGAGGTCGTGTCGCAGGCGAAGCTGCGGGAGCTCACGGCGAGTGGCGAAATCGACCACGCGCTGGTGCTCGCGACGCTGCACTTTCTCGACCTCATGCGGGAGCGCGAGGCCGCAGCCGAATGAGAGCCAGCGTCGTGGTGCTTGCGGCGCTCGCCGTGACCACGGCGTTCTTCTCGACGCTCCTGTTCGGTGGCTCGCTCGCTGGCGCCGACTGGGCGTCGCACCACTTCCACTACTTCGATTTCGCGCGCCAGTCGCTGACGGAACACCACGTGCTGCCGCTCTACATGGCGAATGCCTGGATCACGCCGAACTTTCTCGCGAACGCCGAGGCGCCACAGCTCGGCCCGCTGGTTCCTCTGCTGTTCGTCCTCTCGACCGGGGTCTACCTGAAGCTCCTGATCGCGGTGTTCGGAGCGGCGGGTCTCGTCGGGATGTTCGCGCTGCTGCGCGATCTGCGCGTCGCTGCCGAGGTGGCTGTGCTCGGCTCCGTGGTGTTTGCGTGCAACGGCTTCTTCACGAGCCACCTCGCGGTCGGTCATCCGTGGGCGATGGGCGCGTGGCTGCTGCCGGCGCTCGTCTGTCTCTTCCGCCGCGCAGTGCGGGGCAGTACACGGGCCCTCGTAGCCGCGGCGGCCTTGAACGCGTTTACGATCTTCGGCGGACAGCACCAGCCGTTCATCTGGCAGCACTTCGCGATCGCGTTGATCGCGGTGGGCTGGGCCGTGCAGGAGCGATCGTGGCGGCCGGTCCTCGTGTGGGCCGCCTTCGCCGCGCTGTGCGCCGGGCTCGGGGCGGTGAAGCTGTTTCCGATGCTCGTCGAGTTCGCGGACTACGATCCCAGCGCGCGCACGCCCGGGATTCCGCTGTCCGCCCTGGTGTTCACGCTGCTCGGGCGGGGTCAGGACGCAGGAACGAGCGTTTCGCAGCTCGCGTTCCAGCACGGCAGCGGCTGGTGGGAGTGGGCGTTCTACACCGGGCCCGTCGCTCTGCTGTTTCTGCTGGTGGGATCGATCGCGGCGCGACGCGCGTGGCCGCTTGTGGCGCTCGGCGTGTTCTTCCTGGTGCTCTCCGTCGATGCCACCGGGCTTGTACACGGGCTCGATCCGTGGGCGGCGCTCGAGGGACTCCCCGTCTGGCGCACGCAGCGCAGCCCGTCGCGATTCCTCGTGCTCGCGATATTCGCGTTCTCGGTCACGGGAGCGCTCGGAACGCAACGTCTGCTCGAAGCAGCGCGGTCGCGTTGGCCCGCAGCGGCGCCTCGGGCGGTGATGGTACTCGCCGTCCTCGCGCTGCTGGATGCCGGTCTCGAGAGTCGCGCGTGGCAGGCCCAGGCAGTCGGGGAGCCGCTGGCGGCGGTCGATTCGCGTCCCCGCCCACTGCGCGTACGCGCTCCGGGGATCGAGGCGGAGCTTGCGAGCTTCGCGCCCAACACGCTCATCTACCGGGTACACGCCCGTGGCGCGGGCACGCTCGAGCTTCCGCTTCGCCAGCGGGGCGACGAGTGGACGATCGACGGCTGGCCCGCGTATTCACGCGGCGGCAGGCTCGCCGTCGACGTGACACAGGGAAGGCACGAGCTGGTGTTGACCTACCGCCCGCGCTTCGCGTTCGCCGGCGCGGCGACGAGTACCTGCGCGTGGATCGCGGTCGCGTTCCTCGGTCTGGCGGGATGGGGCGGGAGAGGGCCTCTTGCTGCGTGAGCTCGTCGCCCTCGAGGGGCGTTTCGCGTTCCTCCGCGCGCGCGGCACCTGGTGGTGGGCGGCGCTCGGCGTCGGTGCCGTTGTGCGTGTGGCGCTCGTGCTCTTCACCGAGGGCACGCTCGACGTACCCATCTGGCAGGCGCACGCCGAGTCGGTTCGAAAGTTCGGGCTCGTCGGCTACTACGAGCGTCAGGAGGTCTTCAACCACCCGCCCTTTATGGGAATGGCCATGGCCGTGGGCTGGGCGAAGGCGATCGGGCTCGGTGTGCCATTCGCCGTGTACCTGCGCGCGCCGTTCGCGCTGCTCGATCTCGGCACGGCACTCCTGCTCTCCCACGCACTTCGCGACGCACCGCACCGCCACCTGGTTTTCGCGGCGTACTGGCTCAACCCGCTCGCGATGCTGCTCTCCGCGTACCACGGGAATACCGACTCTGCGGTCGCGTTCTTCTCGCTGCTGGCCGTGGTTGCGGCGGGCCGCGGGCGCGCGATCGCGGCGGGCGCGGCGATCGGAGTGGGGCTGTGGATCAAGCTTCCGGTCGTTCTCGCGGGGCCGGCGCTGTTCTTTGCGCTCGAGGGCGCCCGGCGCCGCCTGAAGTTCGCGGGCACGGCGCTGGCCGTCGCGATCACGAGCTTCCTCCCTGTCATGGTCACCGCCCCGGCACTCCTCGTTTCGCGCGTCGTCGCGTATCCGGGACTGCGCGTGGAGAGTCCCGACGGCACGCCGATCTGGACGCTCTGGGATCTCTTTGGGCTGGTCGACCGGGCGCCCGAATCGCTGCGCGGTCTGCTCGATGGCGCGATGCAGGGGCACGCCGCCGCCAACTCGATGCTGTGCCTGGGCGCCGTCGTCGGCGTGGCGTGGCTGCGGCGCCGCGAGCGCGGTGTGCGCGAACTCGGCTTCAGCGTACTGGCCGGTCAGATCACCTTCTACGCCCTCAACCACAACTTCTTCTCTTTCCAGTACTTCGCGTGGTCGATCCCGTTCTGGTACTTCGCGCCGCTCGCGTTCGTCGTCGCCGCCACCGTGCTGATTGGGGGATATCTCTACGGCGCCTACGCGCTCTTCTGCGGCGACCTGCTGCTGCGCGGGAAATGGGACTTCTACGCCTTTGCGAGCTGGCCCCGCTGGCTCCTCGCCCTGCGCGACGCGTCGCTGCTGCTGTGCGCGGGCTCGGCGATCACCTGGCTCCGCTCGTCGTTGACCCGCCGCGGCTTCGGGTGAAGAATGGGGCTTCTCCCTCAATGAGAATGCGAGGCAATCCCATGGCGTCCCCTTTCGATCTGACGATCACCGATGAACTCCTCTCGACCACCCGGGCGGTGCGCAAGCGTCTCGACAAGGAACGCCCCGTCGAACGCGAGGTGTTGCTCGACTGCGTCCGCCTGAGCCAGCAGGCACCGACCGGCAGCAATAACCAGTCCTGGCGTTGGGTGGTCGTGACCGACGCCGCGAAGCGCGCCGCGCTGGCGGCTCTCTACAAGGAGTTGGCCTCCCAGTACCTCGAGCTCGCGCGCTCGCAGATCGGCGACGGCGACGCGCAGACCCACCGCGTCTACGACTCGGCGTTCTACCTCGTCGACCATCTCGCCGACATCCCGGTCCACGTCATTCCGTGCGTCGAGGGGCGTCTCCCCGACGGGTCCGGAAACGCCATGAGCGCTGCGTTCTACGGATCGATCTTCCCCGCGGTCTGGAGCTTTCAGATCGCGTTGCGCAGCCGCGGCCTCGGCTCGGTGATCACGACGCTGCACCTCTTCAAGGAGCAGGAGGTCGCGAAGCTCCTCGGCATCCCGGACGGGGTGAGCCAGGTGGCGCTGCTGCCCGTGGCCTACACCGTCGGTACCGATTTCAAGCACGCCGATCGCCCGTCACCCGAGACGATCACCCACTTCGACAGCTGGTAGCTGCCAACGCAACCCGCACAGCTCCAGGCGGAAGGCGTCGGACTCGGGGGACTCGCTGAGGTCCATGGCAGTTTCGAGCTGACCTTCCCGACGCGGCGCCGGGGGCGGTAGAGTCTGGCGCCGCGTTGTACGTGCGGTGCGAGGGGTGAAGGCGCTGGGACGCCCGCGGACGACGATGTCCTACGACGGTCTGCTTGCGGCGATGCCGCTCGCGGCATCGCTGGTGCTGCTCGTGGGCCAGTGGCTGCCCGTGCGATTCGTCTATCGCGAGAACGAACTCGGCATCGTGAGCATCGCGACGCAGCAGCGGTATCCCGTACAGCAGGAGACGTTCTGGCTCGTATTCGGTGTTGGGCTCGCGTCGGTGCTCAGCTATGCGATCGCGCTCGGCCTGCGCGGACGCTGTATCGCCACGCGTCGCGTGATCGCCCTCGAGGTGCTGGGACTCGCTTCGCTGCTGGCGGCTCTGTGGCTTCCCGCAGAAGGAGCGGCTCCGTGCGTGGCGATCGCCCTGGCTGCTGCACTCTGGTTCGCGCGAAAGCGTGCCGTTGGAGTCCCGACTGGGTGTGATTCGACGGGCCAGAAGAAAACGGCGGCGCGCAGCGACACGGTGCTGTGGATCTTCGGGTCGCTCGTCCTCGCAGTCCTCCTGGTGCCGGGGATCTGGGGCGCACTCTGGAACGTGGTGAACGGCGTGCCGGATCGCCAGCTACTCTCAGACAGCTTCCGCTTTCAGGCCGAGATCGGCCAGCATCTGAGCTGGGCGCAGGCTCTCGCCGATGGCCAGCTCCACGGTCGCGACTTCTTCTGCCTCTACGGTCCGCTCTACGACTGGACGGTGGTCGGTCTCTGGGAACTCCTCGGGCGCGGCGTCGCGACCTGGAATCTCTACTGGTGGATTGCTCGCATTGCGGGCTGGCTGTCGTTCTTCCTGCTCGCGGGACTGCTCGTGAAGAGGCGGGCCCTCGTGCTCCTGCTGCCGTTCGTGCTCCCGCTGGTGAGTCTGCGGATCGGTCTCGCGTTTCTGGCCTTCGCGGCACTGATCGGCTGGTTGCGCTCGGGCCGCATCGCCTTCTGCGCGATCGCAGGTTTCGTCGGCGGAGCGTCGCTCCTCTACAGCCAGGAGTACGGACTCGCGTTCGCGATGGTTGCCGTGCTCTGTTTCGCCATCCACAGAGGGGGACGCGCCGCCCTGGTCTTTTCCGCGGGAATGGCCTGCGCGGTCGTTCCCGTATTCGGCTATTACGCGGCGAACGACGCGCTGCTCCCGATGCTCTCCGACCTCGCGCAGTATCCGCGCTACGTCATGGCGGGCTACGCGAAGCTCCCATTTCCCGCCATCGAACGGGCGATCATGATCGATGCGCTCGCCTTGGGCCCCGTTGCCTCGGAGCAGCTGCGGATCGGCTACGCGCTGCCGCTGCTCTTCACGGCCGCACTCCTCCAGGCGGTCCCCATCACGAGGTTCGATCTCGGCAAGCACATCGCCTCGATGGGATCGATGCTCCGGAACCTCGTGCGCGACCACGATCGCCTCGCCTGGGTGCTGGTCGCTCTGTTCGGGCTGATCTGTTTTCGTTCCGCGCTCGGTCGCAGTGATCGTACGCACTTCATCGCGATCGCTCCCGCGGCGGCGCTGCTGCTCGGCGTGGCCCTCGATCGCGCCGTTGAGAGCTTCAGTCATGGCCGCCGCGGACTCGGAGTGTGGCGCGTGGCGGCGCTGCTGCTGCTCGTGCTCCACACGGGTTTCGTCGAAATCGCGCAGCCGCTCGAGAACGCCAGAGGCACGGTGACCGCAGCGCGGGTCCTCTGGGCGAAGGGAAACCACCCGGTGGGCGACGAGAACGTCGAGAGCGTGGTGCTCTTCATCCGCAACCAGACGACGGCGGACGACGCAGTGCTGTTCCTCCCCAACGCCGCCGCGTATTACTACCTCACCGAGCGCCGCTACCCGACGCGCTTCGTGCTCGGCTCGCAGCTCGTCACCGAAGCTCACCGCAGCGAGTTTCGTGCGGATCTCGTCGCGGATCCGCCGGCCTTCGTGGTCTGGGACGACGCCGCGCTGCGCGTCGACGGTCTCTCGGACGAGGTGGTCTTCGGCGGGGAGCTGCTCGCGTGGATCGACGCGCACTACGTCGAGGTGAAGCGATTCGGCGCCGTGCGCATCCTCGCGCCGCGCCGCGTTCCAGCTCGCTAGACTCTCGCCGATGAAGGCTTCACGGCCCAATCCGTCGCGACCGAACACGCGCTACCAGCTCGCGCTTTGGATCGACCGCTGGATCGGTCCCCCGATCTGCGCGGTTCTGCTCGGCGCGCGTCGGCTGTTCGACGGGCGCGCGGGTCGCCCGGCACCGGATTCCGTGCGCCGCATCCTCGTGCTCAAGATGTGGGGCATGGGGAGCATCGTGCTCGTCTCGCCGCTCTTGCGACGTCTGCGCGAGCGCTGGCCCGACGCCCGGATCGACTTCCTGTCGCTGCGCGAGAACGAGCCGATCCTCCATCTCATCCCGGAGGTCGACCGCGTCGTCTCCCTCGATCTCGGCTCGGGGATCGCGAGCTTCGTCCTGCGCACGGCGCGCGAGCTCTGGCGACTGCGCGCCGAACGCTACGACCTGCTCTTCGACCTCGAGTTCTTCACACGCTTCTCCGCCATCTTCTCGTTCCTCGCCCGCGCGCAGCGCTCCCACGGGTTCAGCGCGAAAGGGAAGTGGCGGGGACGACTGCACGACGTCGAGGTGCCGTTCAACGCCTACCACCACGTCGCGGCGAACTTCCTCACGCTGCTGCGGCGCGACCCGATGGAGCCTGTCGATGAGAAGGAGCTCGAGCACGACGCCGCGCTTACACGTCTCGTCGCCGGCGAAGCTGCCGGGTCGTCGCTTCGGCGAGTCCTCGTGGAAGATCCGGCGTGGCGAGAAGGCGACCCGATCGTCGCGGTGAATCCCAACGCGGGGGACATGGCGCTCGAACGCCGCTGGCCGCTCGAAAAGGTCGCCGAGCTCCTTCAGCACCTGTCGGGACAGCTCCGCGTAAACGTCGTGGTCACCGGATCGCCTGCAGAACGCGAATACGTCGAGTCGGTCGTGGCGGCCTCGGGCGCGGAATCGCGCGTCGTGAACCTCGCCGGGCGAATCGACATTCCCGAGCTCGTCGCGCTCTTCAGCCGCTCGGCCGTGGTGGTCACGAACGACAGCGGGCCACTCCACATCGCGGCCGCCGCAGGCGCGAGCACGGCGGCGTTGTTCGGACCAGAAACGCCCCGTCTCTACGCCCCGCTGCTCTCGCGACCGGGACAGCGCCACGTCGTCCACTACAGAGGACTTGCCTGCTCGCCCTGTATGTTCGTACACGACAACAAGGTGCTCTCGTGTTGGTTCGCGCAGGCTCGCTGCATGACGGGCATCCAGCCCGCAGATGTCCTCGCCTCGGTGAACGACCTGCTCGCCGAGGCGGTGTCTCCGCGCGAGGGTGTCTCACCGCTGCGCGTCGTCGATTCGTGACGGAGAGCGACGTCGATTCGAGCTGTATCGTGTGCGGCGATCGCGGTCGTGTGTTCCTCGAGCGCGAGGACCTCTGCCTCGTGCGATCGCCGGCGTGTGGGCTCGAGTGGCAAGACCCCATGCCCACGGAAGAGGAGCTCGACGCGCTGTACGACGCCACGTACTTCGAGCGCTGGGGGAGCGTCGACGATCCATCGGAGAACCCGGTACGCACGATGAAGCGGATCACGTACGGGGTCGTGCTCGACGCGATTCGCCAGCACGTCACGGGTGGTGCACTTCTCGACGTCGGTTGCGCGCTCGGATACCTCGTCGAGGCAGCTCTCGATCGCGACTTCGACGCGCTGGGACTCGATCGGAACACGCACGCGGTGCGTTGGGCGGCCGAACGTCTCGGCGAGCGCGTGTCCGCGGGCGAGCTCGACGCCACAGCGTTTCCCGGCCGACGATTCGACGCCGTGACGCTCACCGACGTGCTCGAACACGTGCCCGATCCCGGGGAGCTGCTGGCGAGATGTCGCGAGCGTCTCACCGCGAGTGGTGTACTCGCACTCCTTCTGCCGAACGCGGGCAGCGCGACGCGCCGCCTCTTCGGCAACCACTGGCCCCACTACGTCGCGGAGCACCTCTACCATTTTCGGCCCGACAACCTGAGCCGCTATCTGGGCCAGCACGGCTTCGAAGTCCTCGAGGCGCGCACGGGGTTCCGCAAGGCGTTCACCGGGCAGTATCTCGGTACCTACGCGGCGCGCGTGGGGAGCTTCGTGCCTCCCGGCATCGATCGCCTGGGCGCGCTGCCGATCCGGATTCCAACGGGCGAGATGCTGGTGATCGCGCGGCGTCGCGCTTGAGGTGAGGCCGATCAGTCGGATGGGCCGCGTCGGATCGCGCGAGGCAGGATCACCAGGACGAGGCTGCACAGCACGAGCGCACCGATGCCACCGACCCGGTACGGCATCTCGGCTCCGTAGTGCTCGAGGAGCCAGCCTGCGCAGAGGTTCGACAGGATGCCGCCGAGGCTGAAGCCGATCATCGCGAACACGCCCTGAGCGGTGTTGCGCAGCCGCTCGGGCACGACGCGCTCGACGTACATCGGGCCACCCATCACGAGTCCGGCGACCATGACGCCATGTAGAATCGATATCCCCGTGATCAAGTCGAGGTCGGCCGAGAAACCACTGACGACCCAGCGAATCCCGCCTGCGAAGACGCCGGTAGCGAGCAGGCCGCGCGGTCCGATGCGCTCGAGGCCCACGCCGAGACCGGCAACGAGGGGAACCTCGAGAACGAGCATCAGGATCCACATCTGACTCACGGAATCGAGCGAACCACCCTCGGCGCGGACGAACACCGAGAACATCGCCATCGGACCCTGGAGGAACAGGAAGCCGACGAAGGCGAAGAGCACGACGCGCAAGAAGGCGGTGTTGTGCAAGAGCAGACGCCAGGCGCCGCGCTCCGCGCGCAGCGCGACAGCGCCGCCCGAGGGAAGTGCGAGAGCCAGCGCCGCGCCGATCGCAGTGGATGTGGCCGTGATGGGGAACAGGAGCTCGAGGCCGGGCTCTGAGGGGCCGCCCGGCGCGGCGACGAGTCCCTGCAGCGCCTGCCAGGCGTCGAGCGCGTACGGGAACGACACCACGATCACGAAGAAACCAACCGTACCCCACACCCGCGACAGCCCGAAGCCGTGCGGGCCGGCGTCGCGCACAACGGCGAGTGTGACGGCGACGCACGTCGGAAGGATGGCTGGTGCGAAGAACGCGAGGAACCCGACGCCGAGCAGAAAGTCCGCGAAGGTCTCGGCCTGCCCGAGCCCGAGGTAGCCGAGTGACGCTCCGACGCCGAGGATCGCGAGTACACGGGTTCGCGACCCACTCCGATCGGCAATCTGTCCCCAGAACGGCTGACTGGCGAGACCTACGGTCGGGAGCAGTGCCAACACCATCCCGATCTGTGAGCCCGAGAGCTGTCCGTTCTCGAGCAGGTACATGCTGAAGAACGGGAAGAACGATCCGAGCCCGCCCATGGTGAAGAACCAGACGAGTCCGATCGTGATGCGCGTTCGGAGGGTCACACCGCGTCGACGCGGTGGAGGATCACGTCGACGAGCTTCGGGTGGAGGCCGAGCGGCTCGCTGATACGAACCGACACGCCCTGATGTTGGCGCATGGCCTCTTCGACGAGACGCGGGATGTCCGTGGTGGTGTGGCTGCCGGGGGCAAGGAAGTACGGATGGACGATGATCTCGTCTGCGCCCGACGCCACGCAAGCGCCGATGGCCTCGGAGATACTCGGAGTGGCGAGTTCCATGTGAGCGATGGCCACCATGCAGTCGCTCGCCCGCTCGCGCACCGCGTCGGCGACGCGCTCGAGCTGCTCGTTGGCCGCTGACCTGTGGCTCCCGTGGTCGACCAGGAGGATGGCGCGGCTCAACCTACCCTCGCTGCTCGCTCGAGCGCCTGAGCGACATCCGCGC
>JABSQW010000472.1 GCA_013215605.1 Myxococcales bacterium
AAGGCCAGACGATTCCGAAGGGTCGCAAGGTGTTGCTCCTCTACGCCTCGGCGAATCGCGACGAGCGTGAGTTCGGCGAGAACGCCGACTGCTGCGACGTCACGCGGAAGATCACGCGTCACGTGGCGCTCAGCTACGGTCCGCATTTCTGCATCGGAGCGGCCGCAGCGAAGCTCCAGACCCGAATCGCGGTCGAGGAGCTGCTGTCGCGTTGCCCCAACTTCTCGGTCGACGCCGAGAAGGGACGCTACGCATCCGGGGCCTTCACCCGTCGCTTCGAATCGCTTCCGTTCCAGGTCGGCCACGCGTAGTGGAGCCCTCCTGGCTTCGCTACGACGACCCCGGCGTGGCAGTCGAGAAGATTCTCTCTGCAGCCGAGAAGGCGTACGTCGAAGTGGGCGTGTCGAAGGCGGGGATGGCCACCATCGCGGAGTTCGCGGGCTGTTCACGCGGGACGCTCTACCGCTACTTCAAGACCCGTCACGAGCTGCACATCGCCTACATCAACCGCGTGGCGCTCGAGATCCAGGAGCGGATTCAAGCGGCGGTCAAGGGACTAAACGAACCCAGGGAGCGCCTGGTCGAGACCATCTTGTGCGCGGTTCGCGAGGTTCGTCAGCGGCCGGGAGCGGTCGCCTGGTTCGAGCCCGGGATTTCGGGAGCGACGGCACGGATGTCGCGTTCTTCTGAAGTGATTGGTGCCATGTCCGCGTCCTTCGTGGGTGACCTGCCCAATTCGCTGCAGCGCAGCTCGGAGAGTCGCTTTCGTGCACGGTGGGTGCTTCGAGTGATCCTGTCGCTGCTCTCGAACCCTGCGGAGAGCGAGGCCGAAGAGCGGATCATCGTCGAGCGCTTCGCGGCTCCCGGGTTGCTGAGCGACGACGGCTGACCTCAGACGAGGCGTTCCGAGTCGTCGTTCCGCGGTTTCGGGGCCTGGTGCTCGCAAGAGACACCGAACTTCACGTTGTTCTCGTCAGGGTTGGCAGAGTGCCTACTTATCGAACCGGCCTCTCACCCCGTCGCCGCGCGTACTCTTCCTCGTGCGGCGGTAGGTCGGTCGGACGGATTCGTCGGGCAGCCACTCGGCGAGGCGCGCGACCTCGTGGGCGTACTCGGGGTGGTCTGCAAGGTTCGCTCGTTCGAACGGATCGGTGCGGTGGTCGTAGAGCTCGTCGGTTCCGTTGGCGTAGCGGATGTAACGCCAATGCTGGTCGCGCGCGGCGTTGTTGCCGCGCCCGTTCGTCGTGATGCTCGGGCGGTCCCAGGCGGCGTCGGGATCGTGCAGCAGCGGTACGAGCGACACGCCCGCGGTCTCATTGCGTGGCGCGAGGTCGCACAGCTCGATCAGCGTCGGGTAGAGATCGATGAGGTTGACCGGCCGGGCGCAGCGGCTTCCCGGTCGGGTGACTCCGGGCGCGACGACGATGAACGGTACGCGCGTTGCCTCCTCCCACAGCGTGTCCTTGCGCCAGTGGCTCTTCTCGCCGAGGTGAAAGCCGTGGTCGGTCCAGAGCACGACGATCGTGTCCGCGTCGCGTCCGCTCTCGTCGAGGGCGCGAATCACGGTGCCGATCTGCTCGTCGGCGAACGCGATGGACGCAAGGTAGCCCTGGACTGCGTTCCGCCATTGTCCGTGTCGCAGAATGGTGCGGTGGCGCTCTGCGTCCACCATCTTGCGGCCCGCGTCGGGGACGTCGTCGAGGTCGTCGTCGTAGACGGCGGGAAGCTGGATCTCATCGAGTGGGAACAGGTCGAAGTAGCGCTTCGGGACGAAGAACGGGTCGTGGGGTCTGCGGATTCCGCACGCGAGGAAGAAGGGCGCAGCCGGACTTCGATGGAGCCAGCGCGCTACCCAGGTGGCGACCTGCCCGTCACTCATCTCCGCGTCTTCGACCGCGATGGGACCCCAGTCGAGCGCGCCCTTCCAGTGGATCCCGTTCATGGGCAGCTCGACCCCCGGGTCGGGATCGGGCGGCCGGTTGCTCTTCCTCTTCGACGGGTAGAACTCCGTCCAGGACCCGGGATCGGAGCCGTGGAAGATCTTGCCCGCACCCGCGGAGTGGTAGCGGTGCTGCATGAAGTGCTGCGGGAGCGTGACGGCGTCGGGCAGAGCGCGGCGCAGCGGGTCTCGGTTCGCATAGATCCCCGAGGTGTAGGGACGAATCCCAGTGAGGATCGCCGCCCGCGCCGCGCCACACGAGGTAGCGGGACTGTGTGCGTTCGTGAACAGGACACCGCGCCGCCCGAGCGCGTCGATGTGGGGCGTCCGCGCTTGCGGGTGCCCACCGAGGTCGCCCGTCCAGTCGTTCATGTCGTCGATGGCGATGAACAGGACGTTTCGCGCCGGCGTGGTCGCGCAGCCCGACAACGCGGACGCGGCCACGGAGACGCCGAGCGCGCGCAGGAATGCTCTTCGCGAGCAAACGAGGTGTTCGGGAATCACGGGACCGAGTCTATCCGGTCGTGTCCGGAGTGGTGGTGCGCCCGCCTGCGGCGAGGTCGAGCGCCGTGGGTGCTCCCACCGGGCCGAATCCAACGATGACGACGTCGTGCGACGAGTGGATCACAGGAGAAACACTCAGCTGGCGACGAAGCTGCCCCACAGGGTTCCGAGGGCGATGCCCGGGTCGTGAAGCTCGGTCTCGTTTCGTGCGTTCAGCAGATCGCCGTCGGCGAAGTGCTCGACGACGTGTCCCCAGGGATCGCGCCAGTAATCGAAGATCTGGCTGCCCAGCACGTGTCGACCGATGCCGGCGTGGTGGTCGTACTCGCCCTTCACCAGGTGGTCGTGGCCCGACATGAGCGCATCGACGTCCTCGACCTCGAAGGCCGCGTGGTCGAATCCGGGATCACCGAGTCCCACGCAGAGGAGGGTGTGGTGATCGGTGTACTCATCCCCGCGGTCACAGCGCAAAAAGGCGGTGATGACGTTGTCCGGCTCGCCGAGGTAGATCTCGTCGGAAGACAGGAAGCCGAAACGCGACTTGTACCAGGCCTCGCTGCGCCGAAAGTCGGCGACCCGGACCACCGCGTGGCCCAGCCGTTTCACCGAGGACGGCCCCGAAGGCGGACGGTGGACGGTCCCGAAGCGCTGCCGGTCGCTGCCGCGGTTCACCCCGCTCGTCGTGGGCACGGACAGGGCGGGGAGTTTCTCGCGACCGTTCACGACCTCGACCCGGTAGCCGTCCGGATCCGTGAAACAGACCCGCTGCCCGCCGCCCGGTGCCTCGATCTTCTCGATCGGCGAAGCGCCTTCCAGCTCTGCCGCGCCTGCCAGCTCTTCACTCGACGCGGCCTCGAAGGCGACGCCGCGGAAGCCGGCGTCGCCGAGCTCCGTCACGTGACAGTAGGGCGACGGGTCGGTGCCGCGGTGATAGAGCACGTCGCCCTCGCGCGACGTGAGCACCAGGCCGAAGTCGGCCGCGAAGCGTTGCATGACGTCGAGGTCGGGCGCCGCGAAGCGCACGTAGGCGATGTCCTGGACCTTGATCATGTTGTTCTCCTTCGCGTCGGTGCTCCGGGTTGGCGGTTTCAGGCGTCCCCGAGGGCCGGGCGGTGCCGAGGATCGTCATCTCCCAGGCGGGGTGTAGCCCAGGGTTCTCATGCCCTCGGCCATCGGCTCGGCCGGATCCGATGCATGAATCCACCCGACGTGAAGGCGAGACAGAAGACGTCCGTGACGACCTAGCAGGCGGTTGTACGGTTCATCGCGCCGTGTCCTCCGGCTCGTTGATGATGGGGTTCTCGATCTCGCCGATGCCTTCGATCTCGATGCGCACCACGTCACCGGCCTCGAGGATCTGCGGCGGCTTGTGGAGGATGCCGACGCCGCCCGGCGTGCCCGTCGCGATGATGTCGCCCGGCTCGAGGGTGAACGCGGTCGAAAAGTGCTCGACCAGCTTGAAGCAGTCGAAGATCAGCTCCTTGGTGTTCGACTCCTGGCGCAGCTCGCCGTTCACGAAGGTGCGCAGGGCGAGCTGGTGGGGGTCGCGGAGCTCGTCGGTGGTGACGATCCAGGGACCGATGGGTCCGTGGGTGTCGAAGGACTTCCCCATCGTCCACGTCGGCGTGCGGAACTGCCAGTCCCGCACGGTGACGTCGTCGACGACCACGTAGCCGGCGATGTAATCGATCGCGTCGTCGCGCGACACGTGCCTGCCACGGCGGCCGATCACGACGCCCAGCTCGCCCTCGTAGTCGAGCACATGGGAGGCCTTCGGCACGTGGACCGGGTCCGTTGGGCCCGTTACGCAGGTCGCCTGTTTGTTGAAGATGGTGGGGTGCTCGGGCGTGTCGAGGCCCGACTCGGCGACGTGGTCGGCGTAGTTGAGCCCCACCGCGAGAAACTTCGGGGGGCGCGCGATCGGTGCCTCGAGATGCACCTCGGCCAGCGGCAGGCGCGTGCCGCCGCCGACGGCTTCGCGCGCGGTCAGCATCGCGTCGGAACCGGCCTCGAGGAAGGCGAGCATCTCGCGGGGCAGGTCCGGCGCGGCCACGGAGAGGTCGACCATGTCGTCGCCATCGACGACGCCGATGCGTGTCGTTCCGTCGTGGGTGAAGGTTGCGAGCTTCATCGGTTCTCCTCGGTTGATTGGACCAGGAACAGCGACTCGACCGCGCCACTGTGCGCGGCAACAGCGGCCGGCTCGGCCGGGTCGATCCCGGCGACGCGTTTGGATTCCTCGGCCTGGCGGAAGATCATACCGACGGCTCCCGCCGAGATGTAGACAAAGTGAGCGGACTCGAACGGCGGGCAGGGCGCGCTTCACCTGCGCGCCCACGATCACTGGCGTGATTCGGTCGTGGAGGAGTTCGCGTAGCGATCGATGAGTCAACGCATGCGCGGTCCTGGCTTCACAGCGCGGCGTGGTCGAGCGGCAGGCTGACGATGACGCTGCCGGTCGCGTGATCTCCCAGGTCGTTCGCGGCCCGGATCGCCACCTCGACGATGCACTCGTCCTGGTCGACGCTCTTGCTGGCGACCTGACCGGTGAATCGCAGGGTCTTGCCGGGCACCGCCGGAGCACCCAGGCGGATCGAAATGCTGCGCAGCATCGCCTCGGGCCCGGCCCAGTCGGTGACGAAACGCGACACGTAGCCGTTGGTGGTGAGGATGTTCATGAAGATGTCGGGCGCTCCCTGCGCGACCGCGAAGTCGCGGTCGTGGTGCACGGGCATGAAGTCGCGAGAGGCGATTGCCCCGGCGACGATCACCGTCGGGGAGACGCGGAGGTCGAAGGGCGGCAGCTCGTCGCCGACGGCGATCTCGCTCGGTGGCTGGGAACCGGTGTGTTCCTTCGTCATGAGCCCACTGCGTCGCTGCCCGGCTTGAATTTCAGGATGCGGAAGCGCTGTCGGCCGACGACCTCCCCCGGGCCGACCGTGTAGGTGGTCACCCAGGTCACGAAGTACCCGAAGCCCAGCGCGGTGTTCTTGCGGTCCGAGATGGACTCCACCACGATCGACGACTCGAGACGGTCTCCAGGTCGCAGGTAGCGCTCGAACTCGAGGTCGGAGTTCGTGGCCAGGGTGCCGGTGTAGCCCGCCGCGGAGAGGACGCTGATCGGGTTGTCCGAGCCGATCTCACCCGCCGAGCCGCCCCGTTCGGCGATGCCCTGGATCTGCGGGCGGCCCATCGTCCACGTCTGGAGCATCGCCGGGGGAGCCGCGATGCCGCCAAACCGGGTGGATCGCGCGTAGGCCTCGTCGAGATACACCGGGTTGCGGTCGCCGAAGGCGTCGACCCAGTGCCGGATCATGGGGAGGTTGACTTCGTCGGGCGCCACCGCGGGCCCCGACGCGCTCAGCGACTTCCCGATCCACTCTTCGAGTCCCGCGCGAAGCGGATCCAATCCACCGTCGGTCATCGAAGTTCCCCAGACCCGACTTTCCGGCCGGCGGCAGCGAGCGTACGCGATCCCTGGGGTGGGATCATGCAGCCGACAGGTCGCGCTCGTCGCGAGTCTGGTCTACGCTCGATCCAGATTGTCTGGAACGATCGTTCTAGTAATGGTTTGAGCCCACCCCCCGTGTTGGAAATGCCGCAAATCGAGTCCTCCCCCCGTCAGGCCCCTGCCTCGCGCACGCGAGCGCGGGGCGCGCGTTCCCGAGAGAAGATCCTGGACGCCGCCGAGCACCTGATGTCGGAGCGCGGCTACGCGGCGACGGGCATCTCGGCGATCAGCAAGAGCTCGGGCCTGCCGACGAGCTCGATCTACTGGCACTTCGAGAGCAAGCAGGGGTTGCTTGCCTCGGTGATGGAGCGCAGCGCGCTGCGCTGGATCGCGGATCTGGAACGCGCCCAGGACCCGCCCGGCAACCCCGCGGAAAGGCTCGGGCGCCTGCTGGTCCGCGGCTTCTCGACCTTCGAGGAGCGCCCGCCCGAGTTTCTGCGGCTCGCGATCTTCCTCTCCCTCGAGCGCAGCGACGACCCGAAGCTCGTCGAATCGCTGCGCCGCGTCCGGGAGCGCAGCGGCCGCATTCTCGTGACCGCGCTCGAAGCCGTCTTCGCCGAGGCCGGCGCGGCGCGCGCGCGGCAGGTCGCCGAAGAGTGCGCCCACTTCGCCATGGCCCTGTGCGAGGGCTGCTTCATCGGACACCAGATTGATCCCGAACAGTTCGACTTCGAGATGCTCGCCTCCCAGCTCCACGTCGCCCTGCTCGCCATCGGAACCGACCTCATGACGCGCCCGACAGAGATGTCGGCATGAGACGCCTCACACCTGCGAAGCCCCACTTCTTCTTTCACGCCCTCTGCCTCGCTCTCTGCGCCGTCGGCTCCGCCGGCTGTGGAGATGGAGGCGGCCCCGTACACGCGACCGAGACGAGGGGCGCGACGAACGGAGCGGCGGACGACCGCGCCGCGATCCGCGTCCGGGTGGAGACCGTTCGCCTGGAACCGATCGCACAACGTCCGGAAGCCACCGGCATGGTGCGCGCCTTTCGCGAGACGAAGATCGCGGCCGAGGTCGTGGGTCGGGTGATCCGGCGCAGCGTCGAGCCGGGCGACGCGGTCGAGCGCGACCAGGTGATCGTCGAGCTCGACGCGTCGCGCCTCGCCCTCGCCGTCGACGAGGCGCGCGCCACCTTGCAGGCGCGCGAGGTCGATCTCTCGGAGGCCCGAGCAGAGCTCGAACGCGGCGATCAGCTCATCCGCGGCAACTCGATCAGCGACCAGCAGCGCGACGCCCTGCGCTTCGCCGCGGAGCGGGCCGAGAGCGCCTGGGCCCTCGCCGCGGTCGCCGTCCGCGCGGCCGAACGCACCCTGGCGGATTCGCACGTCCGCGCGCCTTTCACGGGGACGCTGGAGAGCGTGAGCGTGCACGTCGGTGACTACCTCGTGCCGGGGACACCCATCGCCACCCTCTTCGACCTGGCCTCGGTGCGTATCGTCGCCGGCGTCACGGCGGCGGAAGCGGCGGCTCTTTCTCGCGAATCGATCGCGACCGTCTCCTTTGCAGAGCTCGGCGGGTTCGAGCGGCGCGGTGAGGTGAAGAGCGTCGGCCGCGTCGCCGACCCGGCGAGCGGCACCTACCCGGTCGAGCTGTGGATCGACAACCGAGACGACCAGCTGCGGGTCGGCATGGTGACCTCGGTACAGTTTGCAACCGAGAGCGACGAGACCTACGCGGTCATCCCGCGCGCCGCGCTGATCCGACGCGACGGCCAGCTCTCGGTCTTTGTGATCGTAGAGGACGAGGATGGCACCCGCGCCGTGTTGCGCCGAGCGCGCATCGGACGCAGCAGCCCCCAGACCGTCGAACTCCTCGAAGGCGCCGAGATCGGTGAGCGTGTGGTGGTCGAAGGGCTCTTCGCGCTGCGCGATGGAGCTCGCGTGAGTGTCGAAGCAGACCTTGCCTCGAACACCGCGGGCCCCGAGCAGTAACCGCGGTCCTTCGTGGAACGTCTGATCCGCTACTTCGTCGATCGCCATTTTCTCGTTCACTTGATGGTGGCCGTCATCGTCGTCACCGGATACCTGTCCGCTTCGCGCGCCAACCGTGAGACCTTCCCCAACGTCACGATCCCCACCTTGATGGTGACCGCGACACTGCCGGGTGCGTCGGCGCGTGACGTCGAGACCAAGATCGCCATCCCGATACAAGAAGCCGTCGAGGATCTCGACGGGGTGAAGTCCTTCCACAGCGTCGTTACGGACAACACCGCAATCACCACCGTCGAACTCTACGACGGGTTGAGCGATAGCCGGATCCTCGAAGCCGAGCGCGATCTGTCGGTGCTTCTCGATGCGATCAAGGACTTCCCGCCGGAGATGGAGGACGAGCCCACGACCCAGCGGCTCAATCCCCAGAAGTTTCCGGTCATCCAGATCGCGCTCTCGGGCCCGACCGATGCCGTCATTCGCGCCGGCAAGCTGCTCGAACGGCGGTTGAACCGGCTCGACACCGTCTCGCGCGTGATCCTCATCGGGCTCCAGGACCCCGAAGTGAGGGTCCTCGTGGATCCAAGCCGGGCCCGCGAGCACGGGGTGACCCTGCTGGATGTCGTCGACGCCGTGAAGCGCCGCAACGTGTCGAGCACCGGGGGCATGCTCAAGACCGCCGCCGAGCGGCGTCAGGTGGTGCTGTGGAGTCGCTTCGACGATCCGTCCCAGGTGGGTGAGACGATCATCCGCTTCCTCCCGAGTGGCGGCGCGCTGCGCGTGCGGGATGTGGGGCGAATCGAGGTCGGGCGCGAAGACACCGGGCTGATCGCCCACACGAACGCCGAGCCGGGAATTTCGATCGTGGTACGCAAGCGCGAGAACGCAGACATCGTCGACACCGTGGACCAGATCCGCGAGACCGTGAACGCCACCGTGCTCCCGAGTGGCGTCTCCGCTTCGTTCGTGAAAGACGAGTCTTTCATGGCGCGGAATCGTCTGGACCTGATGTTCACCAACGGGGCGTTGGGCGCCGCACTGGTGGCGATCGTACTGTTCGTCTTCCTCACTCCCCTCGCCGCGGTGTGGGTCCTCGTGGCGCTCCCCGTCGTCTTCCTGGGCACCATCGCGCTGTTCCCCATCATCGGCTTCTCCATCAACATGGTGACCCTCACCGCCTTCGTCGTCGTGCTCGGCATGGTGGTCGATGACGCCGTGGTGATCTCCGAGCGGGCGATCTCCAAGTGGCAGGAGGGACTCGATCAACGCGAGGCCGCCGTGGTGGGTGCGACGGAGATGTCGCGTCCAGTGATCGCCTCCGCGATCACTACCATGCTGGCCTTCCTGCCGCTCTGGGCCCTCGGCGGCATGACGGGCAAGATGATCTTCTCCTTGCCCGCTGTCGTGATGACGGCTCTCGGCCTCTCGCTCCTGGAGTCGCTGTTCATTCTGCCCGGGCACATGTCCATGGCGATGAGCGTCGCGAAGAATCCCAAGCGAGCCTTCATGACGCGGCTCGAAGGGCGCTATCGGCGAATGCTCGGCGGCATCCTCGAGCATCGGGTCGCGGTGTTGATCGTCTTCTTCGCGGCCCTCGTCGCGATCCTCGTCTTCGTCGCGCCCCGCCTGGGGATCCAGCTGTTTCCCCAGGACGACTCGGCGGCGCTCTACATCAAGTTCGACGCACCCCTCGGCACCCCCATCGAGAAGACGGAGTCCGTGGTCGCGGCCGTCGAACGTCAGCTGCCCGCGATTCTCGGCAACGACCTCGCCGCCGTCACGGCGCGAATCGGCCACCAGCAGAGCGACGAGGAGGGCGGCGACCGCGAACGCGGAACCGCCGAGAACGAGGCCGTGATCAACGCGCAGTTCATCGACGTCGGGCGCGAGAAGACGAGCGCTGAGTGGATCGAAGTTCTCGAGCGCGAGCTCATCGTACCCTCGGACGTGAGGATCACGTACGTCGCCGAGATCATGGGCCCGCCCGTGGGGCAGCCCGTCACCATTCACGTCGCGGCCAACGCGGACGCGCTGCGGCGCGGAACAGCGCTCGAGATCGCCGATTGGCTGCGGAGCGTCGGCGGCGTGGCGAACATCGACGTCGACGAGCGGCCCGGGACACCACAGATCGAGCTCAACCTCGACTACCGCAAGCTCGCCTTGCGAGGACTCGATGCCGAGATCGTGGGGATGACGCTCAAAGCTGCCTTCCACGGCATCGTGGCCTCGGAGCACCGCCAACTCGACGAGACGACCGAGTACCGAGTACTCTTCGACCCGGCTGCGCGTCAGTCGCTCGAAGCGTTGCTCGAGACGCCGATACGTGCGCGCAACGGCTCCCTCGTTCGCATGCGCGACGTCGTCCAACCGATCGAGGTGCCGGCGGTACAGCGCATCTACCACCGCGACGGACTGCGCACGGCGACGGTTCGCGCCCAGTTCACCGCGGGCAGCCCCCACACGGCGTTGTCAATGGCCGCCGTCGCCGAGCGCGATCTCTTCCCGCGCTACGCCGGTGTGGACGGTCTCGACGTGTACTACGGCGGTGAGGCCGTCGAGACGCGCAAGACCACCGCGGACATGGGTATCGCGGCCCTCCTCGCCTTAGCGGGCATTACCACGGTGATCGCGCTGATGCTCGGATCGTTCCTCGAGGCGAGTTTCGTGGTGGCCATCATCCCGTTCTCGCTTGCGGGAGTCGTGCTCACGTTCTTCCTCCACGGCCAGTCCCTCTCCATGTTCGCGATGATGGGAACCGTCGGACTCGCAGGTGTGGTGGTGAACGCATCGATCGTGATGGTGGACGCCATCCATCGCAACGTGGGCGCTCTCTCCGACCCGAGCCCCCGCCAGCGGATGGATGCCATCGTCGACGCGGTGGTGAGCAGGCTGCGCCCCGTTCTGGTCACGACTCTCACCACGCTCGGCGGCGTTCTCCCGACCGCCTACGGCCTGGGTGGTTACGACGCGATGGTCTCCCCGATGTCGTTGGCCTTGGGTTGGGGACTCGCCTTCTCGACGCTCGTCACGCTCGTCCTGGTTCCGACGCTCTACACCGTCGCCAACGACCTGCGTACTGCTCTCCAGCGGACCGGCCGCGCGATCGCGCTGTCCGATTCCTCGGGCTCGAAGAACATCGGACCCATGCCACCCTCGTAGGCGATGCGCCCGTCACGACCGACGACGTCGAGGCTCTGCTGCTGACACTGCAGCACCGCGAACTCTTGAACCGACCCTGAATTTCGTAGAACATGCTCGCTTCGAAGGACGTTTCGGGAGGACCGATGGCCAAGACGGGAAACGCCGAGAGTCTCGGAACCGCCGAGGGCGCGGTCTTGGGCCGAGCCTCCCATGCGCTGCACGCCGATCCGCCGATCCTCGACGACACCTGGGCCGTCCTGCTGCTCGGCCCGGAGTCCCAGGCCCGGGCTCGGGATCCCGAGTACTCGGCCAACGCGATCGAACGCGAGGGCTTCGACCCGGGACCGGTCTTTGCTCTCAACGTCGGAAGCCTTCGCTACGCGGAGGACGAGGTCGAGCGCGCTGTCCGCGACGGCGTCGATCAGTACGTGATTCTCGGCGCGGGCTTCGACACGTTCGCCCTGCGCCGCGGCGACCTTTGCGATCGACTGCGGGTCTACGAGGTCGACCACCCCGACGTGCAGGCGCTCAAGCGAGAACGCATCGCCCTGGCGGATGCGACGCCCGATGTGATGCCCACATTCGTTCCCATCGATTTCGAGACGACGAGTCTCGGCGAAGGCCTCGAGGCGACGGCGTTCGAGCCGAAGCGACGTTGCGTCGTTTCGTGGATGAACACGATTCCCTATCTCACCGAGTCCGCGACCGAAGCGAGCCTGCGAGAGCTCGTCGCGCGCATGGCACCGGCGAGCCGGCTCGTCCTCAACTACGCGTGCGACGTTCCCTTTACCGACGAGCAGCTCGGCTACCTGAAGACCCTCCAGGGGATGGTCAAGCAATCCGGGGAGCCGCTGCGGAGCCGCTGGAAGCCCGAAGCCTTCGAGGCGCTCCTCGACGATGTCGGCTTCTCGATCATCGAACACCTGACCGAGCAGGACCTCAGCAGGCGCTACTTCGAGGGGCGCGCGGACGGGCTCAAGCCGGGCGTTCCCGCGCGTCTCATCACGGCCGCGCCGCGCTCCTGAGATCGGGACCGCCTCTGTCGTCGATCCTCTAGCGCCAGGGGGGTGGCTGATCCCAGGCGTCCCAGTAGGTCGTCTCGGAGGTGGGGCGGCGCACGGTCGTGCCGAAGCGCCCCCGCGGATACCCCAGCGGAATACAGCAGTAGAACTGGGCGCCGTCGGGCACGTCGAACATTTCGAAGACCCGCGACATCACGTCGTCGTGGAGCGTGGTCAGGGTCGATCCGATGCCGAGGGCGCGGGCGGCGAGGAGCAGGTTCTGGACCGCCGGCAGCACCGAGTGCCCGAGATCGCCTCGCACCCTGGCAAAGGCGAGCACCACGACGGGTGCCTGGCTCATTTCGTCGGCGAGCTGGGCTGCGGCCAGGAAGGTCTTCTCCGACTTGGGGATGTCCTCGAGCTTCGTCCAACCCGGGCCCTCGCGCCGCTTGGCCCACCACGCTTCGCGGTAGAGCCCACCGAATGCGCGAATGCGCGCTGGATCGCGAATCACCAGAAAGCGGGCCGGCTGAAAGTTGCCCCCGTTCGGTGCTCTGGAAGCCGCGTTCATGATCAGTTCGAGCTGCTCGTCATCGATCGAATCGGGCTTGAACTTGCGGATGGCGCGTTGCGTGAACATCGCCTCGCCGATCGGAAGGGCCAGCTCGGCAGGCGGCGGCAGTCGGACTTGATCCGTCACGTGTGCACCCTAGCCCGCCGACTCGAGCCGGTCGAGGCGCAGGCGATGGCGCTTGTCGAAGAGGCGACGCGACGCGAGCCACACCGCGCACAGGGTTCCCAGCCCCGTGCCACTTGCAATCAAGAACATGATCAGGATCTGATACCGCACCGCATCGAAGGGCGCGCTTCCCGCGAGAATCTGCCCCGTCATCATGCCCGGAAGACTCACGATTCCCGCGGCCGCCATCGAATTGATGATGGGGATCAGGCCCGAGCGAGTGCTCTCTCTCGCAATGTCGCCGATCGCACTGGCGCGATCCTCTCCGAGGAGCAGTCGC